>CAZMTL010000015.1:0-10502 GCA_964569575.1 uncultured Gammaproteobacteria bacterium | reverse complement strand
ATCAACAACATGTAAACAAAAAAGAGGCAATCGCCTCTTTTTTGTTTTAAGAGAAAGCGCTCATTTAATCACGCTCGATCAACGCATAACCACTCCTAGCCCTTCCTTGAAAAAGAGAGGAAGCGGATTTGAGAATCGATAGATCCCGGATCGGAGCCCGGGATGACGAAAGTTTTAATATCAAAGCAGCAACGCCGCTTCGATATCGTCTCGATTCCATCACCCTACCTCTTCACCTCAACCTCAAACTTCTTCTTCAGCTCCTCCAACTTCCCTCCTGTTAATAAATCCCTCTCGTCTACTTTATCCAACTTGTAACCAGGTTCCCCGGAGTGCGAGTACTTCGCTTGTGTTAAGCCGTGTTGCATCGCTTCTTCGATCGTAAGTGGCTGTGCGAGTTCTTCGAAAATAACCTGGCACACGCGTTCGCCTGGGAATAGGCGGATTACTTGGTCGCCGGCTTCGTTTTGCATTGGGAAGATGAGTGTTCCTTCGTAACCGGTGTCGATGATTCCAGAGAGTGATAGATTAATCCCGCGGCGATTAGTGGATGTTCGAGGGAACAGGATCGCCATTAAGTCTGGCGCGTTCAGGTGGATGCTTTCTAGACTTGTTCCAATGACGAATTCGTTTGGAAGTAGTTCGAAATACTGACCTGGTTTTAAAATAACTTCGTCGAATTGTTCACGATGAATATCGACGTCTTCGATTGAAATATTGAGTGCCTCCCTTCCCCGTTCGGTCATGCTCCAGTTTTTTGGAATTAAAAATTTGTACCCAAGGCGCAAATCAATCGCATGAGGTTGAAGTTGGAATTGATCGAGCGGTGGGTCGAATGCCAGCTCGTGCTTCTTCATGCGATCCAAAATGTCTTTACGCGTTAGGATCATACTAGAGCTGCTTCAGTACGTTCGAGAGCATTCTGCAGGCTTCTTCGGGCGATTCGTACTCGATGTGGTACACGACCGACGGATGACCTTTTGTGTAGTTCGAAACTCGATTACCTTTGCGCGAAAGCAAAATAACCGACTTCCCTGCCATTCCTGCTGCTTCAATTTCGCCGCCGGTTCCAAGAGAAGGATAACTCACTTCCGCAATGGTCACGTCAGAATTTTTTGCCGCGTCCACCGACCATCGATAGACTTCTTTTGCATCTCTTACCTCTTGTTGATTTTCTTTGTTGTGAACGTGAGGGATTGCGAACGTTATCCCGAAGGCGGAGCACACTTCTCCGAACGCTTCATACAGCGCCATTTGTGTTTTGAATTCATCCGCAGGCACATTCGTAATTGCGCCAGCGATGTACGCGGTTTTTACTGTTGGCGTGAGGGTTTCCGCATACACAACATCCCGTGAAAAACGCTCATGCGCGTCGTCAACGGTGTATAAATCACGTATTCCAGCATCAATCAATACCTTCCAACAAAGCTCACAAGCCCACCAATGCCCATACATATAAACATCCGCCCCCCGAGTATCTATTCCCGCCTCCTGAGCCACACGGACAAGCATGGCCTCCGCGTGACCAGGAGGTTCGTGTTCATAACATAATTCGTGACCAATACCAGTTGGACACCCTAAAACAATACGCGGACATATATGAGCACTAGTGACACGTCCTCGATTAAAACCATTTCCCGCACGAGCAACCACCTTACCATCCTTTACAAGCACATCTCCCACGGGATATACCGGATCGCCTGAACACTCTTCACGCGCAACTTTTGCCGCTTGCATGAATTCGTTGTCAGCAGGAACGTATTTCAACTCACGCCCTTCCGGCATATATGGATACTGGATATCTGGTTTCATATTATGCTTTGTAGTGAAGTAAGACTGATTGCTCGCCTAGTCTTTCCATCGAGACGAAGGTGAGTTTTTTTGGTTGAATGTCTTCTGCTAGACCGATTCCTTTTCCGAATAGGATTGGTTCGAAGGTGAGATAATAATCTGTCACCAGTCCGGATTGAATAAACTGTGAATAAATACTCGAACCGCCGGCGATGATGACTTCTTCGAATCCTCGGGCTTGGAGATTCTTAATAATCTCTTGCGGTGATTCGCTCGTGTATTCAAGAACATCTGGAAGTAATTCTTGTTTTGATGCGTCGCGTGTCATTACAATGTTAAGCCGACCAGGAAGTGGTTTGCCGATTGTGTTGTACGTCGTTCGTCCCATAATCAAAACACCAGCTTCTTTTGTTTTGCGCACAAAAAAAGCCTTGTCTTCCTTACTCGTCCATTCGAGCGATGTTTGATTTTCAACCTTCGCAATTTTCCCATCCAATGTAACCGCTGCTACGAGTGAAATTTTCATATTTAAACCAGATAGGTTACGTCGGATATATTGTATCCGTTAAAATTTGTTGTCTCGTCATCTACCACCTTGACCTGCTTTAAGGATGCTCTTAAGTGACTCAGGTGCTCAAATAATACAGGACGATTGGTTGACGAGCCACCGGCATGATCATCTATAACAATCGCTAACCTCCTTCCTGCGTCTCTCGCTATGCCCTTAGTGTAATCAAAAAACTTTTTAAGAAAATCTTCTACCTGCAGTTGGTTTATTACATTTTGAATTGGATTCAGTCCTCGAATGATCAACAAGGACTCCCCCGAAGCAGAAACTGCTTCGATCATCATAGCAGAACCTGCAACTCGCTCATGTTTTGTTTCCCTATTCTGCACCATGGCAATCGACGTAATATTGGGAAAAGCAAATGCAATGCTAGGATATTTCGAAGCCCAACACGCATCCCCCATTTTTCCTGAAAACTCCATTAATAGCCCTCGACTTGGAACAAAGTCCAGCATCATCGTGTCTTTTCCTGCCTGATTCTGTGCTCGCGCATACTCTTCACTTAATGCATTCACGTTGATCATTCCTTTAAACGCGCGAACTGCACTTTTCTCTTTAAAATACTTCTTCCAAGTCTCTTCATTTACCGTATGGTCAACGAAGGAAAGCATCCAAGTTATATCTTCAAAACTCGGTACTTCGTGCTCCACTACGTCTTTTGCTCTATGTCTTTCGGTGCTTCGAGCGTTTAAAGCCTTGAAAAAAATCAGCCTCCGAATTTCTCCCTCAAAATCTTTCAAGGCAGCAAGAGCAGCGAAATTACTTTCGATTTCTTTTATGCTTCGCAGATTCAGATCCCGTAGACCACTTATTTTCTTATTTAAATCATCGATCGCTTTTGGGTGAACTGCCACTTCTAATTTCTCCTGCAACTTGGCCACAACCGCTTCGCGCTTCTGCTCGAATTCGTTCAACAACTTATTCAACGGTCGCTTTTCTTTCATCAACTCTAAGGATTCTTCGAGTGATTCGAGAAATGTATTATATCTACTCAAGAATTGCTCTGAATACTGAAACGACTCTCTAGCTTCAATATTCACCTTACCAACAGCCATCGGACCGCTCTCTTTGTAAAAACTAGGCATTTCTCGCAACCGTCCTGACCCAGATAACTGCTCATGACGCTTTATCGTCTCCACAAATATATCCTCTCCGGCGCCACCGAATTCTCCTTCGTTAAATCGAACGTAGGACTTAAAATATTCTCTGTGCAAAGAAGATTCCTGAATGAGCTGAGTATCTGCAGACTCATCCAGAACACTCTTTCTGAATCCTTCAAAACTTTTTCGCAGCTGATTAATACCCACTTCACCTGTTTTGTGAATGCCTAGCCTGCTTGCATATTCGGCGTCGATCGTTCCGTCATAAATCGACTTTAGAACAGCATACGCTTCCTGATCAAATCCAAATCCGATCATCTCCCATCCTACACTCATAATCCTGTCTAAAGGCGGACTATAGCGCTCGTTGAATCGCAACAATGCCTCAAAATCCTCATACGACTGCCTCTCTGTTATATTTATAAAAATATCCCGAGCTATAGCTCGATTATTCAATACAGTTGGGAGATTATCTATTAAACGTATAATCAAGGTCAGCTGATTCAGCCTTATCGCCTCCTGAACAAATGCGTCATGCAAACAATTCGCAAAATAGTTTTCAAAAATACCCCTACACCTATCGGTCCTGCTTTGTAAAATTTTTATTGCCAGCTCTTCGTCTAACATTAAATTCTCTAACAAACTTTTGTTTTCTAAGAAAGTGCCCAATCTGTAATCTGGTATCACGGGGAGCAGATCAGTTACATCATCCTGCGTTAGGTCGTGAAACCGATCTAGATTTTCAGCGGTTTCTTTTCGATGTTTTTTTCTTAATATTAAAAATACGCTCCGAGAAAGCCTAGAGAATCTTCGAAGCTGACCCATCAATTCCTTTGACTTTCCGTACAAAATCACTTTCATCGCAAAGTCTTCGTCAAGCGACTGACCGAGCCTTCCACTATAGCTACAAATAACATCAATTCTTCCAGTCGCTAACAACGCCTCGATCATTTCTTTTATTGAGATCTTGGATTCAAGAACGTCCATGAACGAAACCAGCTCCCACGGAGTTTCTGTAAAAACTTTTCGAATAACTACTTCGGGCATTTCTCCGACTAAAAACCTAGGTAGCTTATGAAAATATTCTCTTGCAAATAATCTCGGTTGATCTTCAAGTAATGCAGGTAGCGCATCTGTAATTTTTTTTCTGGCTAGTTTATTCCAAGATGCTATTTGCGTAAGAATATTGTCAACATTGCTCGCGTTCATCATTTCTATCACCGCGCCAGCTGCCTCTAATTGCTTTTCGTGTGGCACGAAATTCAATGATACTTCTAGCGCACCAATATAACCATCCTTTATCGCCAAATCTACAATATTTCCTCTACTCTCATCCGAAAATTGTCCAAGCGCCCAGACTAACACCTCCCCATAATCGTGTTCGGTAAACTTATGTATTAATTCGTTTTCAGACAAACCAAATATCTCTCTTTTCTCTATGAGGTCATTCGCAAGATATGCACTTTTTTTTGATTTAAAAATTCTCTCAACAGCCTGCGGAGATGCCAATTCAGGAAAATACTCAATTGCTCCGAAAAGCTTATTACTATATTTTCTTCCAAACTCATCTTGCAAAACACCTTCTCCTTCATTAATCCTCGCTTTATCTAGAAAAAATTTATTTGGAAGCGCTGGAATCCTCCCTCTGCGCACAATGAGATCTTCCCAGTCCATTCTTTCACCAATAAACTTCGCGAGACCAGCGTGGTTAATTTTTTTAAAAAAATAAAAAATGGTCTGCTCAGAAAATCCGTATACCGGCTCAAAACTTTGCTCAGATCCTTCGTTTTTTATATACTCAAAAACAATTCTCTCCAAATCTTTCGAGAAAATATTACTATCGAGCTTAAAAGCTATTCTTTTAAGCTCGTCATTGCGTAAAAATAGTTCGAATACTTTATCACAAACTCTAGCAGGATAGTTTTCTAAAATACCACCTATGCTATCCTCATCTTTCTCATCCAAACTTTTAATATAGTCAAAAATTGCCTTTGCACTAAAATCTTCCCTCGCTTCTTCAAAAGCTCTTTCCTCCGCTTGCGCTTCTTTCAATAACTCAATACCGTCTTCTACCTCTTCAAGCTCTTGCCTCGTCAAGCGTAGGCTAGCTTTGTCTATTCTAAATCGCTCTACCATATTATAAAGAGATCTGCATTTTTTTAAGGGCGGGCATTGGTTTGTATTGGGATTTGAACATGTTAGTTAGTTCGTCTACCAATGCTGTGTCGCCTTCTAGGGCGCGGCGGAAGCTGTTTTCGGGGAGGTTTGCAAGGACTTCGGGGTGCTGGTGCGGCATGCGTTCCAGGATTTGATTTGCCTGTTCGTAGTGATTTGCGTAGATGTGGGCGTGCGAAATGGAAAGCGTGAGTATGCCAACGTCAACTTTGAGCTCTTGTGCAAGCATGGAACACAAGAGCCCAAAGCCGGCGATGTCATGAGGGTTTCCTAACATCATGTCGTTTGAACGGATCATCAAATGCATGTTCAGCCGCCCGCCGATAATGTTTACGACAAACGAAAATGGACATGGAACATTTTTCTTTTTTGGTGCCGTCAATCCATCCGAAGCTGGATCCCACATCACTACGACTCCTTGTCGTGATGTCGGTTCCACCCGTAGATGTTCGACCAAATCCAATAACTGATCGCGACCAAAGTGATGTCGCCACCGGTAGCCGTACGCGGCTTCCATCGTATTGTCTTCTTCTTTAAAATCGTCCCAGATTTTTGTGTACTGCTGCACAAACGAAAGATCTTTTTGTCCTGTACACATCCAAACTACTTCGGACACAAACAGTTGTACGGGAATTTTTCGCAACGTAAGCAATGGAAAACTTTTTTTCAAATCCAATTGCAACGTTATTCCGGGAAGCGCACGTGTTGAAATGTTCGTGCGTTCCGAATATACCTCCTCGCCGTTGTACATGATGTTCGCAATCGCGTCGCGATAAATCTTGTCGAAGGTTGTCATAAATCCACCCTACCAAAATCCACCACATCGGCAATCAAACATTGTGGACAAGTAATCGACTTCTCTCTTTTCAATGCTAAACTGGAACAAAAAATATGCTCAACGTTTCGTACAAAAAAATTCATCCCGATGCGATTACTCCCGAATACCATACAAGTGGTGCGGCGGCGTTTGATTTTGGACTGATTGAAGATGTCTCCATTGAACCTGGCGCGATTGTAAAAGTGCCAACGGGACTCGTGATTCAAACACCAGAACATCATGTGCTACTTATCGCATCTCGCTCTTCTAATCCGTTGAAAAAAGGGATTGATTTGGCGAATTCGATTGGGATTATTGATTCGGACTATTCTGGACCCAACGACGAAATTCAGTTGCTGATTATGAATATCTCGAAAGAGCGAGTCGAGTTGAAAAAGGGCGATCGTGTCGCGCAGGGATTGTTCGCTCCTGTTCCTCGAGCTCAGTTCGTGGAAGTTGCTGAACTTGTGGCACCGTCGCGTGGCGGATTTGGCTCGACGGGTCGATAGAGTTCTTGATACAATTGAAGTGATATGGATGAACAACGGTCACTATTTATCGTACTAGAAGGAATTGCCGGAAGTGGAAAATCTACCATCATTCAAGCGTTCAAAACTTGGATGGCGTCGCAGCAATATACGTGCTTCGATCTGGCGGAATGGAGTGATCGTCATTTCGACTCACCTACTGAAAACGATGTGGTAGATGCGGATGTTCTTTTCACTATGGAGCCTAGCAAGCAATGGATCGGACGCGCGATTCGCAAAGAGCTTTCGCGGCCGGAACAGATGTATACCGGTATCGATACCGCTCAAGCGTTCGCACTCGATCGCATGATTCAATACAAGCGATTTATTCTGCCATCACTTGCGAAAGGAAAAATCGTTATTCAAGATCGTTCGGTGGCTAGTTCGGCCGTGTACCAACCTGCGATTGATTCGAGCATTACGCGCGAGGAAGTTCTGCAACTCCCTGGCAACGCATTTGCTCTTCAACATCCTCCGCAGCATTTGATTCTGACCAAAGTTGATATCGATCACTTGGTCGCGCGGCTGAAGCGGAACGACGACCACAAAGGTATTTTTGAAAACGTTGATCTGCTTACCAGAGTTCAAGACGCTTACTTCTCGGACTGGTTTCGTTCGGTCTTCGAAAAGGCCGGTACAACTATTCACGTGATTGATGCGAATCAACCAAAGGACATCATGATTCAAGAAGCACTTGCTCTTCTAACTTCACTTATTACTTCATCTTCGTATGCCAAATAAACCCCTTATTTCCATCGGCCGACTGATCGACGTTTCGTTTAACTACTACGTCGAGCATTTTCGAGAATTCATTCGCATCAGTGCGTGGCTTTGCTTGCCGTTGCTTTTCACTATTCTTGGAGTGATTCTTTTTGATCGTACGCCGGTGGATGAACTTACCACACAGTTAGTCGCGGGCAACCTTGCTCAAATTGATCTTGGAAGTATTGTGTACGGCCTTTTCTTGATGATTGTGAATTTGATTACCGGAGGATGGATTTTGGCATCGATGATTTTGCTCATCAAAAAGCATCGCGAGAACTTGCCGGTGAGTGATCAGACCATTTCGAACACATCTTGGAAGTTGATGCCGAATTATCTTTTTATCTACATTCTAAAGACCATCGCGACCATTGCTCCGCTTTTGTTGCTGGTTCCCGGCGTCCTCATTCCACTTATCAACGCGGCGACGGTTCAAAACATGTGGATTAGCATTGTTGGTCTTGTTCTGATTTTCGCCGGTTCACTTGCGGCACTTATTCTTGTCATCCACCTATCGATCAGTCTTCACTTTTCCGAAATCTTGTATATCGATCAACAGCAAGCAAAAGGACTTCGAGCGCTTAAGGCTTCTCGAGCACTTGTGCGTGGGCGCTGGTTTTCCACCATGTTCCGTTTATTGATTCCGTACGTTTTGGTTGCAATTGCTTCGCTTGTGTACATCAGCCTGCTTACCCTCGGGCTTTCGATTCTGGTGGTTGTTCTTTTGCAAGGAAATACCAATGCGTTGGCGGTGGTTTCTAGCATTGTTGGTGAATTGATCTTTACAAGCGCTCTTATCGTTACTACCCCTCTTTACATCCTGTTTGCCTACTTCCTTTACGAAAGCTTGAAGGAAACGCGCTAAGTTGATTTTCGCCTGTGTTTTCGGTACTGTGTGAACACTATGAAGTTACAACCGGTTATTGGGCTGGAAACACATGTTCAGCTAAAAACAAAGAGTAAACTATTTTCTTCGGCGTCGAACTTTTCAGAAGGAATGGCACCAAATACAGCTATTTCGGTGATTGATTTGGGGCATCCTGGAGTTCTTCCTGTTCCAAACGGTCAGGCTGTTGAATGGGCGGTGCTTCTTGGAAGTGCGCTTCAGGGTGAGATTGCTCCGTATTCAAAATTTGATCGCAAGCATTATTTCTATCCCGATCTGCCAAAGGCGTACCAGATTTCGCAGTTCGATTTGCCTGTCATGCAACACGGGAAGTTGACGATTGATGTTCCTGAAGAAAATCAAACCGTTACTATTCGTATTGAACGACTTCACTTAGAAGAAGATGCGGCGAAAAATATTCACGGCGAAGACGGAAAAACATACGTTGACTTTAACCGAGCAGGAACTCCGCTTTGTGAAATCGTGACCAAACCGGATATTCGAAGTGGCTCGCAAGCGAAGGCGTACATGCAGGAACTTCGATTGATCGCTCGCACTCTTGGTGTTTCGGACGGCGACATGGAAAAAGGTCAGATGCGATGCGACGTAAACATTTCGCTTCGCGAAGTGGACGAGAACGGAAACCCGATTAATGACGTCCTTCACCCGAAGACGGAGATTAAAAACGTGAATTCGTTCCGCGCCGTTGAACGTGCGATTGATTACGAAATTAAACGACAAACCAAGCTGTGGGAAAAAGGAGAAATTCCTCAAATCACCACTACTCGCGGATGGAATGATGCGAAGCAGGTAACGGAAGAACAGCGCACGAAAGAAGATTCGGCAGATTATCGCTACTTCCCTGAACCAGATATTCCTCCAATGGATTTAACACAAATGGCCGAAGATGTCCGACGACGCATGCCCGAATTACCTCGAGCAAAGCGCGCGCGATTTGTGGAAGAATACGGAATGAAAGCTGACGATGCGAAACAGATTATCGAAAACCCGGCACTTGCTACATTTACAGAACATTCGTTAAGCGAATTGAGCGCATGGCTACAGGCAAAGCCCGAAATTCGAGAAGACGCTGTTGAAGAAAAACGCGCGAAGATGATGAAGCTGTTTACTGGATGGCTGTTGAATAAATTGATGGGATTGTTGATTGAACGCAAAATCGACATCAAGACCATGAAGATTTCTCCAGAGAATTTCGCAGAGTTCATCACTCTTCTTGCCGATGAAAAGCTAACAGGAACAAATGGATTGATTGTTTTGCAAAAGATGCTCGACGACGGAAGTGATCCTAGTCACGCGATGGAAGAACTTGGAGCGAAGCGAATCGATAATGACGATGCATTAATTCAAGTGATCGCTACGTTGATCGAAAATAGTCCGGACGAAGTTGCGCGTTACAAGGGCGGCGAAAAGAAATTGACTCAGTGGTTTATTGGACAAGTCATGAAAGAAACCCGAGGAAACGCCGACGCCGGCTCGGTCGCCCGCCTCCTTTCGGAGCGATTGGATGCGTAAGAAAAAAGAGAACCGCACAGGTTCTCTTTTTTTTGTTTGTTCGAGAAGATCCCTAGTTGTGGATCTGATGAAAAGGAGAAGCGCAGCAACTCTCTCCGAAAAGACCCCTCCTCACCTCCCCTAGCCCCTCATTGTGGATCTGAGAAGGAGGGGAAACATGCTTGATTTTCGCCGAGAGATCGCTTCGCTACGCTCGTAATGACCAAGTCCATCCAGTCCTCCGCCATTCTCCACCACGAAGAGAGGCGAAGCCGAACGCCAACGCTGTGCCCGCCTCTGGCGGGGAGCTCAACACGCTGTGACAAAGGCACTGTAACAAAATCACGCGAAGGTCGAGCAGTTC
>CAZMTL010000014.1:0-12031 GCA_964569575.1 uncultured Gammaproteobacteria bacterium | reverse complement strand
GGTAGGGAAGGAGTCGTGGTTATTTATTTGATGTGATGCGCGGAACCTCCCCTAGCACCTCCATGTGAAAATGAGAAAGAGGGGAAGCGCGTTCGAGAATCGATGGAACCCGGGTCGCAGCCAGGGAAGACGGGAGCGAGGAGTGATAAGCTGGCGCGCTACGGCGAAAATCAACAAACAAAAAAAGACCCGCCGTTAGGCAGATCTTTTTTATTTACTTTGTTTCTTCTTTCTTTCCACCCTTTTCTTCAAGTGCTTTGATCGAAAGTCCCAAACGGTGTTCGGTCGGTTCGATTGAAACGATCTTGAATTCTCGAGTTTGATTTGGCTCACCGTACTTAGACAAATCTTCTGCTGGGTTGCTAGTGATTTCAGAAATGTGCGCAAGTCCGTGAATGTCTTGATCAAGTTCCACGAAGAATCCAAATGGATTTACCTTCAAGATCTTTCCGCTCACAACATCACCAACCTTGTATTTCTTTTCAACGCCAGTCCACGGATCTTCCACCAACTTCTTCATCGAAAGGAAAATTTTGCTTCCCTCGATGCCGATTACTTCTGCTTCAACGGTTTGTCCGTTCTTAAGCAAGTCCTTCGGGTGGTCGATTCGCTGCCAAGCGATTTCAGAAATGTGTACCAATCCTTCTAGTGTCGCTTCGTCCGAACCTTGTGGTGCAAACTTTACGAATGCTCCAAAGTCCGCAAGCGCTGTTACTTCACCTTTCACGATGTTTCCAACGTTGATTTGTGAAATAACATTCTTCTGTTCACCTTCCCAAACGGCCTTTTCCGAAACAATCAACTTTTCTTCTGTTTCGTTCATGTCCAGAATCTTCACCGTCAAATTCTGTCCAACAAATTCATTCAACTTATCAAGAATCTTCTGCTTATCTCCACCGCTTACACGAGGGTAGTGGTCCGGAGCAAGCTGCGAAACTGGAAGGAATCCGTTCAAGTGCTTTGCCTTTACAAGCAATCCACCTTTGTTCGCATCAAGAACTTTCACCGAAATAGTGTCGTTCTTCGAAAATTGTTCCTGCAACTGTTCCCAAGATTTCTTGTTTCCAGCGTAGCGGAACGAAAGTTCAACTTCACCATTTTCGTTTTCGAGGTCGATAACGGTTGCTTCGATTTCACCACCTACAGTCAAATCGCTGTAAATAGAGCTTTCCGCAAACAATTCCTTTCCTCGAACAACTCCTGTTGTAAGTCCGTTTACATCTACTCGCACTTCGCGTCCTTTTGTAGAAAGTACTCGTCCTTTAATTAAATCTCCGACTTTTGGTACGGATAAAAAATCACCCGAATCAAGCAGCTGTTCTAGCTGTGAGGGCTGGGTGTTCTGATCTTGTGTCATATGTTTGTGCCTGACCACGTTTCGGCAAATGCCTCCGGGCGTTCAGGAATTAAGAATTAAGACTGTGCAAGTTTAGGTGATTTAAGCAATATTGTCAATGTTAAGCGGAATTTGATAGGGTACACGGCGATTCACGCAAGAATCCAGGAGGTTCCATGCTACTCAAGTCCTGTGATGTGGTCGAAGTGGAGAGCTACGACACGCTGATGCGCATCCTGCCAACGCTCGATCCGCACCATCCAACATTGATCGTGAACGTGGCGAGGGGAGGCTACGAAGTCTTCCGCCGCCACATCCGCGCCGCCTTGGCCCTGGTGAGCGACTTCGACGGAACGCTCATCGCAGGAAGTCAGTGGCGCGACGTGGGCACGCTGATGCGCCCCGAACTTCGCGAAGCCGACATCGAAGACGCAAAGCGATACTTCGCAGGGAGGGAGCGTTCTGATCTGAGCGACATCGCCTTCATCTTCCGCAGTATCGAACGAATGCGCGAAAGCGGAATCGTGGAAGGTGCGCTCGAACTGCTGGCGCGCAAGCAAATGCCGCGCGAGGGAGCGGGTGAGCTGTTCGGTTCATTCGATCGTGCAGCGATCATCAGCTACGGAATGAGCGACTACATCCGCATGTGGCGTTCTGGACACGGCATTGGCGCTGTCGGTACGTGCGACATCTTCGCCCTCGAACTCAGCTGGGATCGGCGCATGCTCGCGAACTACCCACTTGCCGGTTGCAAGAAGGCGACGGTCATCTCCGATGGCAACAAGGGCTACGCGATGGACATCTTCCTCGCGAAGCACGGCCTTCACCCGCGCGACGCGCTCGTGATGGGTGATGCTCCCACCGACCTCAAGATGATGATGCATGCAGAAAGCTGCGGCGTGCTGATGATGCCAAAGATCGATCCAGAATTGGCCCGCAAGCTCCAGCGCGAGAAGGTTTTGAAGGAGATGCTCCCCAAGGTCTCCGCGATCCTGGTCTCCGACACGCTCACCCCGCTCGTCGAACTCCGCACCACCTAGACCCGCGCACCCCGTCACACGGACGGCAAGCGCACCGCAAGGACGACACCAAGTGTCGTCCTTTTCTGTTTATGATAAAATCAAATAAACGAAACATTTTCTAAATTTCGTATCGCCTCCTTCTCGTCATCCCGGGCCCCGACCCCCGGCGCTAAAGGCCGGGCAGGCTGGGATCCATCGTTAATCGTTGCAAGATTCGCTCGAGGCGAATAGATCCTTCGTCGTGCGAAAAACGACTCCTCAAGGTGACGATACAAAAATAGACTACTCCCTTTCTTTGCCCTCCTACTCCCTAACCCTTACTCCTACAGCCTCCCTATGTCTCACCCCCACGAAAGTTATTTAAAAGAATTCGAAATCGCTATTCAAAAAATGGTGCCTCTTACGCCAGAAGAAATAATTGAAGAAGCGAAAAAGCTTCATGCCGAACTCTCGGCCGATCAAAACACCAACGAAAAGCAAATCAATCAAGCGATGGCGTTAATTGGACGAAAGGAATTTCCGTACCGAAAAGCCTTCCACGAACTCTGTGCCGGCGACGAAGAACAACGTCTGCAACAGCTGGTATTCGAACGTATCGAAGAATCGCTTGCAAAAAAAATCAAAGAACTCACTTCGCATGGAGTGATTCTGGAAGACTATGTAAAAAGCCCATTGTTCGAAGAGCAGTTAGAAGGCGACGATCGTCATCAAATCGAACAAGCCATTCTGCTCGCAGACGACATTTTGAAAAATCAATGCGACGAACGCGCGCACGCACGTCAAAAAACGTACGATGAACTGGTAAAAAAATGGACCGACGAAGCCGATCGTTTGCAAGGTCTAATCAACCACTTGCGCAGCATGGCGACGGTAGACGCAAAATGGCTAGGTGAAATCAACAGCATTTGCGATCGACTAGAAGAAGGATGGTCGGTAGTAGAGCGTGATCCCGAGGAAGAAGAAATCAAAAAAGAAATCGAATACTGGACCGCTGTATTGCACGACGAAGGGGAAGGGGATGGAGAATAAGGCACTCGAAGGAAAGAAAAGTGAACGTGTTCGCGCCCGTGTTTCCACATCCTGAACGAAGTGAATGGATCGCCAGCGCTAACGGCCAGGCAAGCATTCGCTGCGCTCCGGATGTCGAATGGGGAATTCATTCACTTCCCATCAACGGCTCACAATGATAAACTGGGGGAGAATTTACCGAAATATGCAAATTAGTTGGAACGGATTAGGAAGTTTTACCATTCAATCAAAGCCCGTACAGGCCGATGTTACGCTAGTGACCGACCCATACGCGGCGTCAACGGGACTAAAATTCCCAAAAACACTTACCGCATCACTCATCGTACAATCGCACGAAGGGCCGAATGCTTCAGAAAAAGGCTTGATCGCAGGAGAATTCGATCAAAAGCCTTTTATTGTTGACCACGCAGGTGAATACGAAATAAAAGGCGTATTTGTGCAAGGCATCAATGCACCAAAAAAAGACGGAACCGATCACGTCATTTTCCGTTTCATGACAGAAGGTGTCACGATCGGCTTCTTGGGAGCACTCGACCGACCGCTAAAAGAAAAGGAAGTAGAAAAACTAGGAAGTATCGATGTTCTGATTCTTCCGGTAGGTGGCGGCGAAGTGATTTCGAAGTCAACAGCAGCCGAAATTGTGGCGCAAATCGAGCCTCGACTCGTCATCCCTTCATATTACAATGTCGCTGGTGGAAAGATGGAGCTAGAAGATGTGTCAGCCTTCTGCAAAGAACTAGGGGCACCGATGGAAGAAACGGCAAAATTAAAAGTAACCGCTTCTACTTTGCCGCAAGAAGATCTGCAAATAGCCGTGATCTCGAAATAACCACATGCAAAAGCAGGTGCTGATCAAAATAAAAAAGAACAGCAGAAAGAAGCAGTTGATCATCCTTTTTGGATCAATCCTCGCGCTCGCAGCATTAGCGCAAGTGGTATGGACGCTGGTACAGTTAAAAAGCGCCATTGAACTCGAAGGCGGATCATTTGTAGAGGCCGTCAACAGAAATAAACAAGAATTAATAGAGCAGGAGGTAAAGTAAAGGAATGTATGGAAAATAAAGAACAAGACCCAGGTCAGGACCCACAAGAACATCTTCTTTCGAAGAACGTGATTTCGCAAGGAATCACCGAAGAAATGAAGCGTGCCTACCTCGACTACGCCATGTCGGTCATTGTGTCTCGAGCACTACCAGACGTGCGTGATGGAATGAAGCCGGTTCACCGTCGAATTCTATTCGTGATGTGGTCGATCGGATTGCGCGCAAACGCAAAATTCCGAAAATCGGCAACGGTGGTCGGAGAAGTGATGGGTAAATACCACCCGCACGGCGACCAAGCGATTTACGATTCGATGGTGCGAATGGGTCAGGAATTTTCGTTCCGAAACATGCTTGTCCGAGGACAAGGAAACTTCGGTTCGGTAGACGGAGATCCTCCAGCAGCCATGCGTTACACCGAAGCAAAACTTCAGCCAATTGCGGAAGAAATGTTGCTCGACATCGAACGCGACACAGTTGATTTTCGACCAAACTACGACGGTTCACAAAAAGAACCAACCGTTCTGCCGGCAAAGTTACCAAACTTGCTTATTAACGGAACGCTTGGAATTGCGGTCGGAATGGCAACAAATATTCCTCCTCACAACTTGCGTGAAGTATCGAACGCCGTCCTTGCGCTAATCGACAACGAAAACGCAACACTCGACGATTTGCTCGAACACATTAAGGGTCCCGATTTCCCAACCGGTGCAACCGTGTACGGAGCGAAAGACATTAAAGCCGCCTACGCAACCGGAAAAGGTGGTGTTGTGGTACGTGCGAACGCCGAAATTTCGGAAGGAAAGAAGGGTGGAAGTCGCATTATCGTTACTGAAATTCCGTACTTGGTGAACAAGGCATCGATGTTAGAAAAAATCGCCTTGCTGGTACGCGAAAAGAAAATCGACGGCATCCGCGACTTGCGAGACGAATCAAACAAGAAGGGAATTCGCGTGGTGATCGAATTGAAAAAAGACGCCTACCCACGAAAAGTCCTTAACCGTCTCTACAAATTAACGCCGCTCCAAACATCGTTCCACTACAACATGGTGGCACTTGTTGATGGTATTCAGCCGCGCGTCCTTGGGTTGAAAGCGATTTTGGAAGAATACATCAAACACCGAAAAGAAATCGTTCGCCGGCGCACCGAGTTCGACCTTGCCCGCGCCCTCGATCGAGCACACATCCTAGAAGGATTGCGCATCGCACTTGCAAACATCGACGAAGTCATCGAAACAATCAAAAAATCAAAGGACCGCGAAGACGCAAAGCTCAACTTAATCAAGCGGTTCAAAATGACCGAACGCCAAGCTGTGGCGATTTTGGAAATGCGTTTGCAAAGCTTGGCAAACTTGGAGCAGCTCAAGATTGAACAGGAATACAATGAAAAGATGGACCTGATCAAAGAACTGGAAGCCATTTTGAAATCTCCAAAAAAGATGTTGGCGGTGATTCGAGCCGAAGTGGTCGAACTACGCGACAAATACGGCGACGATCGCCGAACAAAGGTAATCAAAGCGGGATTGAAAGAATTCTCGATGGAAGACATTATTCCAGACACGCAAAGCATCGTAATGATGACCAAGGACGGCTACATCAAACGCCTAGCGCCCGACACATTCAAAAAACAAAGTCGAGGTGGAAAGGGAGTGGCCGGATTAACAACCAAGGAAGAAGACGAAGTAGAATCGTTGTTTATCGCAACGACGCACCAGGACTTGATGTTCTTCACATCGCGCGGTCGCGTCTTCAAGTTAAAAGTCTACGAACTTCCAGAAGCGTCCCGCACAGCTAAAGGACAAGCAATCGTAAACTTCCTCCAACTCGCTCCAGGTGAAAAGGTCACCGCCATGATGCGTTCACGCGATTTGGAAAAAGCGAAGCACATCGTAATGGTAACAACCGGTGGAACGATTAAAAAAACCGACATCGCCGATTTCGAAAACGTGCGACGTTCGGGATTGATCGCCATCAAGTTAAAAGACGGCGACAGCCTAGAATGGGTACGACCTTCGAGCGGAAAAGATGAAGTCATCCTTACGACCGCAAAAGCCATGGCGATCCGCTTCCCAGAAAAAGACTTACGCCCAATGGGCCGAACAGCTTCTGGTGTACGCGGAATCAAACTTCGAGGCGACGACACGGTAGTAGGAATGAGCGTCATCCGCGAAGCATCGCACGATCGATTACTAATGGTGATCAGCCAAAACGGGTACGGAAAACGTACACCGCTAAAGGAATACAAAGTACAGAAACGTGGTGGAATGGGAATCCGAACAGCAAAAGTAACACCAAAAACAGGCGACCTCGTTTCGGCGCAGCTTGTTTCGCTCAAAACGAAAAAAGATTTACTCGTCATTTCGCACGGTGGACAAGTGATCCGATTCTCGGCAACCAGCGTCTCGAAGCTAAGCCGAGCAACACAAGGCGTTCGAGTCATGCGCTTCAAAAAGCCAGGCGACAGCGTAGCGTCGGTTATTCTGCTCGACGAAGAAGCTCAGGAAAAAGCCGTTGAAGAAGTAGAAAAAATCGTAGAACAAGCAACAGAAGCACCTGCAGAAGAGGTGAAGGGAAAGAAAAAGAAATAGAAAAGAAAACTCGACCAATCAACGGTCGAGTTTTTCTATAAAACAAAAGCCCACGACAAGGTCGTGGGGCGGCGCCGGCAGCTCGTTGGAGCAGCGCGGCGCGAGAGGGTCGGAGCTGGCTAGGTGTTGTTGCGAAGGCTACGATCGATCTTCTTCAGTGCCTCACGGAGTCCATCGCGGGTATCCCGCAAAACCCGCTCGTTTTCACTCCTCGCAACTGATCGCAGGGCATGCGAGAAGAGGCATCCGCTTAGTGCAGCGAATGGCTTGAACGCACACCTAGGGCAATACGCACGATCCACTGCTAGTCGCGTGACCACGCGGTGCTTAGAGTGGGTCCGCAGGTGCTGTACTTGTGAGCCGCAAGTGCAGCACACGAGCACGAAGTTAAGTCGATGGGCCGGTACCAAAGTAGTTTGGGAATCCATGCCGCAGTCGATGTAGTGCGTGCGCAGGCAGTCTTGGGCGAACGAACGAAAGTCCTCGGCATCAGGGAATGCGTCGACCATGTTGAGAAGATCCCAGTGAGCTTCGATCACCATGCTTCCGAACTGTTCGCGTACGCGGACTGCTACAGGGTGATCATCCGTTTCGGATCCGTCCACGAACAAGCGAAGCCCAAAGTTCTTGGAGATATTCATTTCGCAAGACATGCCTGATTCAAGGCCTAAAAAGTTGACTTGGAGCGCATCGTGAACCGCGCGCCAGAGATGGCGGGACGACGGTATCACTTTGTAATCCACCAGCATGTCATCCTCGCGAGTGATCAGCACACGCAAGGTCGGGTGCTCGGGGTCGTCGATCCCAAGCTTTGCCAGGGTCTCGCGGTCGATCAGATTGAGCATGCTGGGCATAGGAACTCCTATTCCGCGTCCGCGGGATGCGGAACTGAAAACACTATATAAAAATGCAAGAATCGTCAATGTTTCGTTAGTGATGTCTAGTAAAAAAATCCGCAAACGAAAACACGGTGCGCTCAATAGCTGCACCGTGTAGTCCTAGGCTTGGAGATCGCGAGTCTCGCGCTCGAGTGGATGGCTAGTCCAAGTCGAGCCCGGGGAGGCTAGGCGCCCCGACAACATTTTTGAGGATGAATGAGGAAACCCGATCGATATATGCCACGCAGGACGGGCGATCATCTCCCGTTGGCGTCAATCTTCTTCTCTGGAACACCTGCCTATGGAAAAGAGGATGAAACCTACAAGGGTCGCAACCCTGCCGTGCCTATTTTTAACGACGTTTTTTCAAGCTATCTTCGCTGGGCGTACAGTACTCAGAACGTCCTGAACTTTCGTTCATTCTGCATTCTTTCGAACGCGTTCTTTTCCCGCCCACGTCAGCTATCTTCGCTGCACAGGAACGTCGGATTTTCTGCATCCACTAGCGGTCAATCAATCCGCTAGCTTCCTGCTTTGGTTCATTGCCCTTCCTGTTTTTCGCGAGCGTCGTACGAATTTACGACCAAGAATAATAGCAGAAAAAGAGCCAAAAGTCAAGCGAAAGCATGTACTGAATCGCACGAAGGGGACAGATAAGAAAAAGCACTCAGAATTGACTTTATTGCCAAAATAAGCTAGTTTTGCCCTACGCAATCCAGCGTGTGAGGTGTCCGTATGCAGGCCGTTCAGATCGTGGTGCGAGTGCCAGAAGAGCTTCAGGATGAGCAGGTGAAGGAGGTTCGCAAGATGATCGCATGGGAGCTCGTCAAGGGTGACGGCCTCTCGGCGGAAGTCCTTCGCGAGTTCCGCCTGCCTCCGCTCCCGAAGGATCGCAGCGATCGCGCCAACTGGCTGAAGGTCAACGAGGGCGTGTTCGAAGCCTTCCGTGGGCGCATCGAGATCGTGCGGGACCCGTTGTTTCTGAAGATGGTCGACATCGAGGTCACCGCAGCCGGACGCGACCCGTTCTTCGGACGCCGCAACCGCCTGACGGTACGTGCGCAGAGCATTCGTGAGCGCATCAAGGGGATCGCGAAGTGTGAAGTCGGCTTCGGCTTCACCTCCACCGAGCAGAGGAAGTTGCCCGAGCGGCGTCCCGTTCGCGAGCCGCACATCGTGCGTGGCCTGGCGTTCTCGCGGTAGCTATGAACGTGGATCTGTTGTGAACAATCTTGCCGGCCCCCTCTTATTAAGTGGTGGGCCGGCGACTATTTTAGGCGAAAATGAGCACTTTCGCTTGACAAAAAACCCAAAATTTCTTATTATTTCGCCAACTATTTTAACCATTATGCCAGTACCTGCATTTAGAAATTCCCGATCACGCGTTCGACGTCGACGATCACACCACAAACTGAAGCCAACATCGCTTGCGGTTTGTGCTTCATGCGAAGCTCCAATCATGCCTCACCGAACTTGTGCAGCGTGCGGAGTCTACAACAAGCGCCAAGTCATGGACGTAAAGAAAGACATGGAAAAAGCGGTTGTAAAAGCAGAAAAGAAAGCAACAGCAAAGGCTTTGCCAAAAGCACCAATCGACGACGTGAAGAGTGTTGGAGCAGAAGGAGCAGATGTAAAGAATGCTCAAAAATTCCAACGCCGAAACGCTGGACGAAAGAAATAAACAAATTCGAGCCCCGGGGCTCGTTTTTGTTTTAAAGGGGAGCGAGTAGGAGGAGAGGGCACAGGGAGTAGGGATGGAGCCCTCGCATCTTTCGTCATCCCGGACTCGATCCCCGGCGCGAAAGGCCGGGCAGGCTGGGATCCATCGATTCTCGAATACGTTCCCTCCCTTACCAAGGGGGTGAGGAGGGGTCATTGCTAAATCAATCGATCATCCGCCCCCTCTCGCACCCTCGAACGGCTCTCGCTCAATTCAACATCATGCGCTATAATCAAATCCATATGTCAAACCGTCATTTGGCCAGAACCATGGCCATGCAATGTTTATTCGAATGGGACCAGCGAGGTCAGGAAATGGAGCGGTTGCCGATGGTAATCGAGCACGTTCTTAAAGAATTCGCGCCAGAATTTGACGACGAAGGATATGTAAACCGTCAGGTGCATGCGGTGGCGGAACATCTTCCCGAAATCGACGAAGTGCTAAAACACTTTGCGCCAGAATGGAAGTTGGAAGAAATGACCGGAACCGATCGCAATATTTTGCGACTTGGGTTGTGGGAATTGAAGTGGGACAAAAAAATCCCTTCAAAAGTGGCGATCAACGAAGCGATCGAACTGGGTAAAACATTCGGGGGAAGTGCATCGGGTAAATTTGTAAACGGAGTGCTTGGTGCCGTCTTCAAAGACATGGTGGCGAAAAATGAATTAAAAGAAGTAGATGCAAAAACACCAGAAGCAAAAGAAGAGACAAAAACTGAACCAGAAATAACAGAATAATATGGAGCAAAATGACATTGTAGGGTTAGCAGCAAAACTCGGCATTCCATTCAAAGAAGGCGGACACTTGGAACAAGCAGTGGTTCACCGATCTTATTTGAATGAACATCCCGATTTTCACCTAGGTCACAACGAACGACTCGAATTCCTCGGCGACGCCGTACTCGAATTGATCGTCACCGAATACCTGTTCGAAAAGTATCAAAACCCAGAAGGTGAACTAACCAACTGGCGCGCCGCACTTGTAAACGGTCAGCACTTGGCAGAAGTCGCACGCGAATTAGGAATCGAAGAATATCTCTATCTTTCAAAAGGTGAACAAAAAGACGGTGATTCCAAAGCTCGTCGCTACATTTTGGCAAACGCCATGGAAGCCGTCATTGGTGCCGCGTACCTAGACCACGGTTGGGACACGGCGAACGAATTTGTTACGCGCGTTATTCTTTCGCGCTTGCAAAGTATTCTAGACGAAAAACTCTACATCGACCCAAAAAGCCGATTCCAAGAAGAAGCTCAGTCGCGCACATCGGTAACGCCGACCTATAAAGTGTTAGAAGAAAGCGGACCAGATCACGACAAAATGTTCCGCATCGGTGTCTATCTCGGGAAAGATCTGGTAGCCGACGGAACAGGTTCGTCCAAACAAGAAGCCCAAATCAACGCCGCCGCAAACGCTCTCGCAGCAAAGGGGTGGTAATAAAAAAAAGAAGCGCCAGGACGGTGTGTCCTGGCGTTGCGTTTTGGTGATCTTACGAGCGTGTTAGTCGCCCGTGTAGAACACAAGCGTTTCGTGCGCAGGGTCGTTCGGCCGACGTTCCTCGCGACAGCGCACCTGGCGTCCGCACGCGGCGCTCAGCATGGCGCAGAGCAGTTGCTTCTCTGCTTCGCCTAGTTGTTGCAGTCGATCGAGTCCCAACAGGACCTGATCCGTCTCCGTGCCATCGCTTAATAACAGACGGCAGCATGCATCATCCTTCTTAGCGCGAGCAAACAGCGCTACATCGCGCAGATACGGCTTGTACGCCTCCCGCCGTCCCTGAAGCACCAGCAGGACATCACTGAATTCAGCCGGCACACCGTTCAGGGTAAACCCCTTGATCCAATCACGAAACATAGCACCTCCAAAGTGACGCCACACAGCTTCGCATACAAAGCACGTCAAATCAAGCAGGTCTTCGTAGGATCACTGTCCAGGCAGCACTTTGCCTACAAAAATCTTGACAATCGCCATTTTTTCCCTTATCATTCCGGCACATATTTGCAGTGTTAGCTCAGCTGGATAGAGCATCTGTCTTCGGAACAGAGGGTCGGGGGTTCAAATCCCTCACACTGCACCATTGGATTCGGCCTACTATCACGATGATTTCGAAATCAGCATAGTAAATCGAATCGAATGTCCAAATGTGTCGAAGGACATTACAACGCTAAGCACCGATAGCTCAGCGGTAGAGCAGTTGACTCTTAATCAATTGGTCGGAGGTTCAAATCCTCCTCGGTGCACCAAAATCCCCCAGCCTAGGTTTGGGGGATTTTGATTTGTCCACATTATCCAATTGCGCATGTAGGAAGGATGGGTGAAGATGGAGAGGGTATGCATTCGTTCGAGAAAAATAAACGTGTATTCGTTTTTATAGATTCATCAAATATCTGGCAGGCACAAAAAGCCAAGGCACAGTCTTTT
>CAZMTL010000013.1:0-22284 GCA_964569575.1 uncultured Gammaproteobacteria bacterium | reverse complement strand
CGTCGCTTCGACTTTGTCACAGCGCCTGGGAGTTTCACCCCCAGACCCCGACCCCCTTTTCTTTGCTGGCTCAAAGTAAAGGGGGGAAAAGAAAGAGCCTTTCGTGGCTCGGCGGCACGCATCTATATTTATTTCAGTTTATGGAAAGTGACCGATCGCATTTTTCTTTGCAATGTCTGTCTCCGAGGGTCAAGCCCTCTCCGCAGACACGAGAAAAATGCTCGACCTTCGCGTGATTTTGTTACAGTGCCTTTGTCACAGTGCGTTGAGCTCCCCGCCAGAGGCGGGCACAGCGTTGGCGTTCGGCTTCGCCTCTCTTCGTGGTTTGATTTTGAATCGTGCAAGTTTCGTCATCCCGGATCCGATCCGGGATCCATCGATTCTCGAAAGCGCTCTCTTCCTTTACCAAGGGGAGGTGAGGAGAGGTCTTCTCCGAAAAACAGAGCTCGCCATCCTCGAACGAATGTCATTGTCCAACAAAAAAATTCCACCGAACGAGTCGGTGGAACTTTTTTTTAAACGGCTTCCTCGGTTACAGCTTCTGATTCTTCTGTTGCTGTTACAGGTTCGGGAGTCACTTCTGGTTCAGCGTCGTTTTTTCCCACCAGACATGTTGGTGGAAGCGAGCGGTACGTTGATGTGTAGGTATGTGTGAATACTTCCCCGTCGGCGTATTCGACCATGTAGTCGAATGAGGTGACGGCTCCTGAATAACCTCCCTGACATCGTCGAACTCCTGGCGCTAGCGTGTCGGTTTCTTTTACGATCGCTGCTCCGTAGCCTGTTCGCGAGAGGACCTGCGGAGGTGTGTAAGAACCTTTTCGACCGTCGCTTGTTCCCCAGAAGGTGAACACCATTTCTTGGGTTGTGAGGTCGACGTTTGTTTCGAGCAGTAGATAATTTTCTGTGTCGTTTCGGAATCGGAAATCGGGTGCTGGGTCGTAGATAGTTGCGTCGGTTCCTGGGTTTCCGTTTTTAGGATCGTTGTAGTACGAAATAGCCAATGAGTGATTGCGGCGTTGCGTGATTTCTAGTCCCGAATTCATTGCGGCGCGGAAAAGCGTTGTTCCGAATTGGCAGGCGCCTCCTCCTACTTCTGGAAGAATTTCGTCACCTTTGATCACCAGTTCTGGCAACCAACCGTCGGCAATCGTGAATGGCTTAAGTGCTTCGACCAGCGAAAATTCTTCGCCTGGAGCGATCAATAATCCATCTAGTTTTCGTGCTCCGTGCTGGATGTTTTGAATACGATTCGAAGGTGAACCGCTAAAATCTGATGTTCCTACTCCTACAATTTCGGTAATTCCGAGCGAGTTTACGCTTTCGGTTGTCACCGATGGTTCGATCACCTCAACGGCGATCTGAATGACTGCGTCTTCTATTCCAAGAGCGGCGTTGATCGCTTCGATTGTTTCTTCTTCTTGCAATCGCTCTCCGTCCAAGCTGCCGGCGAATTCAACAACGCGCGAACCTTCTACTCGGAAACGGGCGTTTTGCGGTTCGGTGTCGACATCTTCGTGAATTTCGGCAAGTAGATCGGTCATTTGCACGGCATCAATCCCAAGCGCGAGCGATCCTTCCTCGGTTCGCACTGGTACGAGTGATGTTTGTAAATCTTCTTCTGTAATAATCCATTCGTATTCAAGCTGAGCGTCGGATGTATGTGTCAGTGTGTACGGCGCTTCGTCGAGCGCAGACACGACATGATCCTTTAGTGCAAGCGCTTCGTCAGTTGAAACGATTTCTTCTCCGTTCACCAACGTTACACGCTGTTCTTCGAGCGAGAAGTCGAGCATGTCTCGGTAGAGTGCTTGAAAGAATGCTTCGGTTGAAAGCATTGTTCCCTGCTCTCCAATAACCGCATCCACCGTTGTTTCTTCGCCTTCTGTTGAAATGACGAAGGTTGTTTGCTTTCCTTGTTGTTCACGATCACCAAACTGGAGTTCTAATTCTTCACGTAATTTTTCTTCTGCTACGGTAAAGTTTGGCGCGATACGAACCGGGCGTGCCAGTTGCATCAGACTATCAACGCTATCTAGAAACCACTGGTTGTGTTTACGCCCTATGCTAAACGCAGCATTCGTTGCTTCGTCGGCATTAAAATCAACTAAATCGTACACCAAATCTGGGTCGGTCGAGCCTGATGTTCGCAAATCGAGCACAGTGAAGTCTTCAGAATCTTCGAATCGCACTGGTACGCCGCGATCGAGCAGACTGTTGTAGGCGGATTGCAGCTTCCAACTCGCTTCTTCTTGCGTTAATCCCCCAACAGGAACGCCACCTACCGAAACAGACGGGTAGATTTTTCCTTCGAAATATTTTACGTAGCCGAATGTTCCTCCCACAATCAACACCAAAAAAACCGCGCCGGTGGCCGTTGTGTAGATGATTGGTTTTTTGTGCTTTTTCCAGCTTTCGCGGACATGAGCCAAAACCGTATGATGAAATGTCATAAAAATGGGTAAAGAACGCTGGCCGACTATCCGTTTATCGCAACCTCTCAAACTGCATTTGAGTTGAAAAGATGAACGGCTAGCAAGGCGTTAGTTCTCGATTTCGTTTATTCTTACCTTCATTTCACCACGTGCTTTCGGTATCGTCAATGTAAGAATCCCATTCTTCATGTCAGCTTCGGCTTCGTCGGGCTTTACGGCGTGCGGCAGAATGATGCTGCGCGAAAATCGTCCCCAAAAACATTCCGAAAAATGCACGGTCGCGTCGTGCGCCTCCTTCACCTGCTCTCGTTCACCTCGAATTGTGACTAAATCGTTTGTGACATTCACATCTAAATCATCCGGTTTTACTCCGGCGACGGCGGTGCGAATAATAATATGCGTCCGCGTTTCAATCACATCAACGGCCAATTGACCTTCTTGTGTTTGAAAAAAGTGATTTTCTTGTGACAGTTCCATGTACGTATTCTACCACTACTTTAATTCCAACGTGCGGACGTATTCGTAGATGGGCCCGAGGAATAATCCGAGCGCAAGCGACCAGGCGAGCAAATCGAGCGGGATGAGGAAAAACATGACACCGCCGTCGAATGCGGAGTAGGTAAAGTCGATGCCCGTGAATAATCCAAGGAATGACGTGACTAGCAGCACGACAAACCCTGTTAAAAAGGCGCTCCAAATACTGTCGGCGAATAAATCGGTGCGGTGCAGTCCGATGTAGAGCGTAAGCAATCCGGCCGTGACTAACAGTGATGCTGCGACCGAAAGACCGAATATGCTATTGAAGAAGAGCGTTGCCCACGGAAGCAGTGCGGCGAGTACAAATAAAGAAAGAATCCATTTTCCTGAAGAGGTATGAGTTGTTTTGTCTGGCTTTGGAATTTTGTGATAGTGCTTGCCGAAATACACGTGGTAACAGACCCCGGCAATGCCGGCGATGGAAAAGGTGATCCAGAAATCAACAAACTGCATTACGTTCCAGTTTAGAAAAAGTTCTTCTTGCTGAAAGCGCTGGACAAATAACAGCACCGGCAGAAGTGTGATCGCAATAAAGCCGAGCAACAGCATTTCGCGGCGAAGCGATTTGTGAAACACGAAAAACGCAAGCCACACCAAAAATAACAACACGGCGAGCAAGACAGAAAAAGGTACCTCCATATAAGAAGAGTATAGCAAAGTTGGGAGAGAAAGGGAGGGGTTAGGGGGGCGGGAGGAGACGGCAGAAACTCACTTTGTTATTGCGAGGAGATATAGTCGACGTGGCAATCTATTCGATTGCACGCGAGCCGAGAGATTGCCACGCTTCGCCCACCGACGAAATGAGGTGATCGCGCTCGATCAGCGCGCAACCTCCCCTAGCCCCTCCTTGTGGGCCTGAGAAGGAGGGGAAGCGCGTTTGCGTTTTCGCGCGAGGCGAAAAAGGCGATGGATCCCGGATCAAGTCCGGGATGACGAAAGATGCGAGGGTTCCATCCCTACTCCATACACCCTCTCCTCCTACTCCCTGTTCACTATCACCAAAAACAAAAAACCGCCCGAAGGCGGCTTTTTGTGTCGTGTATGGTAGAAAGAACTGTCCCTAGTGGGCATAAAGCCGCAGTCAAGAAGATATATCTACGGTCGAGGTCCAGCCGGAGCCGGAACTGACAGCGAATATATCCCCATGCTTGTCGTGACTGCGGGTTGCTGCCCATCAGGGAACCGAGCACTATATCAAAGGATTGGATTGCTGTCAAGTCGGAACCCCTATTATACCTTTATTTAATGACTTTATCAATCAATCCGTACTTCTGAGCCGCTTTGGCGATCATGAAGTTATCGCGCTCTGTGTCGTTTGTTACTTTAGCCACGTCTTGCCCCGTGTGTTTTGCAATAATCATATTTAGTGATTCTTTCATCTGCAAAATGCGATCTGCGTGGATTTTAATGTCGGTTGCCTGCCCCTGAACTCCACCCAACACTTGGTGAATCATGATTTCGGAATTTGGAAGAGCGAACCGCTTCCCTGCTGCTCCGGCCGTTAGAAGCACCGCCCCCATCGAAGCTGCCATACCTACACAAATGGTCGAAACGTCAGACTTGATGTGCTGCATGGTGTCGTAAATAGCCAATCCTGCCGTTACCGAACCGCCTGGTGAGTTGATGTAGAGCTTGATGTCTTTTTCGTTGTTTTGGCTTTCGAGGAAAAGCAGCTGCGCAATAATGGCGTTTGCTACGTTGTCGTCGATGGCTGTTCCAAGGAAGATAATGCGATCCTTAAGTAGACGAGAATAGATGTCGTACGCCCGTTCGCCGTTATGTGTTTTTTCGATAACGGTTGGGATAAGGAAGTTTGAAACTGGTGATGCTGATTGGTTCATAAGTATTTTTACACGTTCATATTAGCAGTCTATCGTGGAGAGTGCTAGAGGTCAAGCTGCGCATTCGATCAGCGCGGAACCACCCCTAGCCTCTCCTTGAAAAGAAGGGATGAAGGGTGATTAGCGGATTACGACCTTTGAATACGCAACTTCCTCTAAAACAGAATGCCCGCCGAGACTGTACCGAAGTACACATCCCGACGGGCCGTTCAGCGATTTCGTGTCGCTGATGATTAAGTTGATGACCTTAGCAGCAGTCCGAGCTGTAGACGAAGTGCTCGCTGAGCCACCGCGCGTGACGCCTGTCGAACACCTCGCCGCACCCAGCCATATTGCCCATGCGCACCAGGTCATCCTTGATGATCTCGGCGAGGACTTGCAGGCCCAGCGCACGACTGATGATGGCTCGCTGCGCGTTGTTGTAGGACCGGTGGTTCTCGTGGATCCACCACAGCGCCTGGTCCTCGTTGGTGAACTTGAGGAAGGCACATTGGCAGTCACTGTGGTCCTGCACGAGAAAGCTTCTTTCGAGGATGGCGCTCACCAGCCCCTGCTTCCCCCTCGTGCAAGCCACGTGCAGATCGCGCAGCCGCTCCATCACAAGGATGGGCGGATAGCCCATTACCGTATTGAAGAGCCTCCATTGTGGCTAAGCGGCCGTCATCGCCTCTTCCCACTTTTCACGCGACTCGAGCTCGTCCCTCGGGTCCGGACGTTTTTTGCCGAACATGTAGAACCTTGTTTTTCGCTGAAATGATTTCAGACGAACGCAGTTTTGTACCTCAAATATGCGGTTTTGTCAATCGAGTGCGCCATTTAAATCATATCCTTTACTCTCTGTTAAAAGTAAAACCATTAGAGTAACGATCGTCACTCTAATGGTTTTTTCGCGAAGATTCTCGATACCTCCCTTCTCTATCCCCTCACCAAATATTCCCACCCTTCAAACACGACCTCCCCATCAATTTCCACCTTCGTCACGTCCGCAAAGACATCTACGTGATACTTACTGCTTCGTTTCGGGAAGCCTTCTTTGGCGTACATGGTGTGTTTTGCGCCGAGGGAGAGGTGGATGCCTTTCATGCGTTCGTAGCTGCCGATGTCGGTTAGGTAACGAGTGCGGGACATGGCGGCGTTCATGCCGAATCCGAGTTCGCGGACACTGAGGACTTCGTCGCTGGCGATTTGATCGATGATGGATTGAAAATCGGGCGTTGCATTTTCGACGTTGGTGATGATGCCTTTTTCGATCGTGAGAGTGATTGGTATTGTCGGAAAAATGACTTTGAATTCGCGGTCGGCGTAGGCAAAGATGTTTACGGTGCCGTTTACTGAGTCGAGCGATTTTGGTTCGGTAAACACTTCGCCGATCGGAAATTGGCCGCCGATGTTTTTGAGCGTGCTGTAATCACCGATGTTCATTTTTGCTTCTTCAAATTGGCCGTTGTATTCCAAGCGTGTCCCTTCGCATTCGACCATGATTTGATTTGCTTTATCGATGAGCGATTTCATTTTTGGGCCGAGGGTTCGGTAGTACGTTTTGTCGTACGCGAGTGCGTCGATGTAAATTTCGTGTTCCGCTTGTGGCATGCGGCCTAGATGCGGGTGCTCGATAACCGCTAGTTCGTGGCGAAAGAGCTCGAGACGAAAACGGAATTCGTTTAGTCGGAAGCTGGAAGATTGAACGAGCACAACCAAATCTTTCGGTGCGAGGGCGTTGATTGTTTCGCGGATGTGTTCCGGGGTTGATTGATCGAAATCGAGAAAATTCGCTTGCGGAAGTACGGCTCGGTATCCGTCGGTTACCATCTTTGCCAATTCGGATTGCGTGTCGAAAATAACGAGCGCTCGGCGTTCGGGTGTGTATTCGATGGCGTCGAACACGGTGTTGCGTAGATTTGTTTCTAGTTTGGTAAGAAGGTTTTTCATATTGTGCGTATAGTAGCAGAAAAGATGAGACCCAGGACACTTCGTGATGAAGGCCTGGGTCGCGCTGCCCTACTGAGGGGCGGTTGTAGTTGTGAGCGGACTGTCGAGGTCAGCTGGCGGTGAGCTCGGCGAGCTTCTCGCGCGCCTTGCCGAGGTAGAACTCGTTCATGGCGTGCGGCTCGTTGTCGGCGCGGTCGATCACCCGACCGAGCCACTCGACACCCTCGTCGCTGGTGGCGCCGTTCTGCAACCACCACAGGGTCCGTCCCGGAGCGTTGTACGCACCGAAGTCGACCATGAACGCGAGGCCTTCCTCGACCTCGTCCTTGGTGAACTTGCGGCCGGACTTGTCGACCTCGCCGAAGTACGTGGACCACGACACCAGCTGGGCGTCGTCGGGGTCGAGGTTGCCGGTGTTGACCAGCTCCGCGACCTTCACGCCCCAGGCGATGCGCTCCTCGCCCTCGTCGCAGCTCGAACGGTGCTCGGCAGCCATCGCGCGCGCCGTGTCGTCGAACGACTTGTTGTCGTAGATGACCTCGGTCGTGTCGCGGAACGCGCTGAAGTCCTTGTTGCGATCCCACAGGTTGGTGGTCGCGATCAGGAGCTGCGCGAGGCCGGTCGAGAGACCGAACTGCTCGGCGACGTCCACGGGGTTGAGGTTCGCATTCGCACGCAGCTGACGGCGGGCGGACTCGTACTGGAAGAACTGGGACATTCGAGTAACCTGTACCCATAAATGGGCACTTTGCGACCTCCTAAGGCTTACCTTACGGAAATCACTTTCGTCTTTTTGTGGGCTCAACCCACCCTATCCCCGCAGGGAGACGAGGCGGAAAAATATCACGGCCCCAGGCTTTTTGCAAGCTTGGGGCCGTTTCGTCACTTGACCATAGAGAAGTAGAACATCAGTGCCGTCGCGCTCTGATGACCACTCAGGCCAAGGTTTACCCAGTTGGACCGCACCTCTTCGGCCAGGTGGTACTCGATCCTTACGGACTTCGTTCCGCCGATCCTGCGCACCTGTTCGATGTCGGTAGTCGACAACCGCAGATGTGCAACCAATGTGAGGTTTCGCGCGGCTCCGTTGTTCTCGGGCGAGATGCCCAGAATGCTGAAGCCTTGCGCAGTCACCAGACTGGAGGATACGAGCGCCGCCAACTTGCGACCAACGATGCTGATCGGGATGTCGGCCAGTCGCCGTTCTTGCAAGTCGAAGTGAAGAGGCATCACTTCACGCTTCAGCGCCGAAGCGCCGAGCGAGAGCCCTGCACTCTTGAAGAAGCCACGCGGGACGTCGATGGGCCAGGTATCCCAGCCGTCATTCGCCAACCGATGCTGGCGCGTGAACACCATCCACTCGCCTCCGACTTCGTCTCTGACGGTCACCAGACAGATGCAGCCGGAGATGTACTGACCCCCAACCTCTGCCTGATCGCGGTTGAACAGCAGCGCTCGCGTTCCTCGGTTACCATCTGGGAAGATGATTTCGAAGGTTACGAGCACCAAGTACTCATTACCGCTGTAGCTCAGGATGGCGAGCAGCTCGTCCTCTCCCTTGCGGTAGTCGCCGAGCTTCTCGAATGGGATCAGTCCCAACTTTTCGAGACCATCGTTGATCACACTCAGGCGACGCTTGCGTGCCTCGCGAATGCTCTCGCCTTCCTCTCGAGGAGGAAGGATTTGCTGTTTTCTTCCTGGCGTCATACTTCCTCCTCTTGTTTTGAGCACGACTCCTTTTTTTACCTTATTTTTAAGGTTTTGTCAATTTCTATTAGTCCGTTTCAAATTTCTGCCGTCTAAAAAACTGAGACCCAGGACACTTCGTGATGAAGGCCTGGGTCGCGGTGCCCCACGTTGAGGGGCGGTTGTAGTTGTGAGCGGACCTCGAGCAGGTCAACCGGCGATGAGCTCGGTGAGCTTCTTGAGCGCCTTGCGGAGGCCGACCTCGCTCATGCCGTGAGGCTCGTTGTTCGCGCGATCGATCACTCGACCGAGCCACCCCACCGCCTCGTGCTTCGCATCTTCGCCGTTCGCCTCTCCGAACTGGAGTTCGAGGTTGTCGACCCACCACAACACTTGTCCCGGAGCGTTGTACGCACCAGCGACGATGAGGTTGTCGAGAGCGATGTGTACGTCTGCAGGCACAAGCGTGTTGTTCCCCTTGTGCCACAGTCCGAAGACGGTGTTCATGAGAAGGATCTGGCAATCCTCGCTGTTCTCGAATCGGGACGCGAGTACCAGCGCCGCGGCCACCCACTTGACGCGCTCGTCATTCGCGCAGCTGTTGCTCGCGTGCTCTGCGGCGAGGGCACGAACCTCGATTGGTGCAGAGGTATCGTAGTAGACCTCCTTCATCCGCTCGAAGAACTCGTTGTTGTCGCTACCCCAGTCCTTGATGACCGAGATCAGGACCTTGGCGAAGTACGGGTCGAGACCGTGTCGCTCCGCGACTTCGGTCGGCGTCTCCGTATCCTTGTTCATCATCGCATCCCGACGTGCACGATCGTACACTTGCAACATGTATCTCTCCTGGTTGAAGAACGTTGGAATTTTTACATCAAATTTTGCTCAAGTCAATGTTCTGCATCAAAGACCGACCCCCGTTAAGGAGGTCGGTCGTTTTGATTCTAGTTATTTTTTACAAACCACTTTCCATCTTTTTCCTCGAGTGTTGCGCCGGGGACGAAGAAGCCGGCTGCTCTTATATGGCCGCCGCCTCCGTACTTTTCCGAGAGGGCTGCGACGTTTTGGGTGTGGGATCGCAGGCCGCCTTTTACGCCGTCTTTTCGTTCGTAGAGAACGAGCACGGTGTCGACTCCGTCCAACATCGCGTTGAGGAAGTTCGACAATCCTTCTAGGTCGTCGGTTGTTACTTTTAATCTTTCCAAATCTTGTTGCGTAATTGCCGTTGCGGTTGCGTTGAATTCGTCGTTTTGGTGCAGGCGTTCAAATGCCAGTCCCCACAATTTTAGGGCGGCGACGGATTTGTTCATCATGGTGTTGCGGACGATTTCTTGTAGGCGCGCGCCGAGGAGCGAAAGTTCGTGGGCGGCGTCGAGGCAGGCGGTGGTGGTGTTGGAAGTTGAGAACACATTTGTGTCGGTGCAGATTCCCGTCAGAATACAGTGAGCAGCATCTTTGTTTACCGGGATTTTTTGATCGCGCAAAAATCGCCATAGCACGTCGGCGGTGGATGCGGCCTTGGGTTCGATCAAATTGTACGTGCCGTACTGAGGGTTTGTTGCGTGGTGATCAAACACAACGAGCGGCATGTTTTTACGCAATTTTGGTAAGTAACTTTTGATGTATTCACCGTCGGAACAATCGAAAATAATCGCCAGGTCGTATTCTTCGCCTTCAAACACAGAATTGTCGCGGCGGATAACTTCGGTGCCCGGTAAAAAAGAAAGAGCCTCGGGAAGTGGGCGCGGTGAAAAGACCGTCACTATTTTTCCAAGATCTTTTAATACATGAAACATTCCCATTGTTGATCCAATGGTATCTCCGTCGATGCGTTCGTCGGTCAGGAGAAGAATATGCTCGGCGCGCATGATTTCTTCTTGAATTTTTTTCTTTAGAAAAGCTGACATGAAAAATGTTAACGAACCGCATGGGAGGTAAGTGAGTTAGCCTACCGCGGAATGGGTGTTTGGTCAAGGTGAGTTAGGGAGTAGGGGTTAGGGTGTAGGGAGTAGAGGTAGAGTTTTTTCGTTGATTTAGTTCGTCATCCCGGACTTGATCCAGCCTGCCCGGCCTTCAGCGCCGGGGGATCCAGCGTTGATCGTATGTGGAGTTCGCTGGGGCGTGTATCGGGTACGGAGGAACGGGATGATGCGATCAAATTTTTAGAAAATGAAACGCCCCGGGTTCGTGGGAACCTGGGGCGTGCGGAACGGGCGGCAGCTGCCACTCCCGTTCGAGCTTGGTTGTTACGGTCGGTGTGCTTGCTGCTGACGAAGACGCATCAGGCCGAAGTAGACGTCGGCCTGGTCGATCGCATCCTGAACAGGTTCGTGCAACGGTTCGCCGTTCGGTAGACCGAGAAATGCCTGAACCTCGGTGTAGCTCGTGCCTTCCAGAGTCGGCTTGTCCAGCACCACCATCGCGACCGACTTGATGTCGATGCCGTCGTAGAGGAACGGCGGCATCTCGCCGAGGAAGCGTACGTAGTACCAGTACACGAACATGAAATCGACAGGCAGCGGCCACCCCATCAACTTCGGCTTTCCTGGCAGTGCCTTGAGCCACTCACGCAGCTGCTGCATTCCTTCGAGCGGATCTACCGGCTCGTGAGTGGCCAGCTGCCACGCGTGCTCGTGCTTCGCCCACCACTCCATCGTGTCGGGGTTGCGTTCCGACCCCTCCAGCTCGAACATGTTCACCTTGAACCGCCCGATCTCGTTGCCGTCGAAGGTGTACGCCACCATCCCGAGCGAGATCAACGAATTGAGGCCCGGGATCAATCCTGTGAATTCCCCATCGAAACTGACCAGAATCTCCTCATCCATCTCGACCTCCAAGTCTTGGGTGATGCGGGAGCTTTTCATAAAATTGAGTGCGCGTCAAGATTTTGGAGTAAAAGAATTACTCTAAACTTACGTGAGTACGCCCTGTGCTTCTTGCCGATTTTACAAGAACTCCCTACTATTCGCACCGGAGGCTAGCGATACAATGTCTGATCGAAACAAGCGAGATTTCACGGTGAAGCCACTGCACTTCAGCGTGATCGCGAAGTCGTGCATGCAGGGGTTCCTGGATTTTCGACGACGCGGCGTCGCGCCGTGGCCGTTCAAGTCCCGCCCCTCTCGCTGACCAAGCCCTGCTCACACGTCCTCGGCCTGTACTGGCCGGGGCGTTTTTTTTTGAATTCGCGCGATGCGAGAGATTGCCACGCTTCGCTCGCAATGACCAGACTGAGCCGGACCCCGTACCCTAAGCCACGTAGAGAGACGAAGTCGAACGCCAGCGGAGCTCAATGCGTTGTGACAAAGGCACTGTAACAAAATCAAGCGAAGGTCGAGCATTTTTCTCGTGTCCACGAAGGGGGCCTGACCCCCGTAGATGGACATTGCAAAGAAAAATGCGATCGGTCACTTTCCATAATCTAAAAATAAATGTTCGTGCCGCCGAGCCACGAAAGGCTCTTTCTTTCCTCCCTTTCTTTGAGCCAACAAAGAAAGGGAGTCGGGGCCTGGGGGACGACTCCCCCAGGCGCTGTAACAAAATCGAAGCGACGCAGTCGCGTCAGACTCGAGGGCGCGAGCGAGAAGCGATGGATCCCGGGTCGGGGCCCGGGATGACAAAAACAACGAGGACGATCAACGCGGAACCTCCCCTAACCTCCGGCGCTGAAGGCCGGACAGGCTCTCCTTGTGGATCTGAGAAGGCGGGGGAACGCGTTTGAATTTCGCCGAGAGATTTCTTCACTTCGCTCGCAATCACTAAAGAAAAAAACACCCTCGAGCAACATCGAGGGTGTTTTCTTTTTATCTTCTTGCTGTTCCAGCTTCTTCTATGTCGGTCATACTTACCGAGAGCAAGTTGCTGATTCCGTCGTTGCCCATGGTGACGCCGTAGAGTAGATCGGCTCGTTCCATGGTAGCCCGGTTGTGAGTGACCACGATGAATTGGGTCAGCTTGCGCAGTTCGTTTAGGATGGCTGCAAAACGGACCGTGTTTGATTCGTCGAGGGCGGCGTCTACTTCGTCTAGCACCACGAATGGTGATGGATTGGTTGCCATAATTGCCGAGAGAAGAGCGATTGATGTCAGCGCGCGTTCTCCGCCGGAGAGGAGGTTGAGGGCTTTCAACTTCTTTCCTGGGGGCGTTGCTTGGATGTCGATTCCGGCGACGTGGTCGCGGCGTTGTTTTACGCGAGACAGGATGGCGTTGGTAGATTCCTCCGCTTCCTGAATCTTCTCTTCCGCCAAGTATTCCATCGCGCGGTCGAGTGCCACCTTCCCTTCTTCGGGCGCTGCGGCCATTTCGGATTCTTTCAGTTTAATAAGCGAACAACTTCCGCCGCCGAAGAGAATTTTGAAGTACTTTTGGAATTCGGTATTGATCGACTTGAACGCTTTCTCCGACTGCTTTGTAATCGTGTCGTCTAGTTCGTCGATGATTTTTTCCGTCCCCCGAATGGCGTCGCGGATGTCGGTCATTTGGCCCGAGAGGAATGTGTAGCGCTCTTCGGTTTGCTTGTATTCCTGAATAGTTTCTTCGTCGATTCCTCCGATCAATTCTAGTTCGTGCTTCAAGTGAAGAACACGCGAACGGGTTTCGTCTAGGTTCGAAATGAACAGCGACGTATCCTTCTTCGCCAAGCGCTCGTTCATCCACATTGCTTCTTCGCTCAATTCTTTTTTCAAGGCGTCGAAGCGTGTTTCGACACGGGCGATATGAATGTTGATTTCGTTTTCTTTCTGTTCAAACGTGTACAAGTCGCGCTGTAGTGAGCGCAGTTCGCGCTGGAACGTGAAGAGTTCGCTTTGCGAGGCATTCGCCTGTTTGTTTACTTCGTCGATTTCTTGTTCGGTTGATTCTACCAAGTCTGCTGCTTGTTGTGCGGCGGATTTTGCGGATTCGATCGCCTGAAGTAGAGCTGGGTCTGGTTTGAAATCTTCGGGCGTTGGCTTGCGTAGCCGGTCGCGTAGGCTTGAAACAAGTTTGAGGATTGTTTGCAAACTGCTTTGCTGATCAGCCTTTAAAATCACTTCCAGTTCTTTGATAATTTCGTGCAACGGAAGCGGTGCCCAGGTCGATTGCGAACGTACGCGCGACAATTCTAGTTCGCGTTCGGCTTCGAATACTCGCTGGCGCGCGGCAGCTAAGCCTTCTTGTGCTTTTTTGTACGCGGCCTGAGCTTCTTGCGCGAGCGATGACTGCTCGTTCTTTACTCCCGCATTCGCTTTTTCAAGCTCTAACAATCGTGCGTCCCCTGCTTCTAATTCAGTTCGCTTTTTTGCCGTTGCTTGTTTCGCTTGAAGTAATCGATTTTGAAGTGACTCTTGTTCGTCTGCCAAACGCCACCAACTTGTGTGGTAGTACTTTTCCTGAAGATCGCGTAATTCGATTTCGACTTTCTCTCTTTTCTCGAGCCTTGATACTTGGCGCTTGAGTGATCGTAAACGAGGTTCGATTTCTTGAAGGAGAAGTTCTACTTCCTGTAAATGCTCGCTTGATTTTTTTAATTTCAACATCGACTGGTGGCGCTTGATTTGCAATCCGCGTACTCCGGTTGCGTCGTCGAAGAAAATTTTTCGTTCTTCTGGTGAAGATGTTAGAACGTGATCGATCATTCCCTGACCGACTACCGTGTATGTTCGTTGACCAATTCCGGCTTCGGCAAGCAAAAGTTGGATGTCGGTGAGGCGAGCTTTCTTTCCGTTCAAAAGATATTCTGATTCACCATCACGATAAAGTCGTCGCGTAATCGTTACTTGTGAGTAATCGATTTTTACGGATTTGTCTTCGTTATTCAGCGTAAGTGTTACTTCGGCAAATCCCGATCGCCCCTTCCCTTCGCTGCCCGAAAAGATGATGTCTTCGGCTTTCTTCCCACGAAGATGCTTCATGGATTGCTCCCCAAGACACCAGCGAATCGCATCGGACAAATTCGATTTTCCACTCCCATTCGGTCCAACAATAACCGTCAACGCGTTTTCACCACGCTTTTGTTTCGGGAACGTTAGTTCAGTTTTTTTGGCAAAAGTTTTGAAGCCTTGAAGCTCGAGACGCTCTAGATACATATTTAGAAACAGTTTAGCATTTCCGGACTTTACTGTCAGTAGCTTGTTAGTTTTATGGATAAACGGATTTGATCAAAAAAATTCACGCCCCGTGCTCGAGTGAGCCCGGGGCGTGTTTTTTTATTTACTCACCACAATCATCGCGGTTCTTTCTCCAACGATCGGAGCGTAGACTCCGGATGTGTAGTCTCGCATCATGTAGTCCATTTCTGTGGCGGTCATTCGGTGGTTTGCGCCGAATTGAGTGCCGGGGTCGTGGGTGAGGAATTCACCTGTGGTTGCGTCGAAGCCGTGGACAACTATTGCGTGGCGATCGGGGCCGGGTGGGACGTAGTAGTTGTGGTTGATTTTTTTGCCGTTGATCATGAGCACGACTACCTTCCCTTCTTTCAATGCTGCATGCACATCGGTTGGTGTGACGTCGTAGCGCACGCGGACGTTTTCATAATTAAAATAGCGGTTGAAGAGTCGGGTCGCCGTGTCGTGCGCGGATGTGTCTTCGAAATAGCCGAATTCGGATTTTTGCCAATTCGACATCGTAATAATTTGTTCGCGTGCTTGTGCGGAATCGAATTCACCTTCCGAATTTACCCATGCCATCGCCATCATTACACTTGCTTCTTCGCAGCCTTCTTGTTGTCGCGCGTCGCTCCATTCAGCGAGAGGCGCTTGAGCCACGAAAGGAACGGTGTGAAAAATGGAGTCTGCATGCGTCGCGGCTAATGCCGTGTTTGCAACTGGAATGCCGGCTAGTTCTGCTGAACGGATTCCGATTCCGGCGCGCGTCATTGTGACAAATGCTTCGTGCGGGCGACCGAGGGAGTGGACTTCGAGTGTGCGGGGGTTGATGTAGTACGCTTCACCGAGGGATTCGACTCGTAACACAATACTTCCTGCCAGTCGACGTTTAAGCGTGTTGGAAGTTGCTAGACGAGTGAAATCTTTTTCCGAAATTCCTAGTCCAAGTGAACGCATTAATTCGAAGGCTTCTTCTGGTCGACCTAGGTAGTGCCGGCGACTGGTTTCGGGATTCACATACCACGCTTCTCCGTTTTTCTCGACGTCGAGAAAAATCGAACCGGCGTATTCGGCGGCGAGTGCGGGCACTTTTACCGGCAGAATAATTCCCGCGAGTATCAAGGTTGTGATCAAGTGTTTTTTCATACCTCCTGTGTAAACCATTTGTAATTCATTCGATGCGCCGCGCAGGCGCCGTGTTGCGCGATTAGGCTTCGATGCTTTGCCGTGCCGTATCCTTTGTGCGAACTAAAATCGTACTGTGGAAATAGTTCGTGCAGTTCTTCCATCATTCTATCACGTGTCACTTTTGCAATCACCGATGCTGCAGCGATCGACTTCACTTTTGCGTCCCCGTGTACGATGCCGTTTTGTGGAATATGTAAATTGGTAATCGTCCACGCGTCGACCAGAGCGAAATCCGCGCCTGCGATTCCTTCGACCGCTCGTCGCATGGCGAGCAAGTTGGCTGGACGCAGGCCGAGGGTGAAAATTTCTTCCACTGTTGCGATACCGACGGCCCAGTTTGGGGTGAGGTTAGTGAGTGCGACGTAGAGTGTTTCGCGGGATTTTTTTGTGAGCTTTTTTGAATCGTCTAGAAGTGCGAGGCGGGAATTGAGCGGAAGGTGAATTGCTGCTGCCACAAGCGGACCCGCGACTGCACCAACGCCGGCTTCATCTACACCAACAATCGTCGTGTACCCTTCGCTGTACAATTTTTTTTCGAATGCGAACGAGGGATTCATAGTTATTTTAGTATAACATTTTTTGTTGGGATTTTTGTGGCCACGCCGAGTGAACCGTGGATCGTGATCCTGGTTTTGTCATCCTGAACAAAGTGAACGGATCCCCGGCGCTAAAGGCCGGGCAGGCATTCGCTACGCTCAGAACGACAAGAAAGAGTCATGCGTTCGCGGTTGACTTTTCTCGTTTTTTGTGCTAACTTGTGCGGTCGTGGAGGACAACATGACCATCGATACCAGCAAGCTTCCTGAGACTTTTGACGTGATCGTCGCCCTGGTTCCGAGCCATCTCGGACAGCTGGAGGCACGCGATCTGAGCGACTCGGTTCGTCCGCAGTGGACCAAGAAGGACCCGATCGACTTGTCGGAACAGCACGTTCCACACCTGTCGCTAGTGCACATGGAGGTGCACCGCAGCGCCCTGCCGCACATGATCGCGCACGCCAACTGGGTCGCGCACATGTGCAAGGGCGCCGACCTGACCATCGCCATGAACAAGGTCGACTTGTTCAACGACTGGGTCTTCTGGTGGCCGCAACACATGCAGCCGCCAACCGATTCCGTGTGGTGGAAGGTGCGCAGGTGCGCGCTCGACGGCGGAGGCGTGGGGATCGGATTCCCACGCTTTCGTACGCAGCAGCCGGTTTGGCACATGCCGGACAACATGCTCCGAATGTTGCCGCGCGAAGTCCCGCCCTCCGTCGTGCAACATGCGACCGAGCACTATGGGTACGCGTTCGCCGCGTTCCCACATCTGAAGCTTGCGCGACTTCGCGAAGGCGTGACCATCCCGGACGCGCTCATCGAACCGCGCGCACGTGAACTGCACTTCACCCGGCTGGTGATTGCGTTTCGTGGCCCGAACGGCACCATCGACCGCCGGCAGGTCAACACCGACGGCCCGCACGAAGTCGAGTCGCTCGGCATCCTGCACCAGGTACGCATCGGGTAGCCCTCGTCTGAACGCTACGTGTTCGGATGTAAAAAAACGCAGTCCCGCCACTCCTTACGGATGTTGGCGGGACGATTGTTTTTAGGCGGCTTTTTGTTCTGCACTTGCGCGCTCGCGTAGGTGTGGGAGAAGTTTTGCGATTCCGTCTTGCACCACCGCGCTGACTTCTTTGTCTTTTTCTGGGTAGGCGATGCTAGAGAACGTTAAGATTCGTTTTAGGTAGGTGGTCATTGTTTGATCGCTTGCACCTGCCTGCATTAACTCGTTCAATCCTTCGTTTATTGCACCTCGAATTCCATCCCACTTTTCCCCGGTCTTTTCGTTGAGAGCTTTCATTAGCCGTTCGACATCTTTTTTTCCGTAGAAGTTTGTGAAATCGATGCCCATATTTGCTAAGTCTTCCATATTGAGTGCGCCGATGCCTGCGCCGCTGTCGAGCGCCTGCTGAATTGCTTCGCGCGTTGTTTCCGCTTGGGTGAATTCGCGATTCACCACGCCTTCATCTGGAATTCCCTCGAGCGCTTCTAGCATGGCGCCCGTCTCTTCTTCCATGTCTGCGTATTTGTCTCCCACTTCCCGACCAATATTTCCGCGGGCATTTCCTTTGTCTCGATTGTAATTTGGCGCCAGTGCCTCCTCTCTCAAGGATTCTTTCCTTTCGTCACGGAACCTCGCTTCGCTGGTTGTTAGATCCTCCTGTCGTTGATCAGCGTTTACTCCTCTTTCTTCCTCCAAATCTTCAGGCACTTTTCTTACAGCGAAATCTTCGAGGTTTGATTCTCCGTATATATATGGTTTTGATTCGCGGTCATTCATAGGGTTCTTTTTCTTTATTGTACCTCGAAATGGCTATTCTACTGTGGACATCCGACGTCACCTTCCTTTAATACCCCAAGAGGGGCGCGCGGAACGCCTATACAGGGTTTGACAAACTTTGTTCTTTGCGGTAATTTCTCGCTATCTAATCTATATATTTTACTATGTTGACTATTCGACTTTCACGAACTGGAAAGCGGCATGCGCCTCAGTACAGAATCGTTGTTCAGGAAAAAACTCAGGATCCTTGGGCTCCTGCGAAGGAAATTGTGGGACTTTATAATCCTCACACACAGCCAAGTACGATCACTTTTAAAGAAGATCGTGTGAAGCACTGGTTGGCTAACGGAGCTCAGCCTTCGGACACTGTGCGAAACATGTTGATCAACGCAGGACTTTTGGAAGGCGAAAAGGTTCGAGCGGTGACCATTACAAAGAAGCGCGCGGCAAAGCTAGGCGCGGCAAAGGCGGAAGCGGAAGCAAAGGCAGCGGCAGAAGCTGAGGCAAAGAAGGCGGCCGAAGAAGCAGCAAAGGCAGAAGCAGCAGCGGCAAAGGCAGCGGCGGCGGAAGCGAAGAAAGCGGAAGCTGAGGCAGCGAAAGCGGCAGCAGCGGCTCCGGCCGAAGAAGCGGCAGCAGAACCTGCAAAGGAAGAAGTTGCAGCAGAAGAAGCAAAGACTGAATAAAAAACCCGAGCGGAAACGCTCGTGTTTTTTTTATTTGCGCGACCCCTGTCGTCCCCCTTGGTAAGGAGCATATATTTGAAACGATCGTAAAATGCTTTCGATGAACACATAACCACCCTTCATCTCCCCTTGAAAAGGAGGAAAAGCGAAAGTGTTTCTCCCCCCCTGCTTTGTTTTTCAGGGGGAGCTAGGGGGCTTATGTGTTCTTTGACTGCGATCATCGCCTCAATCTGTTCCAACCATTTTTCGTATGTTATACTTTTCTTGTGATAGCCTGCGAAGAGGAAAAGGTCGGCGCGGTTTTCCTATCACGAATGAATTAAGTGAAAGACAGACAGACGAATATGGAATTTGATCAAGAATTTGTAGAATATATCGTGAAAGGGATCGTAAATCATCCAAACGATGTACGAACCGAACGAACAGTTGATGAACGAGGCGTTCTTATTACCCTTCACATCAATCAAGAAGACATGGGGTACGTGATTGGCCGACAAGGTCAGACAGCACGTGCAATCCGAACGCTTCTAAAGATTGTTGGAGCAAAGAACAACGCTCGCGTAAACCTCAAAATTTACGAACCAGAAGGAAGTCGCCCTCCACGCCGCGAACGCGACATGGAAGACGTTGCTCAATCGAGCGACATGGACGACGACGAAGCAGACACATCAGTTGTCGACAACCTAGCAATTTAGTTAGAAAAACCCCCACGATTTAGGTCGTGGGGGTTTTGTGTTCGAAGCCGCTGTATTCTTTCGAACATGTTATTTTTTTATCATAAGCCGGATCGCCAGCGGAACGAGCAACACCCCAGCCAACATCGAAAAGGTGCTCATCGCGCCATGCAACCCAATAATTGATCTCGCCAAACTACCAATAAGCAAACTCACTTCTTCATTTTTGAAGAGTGCCGGAATAAGGAACAAACTTACTGCCCAGACGGTGAAACTAATAAATAGACCCACAAATCCGACTGCAGGAATTGATAAAAATAAGAGCGCAGTCGAGGTGTCCTTCTCTTTTTGCTGACTTGTATTCAAGTTCATACTATCAAGCTAAAATCGTTAATCTGGTATTTGACCAATGTCCGTTACTTTTGCTTCGAATTCTATTTTCATAACTACCCCATGTCGTTAAATGCTTCGAATGCTACTTTCAAATTCTCCATCAAATCATACTTCTCATACTCTTTCGGATCAATCCATTTATACTCGTCGTGATCCTCGCTCAAGGTCACCGTATCCATACTCGCTTTGCAGATGAAAAATGTGCCGACGATTTGCCATTGCTCGCCGTTTACGACTGGGCGCCATTCGTCGGTGTGGAATGGTTTTTCGATGGTTACTTCTAGTCCTGTTTCTTCCTTCACTTCGCGCAGCAAGCTTTCGTCGAATCGCTGACCTGGTTTTACGCGCCCGCCGACCACGTCGTATCTTCCGGCATTCGATCCGTCTGTGTATTTTGTCGACTCTCGCAAAATCAGAATTTTGCCATTGTGTTCAATAAACGCTTTTGTGGCGACGAATAATTTTATATCCATACACTCTTTTTGATTATTTCTTTTTCTCTTCCACCTTCTTTGTAAAAAAGCGAATCCCTAGCGGGATGAGCACAATGCTGGAGAGGATTAGCAGAAGGCTGATAATTCCAAATGCACCAAAAAGAGTCTTTGCTGTGGCCATGATCATTTCGACGGTTTGCATTTCGCTCGATACTCCCCCTTCCCCAGGTACGCCGTTTGCTTCACTAATACTTGTAGCGACAAATGACATGATTGCGTAAGCGCTTATCGTGACAACTAGTCCAAACACACCAACGACTGGTGTCGCTAAACAGATTAGTCCTTTTACGCTATTTCCCCACTCTGCTTTTTTCTTTTCCATACATTCTTTATTTCTTTTTTAGATATTTTATCGCGACTGGAATCGTGACTATGCCCGCGAGGAGGAGGATTGCGCTGAAGCCTGCGATGATTGCGATCGCGCCGAGGAAAAGTGGGTCGAGCGAATTCATGGTTTCGCTCGCGAGCCAGTCGATACTCTCGCCTTCATTCCAATCGGTCGAAATCAGAACCAGCGCGATGTAGAACAGCATCGATTTCACAAGACCAATCAATCCGCTTAGCGGCATTGCTACGCAGACTAGTATTACGATCCATTTCTCTACATGTACTGCTTCTTTTTTCTCTTTCATACTTCAATTAAGATCAAAATCATTTTTTCCTCATCTAACTGCGCTTGCACCGAGAGAGTGTTATAATCAGCATAGCATATGAAACAATTCGACATTATCACTATTTTTCCCGAAATCGTCACTCCTTATATAGAGGCGTCTATTTTGGGGCGGGCGCAGAAGGCGAAGAAGATTAAGATTGCCGCGCATGATCTTCGAAAATTTTCGAAAGACAAGCATTCGAAGGTGGATGACACGCCGTATGGTGGTGGGCCCGGAATGGTGATGACGATTCAGCCGATTGACGCCGCATTGAAGAAAATTAAGAAGCGTCGTGGCAAGGTTCGGGTTGTGATGACGGCCGCGAGCGGGAAGATGTTTACGCAGGCAGATGCGCGGCGGTTGGCGGAATATGATCAGGTTATTTTTGTGTGTGGACGGTACGAAGGGATCGACGGACGTGTGGAAGAATTTTTGGCTGACGAGTCGCTTTCGATTGGTGAATACGTTTTGACTGGCGGCGAACTGCCGGCAATGGTGATGACGGATGCAATTGCGCGGATGATTCCGGGCGTTTTGGGAGATGCGGCTTCGCTCGAAATGGAATCGCACAGCGAAAAAGGTGTTTTAGAATACCCACAGTATACAAAGCCAGAGGTGTATAAAATGCGTCGAGGACTCAAATTTACTTCCCTTTCCGTTCCACCAGTTTTACTTTCGGGCAATCATAAGGCGATCGAAAAATGGCGAAGTGAAGAGGCAAAAAAGCGATCGGATGTGTAGACTTTTTTAGATGGGTTTTCTTTATTTCAAATCACTCAACAAACATGGGCTGCTCGCCCTTGACATCTTTTTATTCGTGTTATAAACTAGCCCTCGTTAATCCCTAGTTCACTGGGGATAACGAACAGATCCTTCACAAATCGATAGTACGAAATAACTATTGTATGATTACAACGTCACTTGTACCGCTCTTCGGAGCAGTATGAGTTTCTTAGCAGACTTCGGTCTATAAGAATGTTCAATAAAAACAAATCATCATTTATGATGATCTGAGCAGAGGTCTAGCTTTCAGCTAGATACTATAATTGAGAGTTTGATCCTGGCTCAGGTCGAACGCTGGCGGCGTGTCTAAGGCATGCAAGTCGAACGTCAAAGTTGGTGCTTGCATCAACTGCGAAGTGGCAAACGGGAGAGTAACACATTGGTAACTCACCCTGAACTCGCGAACAACTCATGGAAACGTGAGCTAATACGCGATATTGATGGGGGGACGCAAGTCATTCCCATTGAAAGTTCCGACGGTTCAGGAGAGGCCTATGTCCTATCAGCTAGTTGGTGAGGTAATGGCTCACCAAGGCTACGACGGGTACCGGGCGTGAGAGCGTGACCCGGCTCACTGGGACTG
>CAZMTL010000012.1:0-25719 GCA_964569575.1 uncultured Gammaproteobacteria bacterium | reverse complement strand
GGGGTCGGGGTCTGGGGGTGAAACTCCCAGGCGCTGTGACAAAGTCGAAGCGACGAAGTCGCTTCAGAAGCGCGCGATCAAGCAACGCGTAACCACGCCTAGCCTCCGGCGCTAAAGACCGGACAAGCTCTCCTTGAAAAGGAGGGGAAAGCGCTTGTGAGAAGCGATAGATCCCAGCCTGCCCGGCCTTTAGTGCCGGGGGTCGGAGCCCGGGATGACAGGGAGGTCAAAATACCGCGAGACAAAGAATCCGGCGTCTTGGACGCGGCGGAGTCACCGACATAGCTGCGGAGCGCGGTTGATACGATGATCACCAAATACCGCCAGCACAAACCTTCATTATGCTATACTTCCCTTACATGGAATCAAAAAAATCCACCGTTTTCCTCTTCTCACTTCTAGCTATCCTCTCGGCAGTTATTATTGTTTCGATGTTCATGACATCAAACGGCGGCCGAATCGATCCAGCAAAGTTATTTGCAAATGACAGCACGGCGCGAGTTGATCAAACGGCAATTCCTCGCGTTTCGGCGTCCGACCACGCACGCGGCGCACAAAATCCAAAAATCACCTGGGTAGAATATGGAGATTTTGAATGTCCATTCTGTAAACAGCAGCACGATGAGTTTAAAAAACTGCTCGCCGCGTATCCAAACGATGTCCAAATCGTCTTCCGACATTTTCCACTCGACATTCATCCAGGAGCAGTACCAAAAGCGATTGCCGCTGAATGCGCGGCAAAGCTGGGAGGTGAAACCGCTTTTTGGCGATATCACGATATGCTCTACGACCGAGCAAATATTGACGGCACGGGCGTGGAAGAAGATCAGCTGCCAGTTTTTGCACAAGAACTCGGCTTGAACGTACAGTCTTTCATCGAATGCCAAGCAAATCCCGACACCGCTAGACGCGTACAAGGGGATGTCATTACAGGTCGTGCGGCAACGGTAGAGGCAACGCCAACATCCATCATTATCAACGAACAGAATCAAGCGGTGATCGTTCCAGGAGCAGTCCAGTTTGAACAAATGGAGGAAATTATGAACTATTTCAACAGTGAATTATGACGCTTCACTATTTCATTTCTCCCATCAAAAAAACCGTCGGAACACGCATCGGGATGCTGGAATGGTTAACGCTTTCATGCACCGTATTCCTTATATTGGTACTTATTCCGGTTTTCTCGACCCCCGGCAACACACTCTTCTTCCAGCTACGCATCATGCCAACCTGGGCGCTGTTCGTACTGATCACTCTTTCGATCTTGAACGCACTGCTCATCTTGATGCAGCTCTATATAAAGAAAGAAACCAAGCATCGAAAGAAGGCCTCCGAACACGCAAAGCAAGGAGCAACAGCAGCCAGCATTTTTCTCAGCGCTCTCGCAGCTACAATTGCCTGCGCAGCGTGCTACTCGAGTATCTTCGCCTTTCTAGGCCTGGGCGCCACGGCATTTCTCGTCCACTGGCAAGTCCCGATCGCCATCCTGTCCATCGTGATCACGCTCTTTGCTCTCTACTATTCCGGAAGACGCATCAACAATAATTGCGAAGTCTGTAAACTAAAATAATATGTCCACCCGAGCAAAAAAAATCGCCAGTGCCCGATGGTTTTTCATCGTTATTGCCCTCATTGTTCTATTTCTCACCTGGAAAGTCATCCAGCCATTGGTGCTCACGCTTGTGTCTGCGGCTGTTCTTGCGATCGTGCTCACACCAATCGAACGCCGCCTACGCGCCCGCATCGGCCGACCAATGATTTCGTCCATCCTCACGGTAGCCTTCGCATTCGTTGTGGTGATCGTTCCATTATTCATCATCGTGCTCGTTCTTATAGACCAAGTACAAGGTTTGCTTCAGTACGCGCAAAGTAATCCAGACTTTTTCAACGGCTTCGACATTCGTTCGTTTGAACTCTTCCAAGTGCTCCCAGTCCCTGCTCAAGAATGGATTCTAGCCATCGATCCAGTGCAGGTAGGGGAAGCTGCAGGACGCTGGGCGGTAGTGAACTTGCAATCGCGTGTATCGGATGTTGTTCGAATCATTCTAAATGCTGCCGTCTTCTTCGTGGCCCTCTATTACTTCCTACACGACCGCCGCGAAATTAGAGAAGAACTACACGTATTGAGCCCACTCAAAGATCAAACCGACACTGAAATCTCGCACCGTATCGTAAGTACCATTCGAAACGTCGTCCTCGGCGCCGTTATTGTCGCATTCATTCAAGCCATCTTCGCCACCATCGGGCTCGCGATCTTCGGCGTACCAGGTGCAATGATCTGGGGATCACTCGCAATCGTAGCGGCACAAATCCCAATGCTAGGAATCGGCCTCATTATGGCGCCAGCGATCGCCTACCTAGCCATCATCGGAAACACCGGCGCAGCAATCGGTTTAGCGATCTGGGCCGTCGTCGTCGTAGGATTTATCGACAACATCATCTCGCCATTCATCGTACAGGGAAGAACGAAAATGCACGCCCTCCTCATCCTCGTTTCAATCATCGGAGGACTACAGCTAGTCGGCCCAACCGGCTTCATCGTAGGCCCAACCATTTTGGCCGCGCTGTTAGTTGTTATTGATTTGTATAAGTCGGGAATTTTGGAGGTGAAGTAAATAGAGAAGGGAGTAGAGTTTAGGTAGTACGGAGCAGAGGTGGAGTCTGTGCGTGACAATTAAATGAAAGCAGAAAATTTCGAACAAAAAGACTCTCCCAAAAAAGGGAGAGTTCTTTTTTCGCTCCACACACGAACACTTGGCTTACGCCAATAGGGAATTGTCTTCACGAGGAAGACGCAGAGCGCGTGATTGAGTTACACCCAGTCATCGCTCCGCTTTGAACTTGCAAGCAAGCCCGCAGGGTTCTCGCATGGTCACCTCGGCAACCATGGTTCTAAACCCACATACCATTTTTGACCAAGTTCGTTTTGAACATCGAGTTCTTCGATGTTTACATGGAGCTTTTTTAGTGTACCACGTTCGAAGACGATTGTTGAGTGGAAACTTTCTCTGGAAAGTAGTGCTTCGCCGCAAACAGAATCACGAGCGAAATCACCCCAAGCAACAACGAAACAAAGGCATCTTCGAGCAACAACAACTTCCGCGCCACCACAAACACGGCCAATTCAATAATCGTTTCCAAGCTATAAGAAAAGAGCAACCGCGCCAACTCGACCCCAATCGCCAACTGCAACACCGTTTTCAGCAACTCAATAAACGTATCAATATTCGTCCAATCCGCCTGCAAAAACACCGTCATCTGATTCCAAGTCATCACCAACACCGCTACGATCACAATAATCCCAAGCACCACCTCGATCCCATGCAAAGAAGTCTCCCCAACCTGCTTCACCCGCACCTGCTTTTTATAAACCTTCTCAAGAAATGGATGCATATAAGGATATTAAAGCACGAATTGAGCGTGAGGGGGAGGGGTAAGAGAAGATTGACTTTTGAGCGATTTTGAAGTAGAGTAATTGGTCGTTTTGACAATGTGCCAAACGCAAACGCCCACAGGGCAAGGTGGAAGAATGCTGCAGGTCATCGTAACGGTGAATGGCGAGCAGGTGGTGATCGAAGATGTGTCTGCGACGGACCCGGATCTACTTCTGGTGATCGAACAGGCAACGGAAGGGAGTGTCACTCTGAATCTGGAGGGATCGTCGGCAAGCGACTGGCATCAGCGTTGGGTCGACTGAAGTTCGCAACTCGCCTGGACGCAGAGCAGACCGAAGCCCTCGAGCGAGGTGTCGGCGAGCTGGAGCTGTCGGTAAGGACGCAGAATATGCTCCAAAATCTCAAGATCACGCACGTCAGGCAGCTAGTGCAGAAGAGCAAGCAGGAGCTGATCAATGCTGGCATGGCGAAGGTATCAGCAGAAGAGATCATCGCAGTTCTCGAAGTGATGGGCCTGCGTCTTGAAATGTGACCCAGGCGGTCACTTCAAGACATAACGACAACAACTCAACCGCCCCCACGAAACCGCCCCTCGGCAACACTCGTGCGGGCGGTTTTTCGTTTAATATTTCTACAAAACAAAAGCGCACCCGACGTAGCGAAGGCCGAGTGGCTCTTGCTGCGCGAGTGCGCGAGATTACCGTTGCTGGCTGTGGGTACAACCGGGAGCCCGGAACAGGATACCGGTCAGGACGTTAAGGCCGAGCGCTTGCCAAAAAGTCAGCATCTTCAGTCCGAACAGTTCCGGCATCAGCCAGTTCCACAGCCACATGGTGGGCATGGCCATGACGATCGAGCTTACAACCAGCACGACAAGCACGACAAAAAGCTCTTCCATAGCTGCCAGGATTTTATCCACGAAGCTCTCCTGAGGTGGGCTTGATCAGCAGGTCACAAGCGTAACCTTGTAGCGCAAAGTTAGTCGACGGGCACATGTTTGTCAAATAAAAATCCGTTAATAAAACACCCATTTCGCACAGGCGATCAGGGTGTTTTTAATTCATTTCAAAATTAACAAAATATAACTAACACTATAGCGAAACCAACCATCACGAAACAAGTTCGCGATGCTTTCAAAAGTCACCAATAACGATGAACTTTGAAAGCGCCGGTTTCACGCGGCAGGGCTGGATTCGTGTACATTCATGTACACCGTTGCCCAAATCCAACCGTTGGGACACGGGTGCACAATCACGAAACTTCCAGGGAAGGCCTTGTGACACCTGGTCGCAAGGTCTACAGCATCTGGATGATAAAGGTCTCCACCAAGAAAATGCTCGTGGATCTCGTTATCGAAGAATCGCGTCATGAAAACACCCCAACAGGGTTGCTCCAGTTGCTGGTAAGAAATTGGATGCTCGAGGCAGATCTTGCCGTTGTACGTAAAAAAGATCGTGAACATACTTCCTCCAATCTGAAAAATAGTCACCACGAAACAATTTCGCGATGCTTTCAAAAACCACCAGATTGATGAGCTTTGAAAGTGACCGTTTTTACACGGCCAGGGAGATCAATCCCGTTGCGAGTGCACGAATGCACGTTCCGCCGAACGACCCCGATCGCGCCGTGCACGCACCTTCGCGCGCTTCAGCGACTTCTCATAACGCGGCGCACGAATGCGCGTCTCTTCAGCGTCTGCTCGCATGTCCGCAAGCAGATCACTTTCTCGACGCGCTTCGTGCTCACGTTCGAGCCGCTCGAGTCGACGTTCACGCTCGAGCGCCGCCTCGTGCTCGGCGACCCGCGTCTCGCGCGGGATCTTCGACGTCGCGATGATCCGCGCGATCATCTCATGCTTCTTCGCGTGCGAATGAAGCGCGATGCGCTGCTCGCGCGTCAGATCCGAACCCGAGCGGATCATTGACGTCAAGTCGTCGAGGAGATCGAGGAGGAGATATGAACCCTCCTCCTCATCCTGAGAGATCCGTAGCAGGATCTCGTCGACAGTAAGGGCCACGACCTGGGAATCCCAGGCGTCATCTGCGTTCATAAAAGACCTCTTGTGCAGTAGAGCCATCACGAAACAATTTCGCGATGCTTCCAAAACGCACGATCGCAATCGTAATCTTTGGAAGTGAGCCGACAAGAACAAAAGACGCTTGTCGGGGCACATCCGGAGATGCGCCCCACTCTCTCTTCTCGTTCTCGCATACATCGACAACCGCACTACTAGGTAATGTCCGCTGCGTCGTTCCGATTTCAAGGTCGAATAAATTCAACCCGTGCAACTGAATAGGTGGAGAAATCTCGACGATCGCTTCAGATACAGGCCCGGACAAGCATCCCGGGCATGTAGGTGATGCCAGAAAAGGCACCAAATGTCGCTTGTGAACGCGTCCGTTTCAAGCGAACCGAGCAATCTATCACGCAAGGACACAAATGTCAACGAAGCACTGGCAAGTAAACCAAAAATAGCTAATTTTAGCTATTTATTCTGTTTGACACTGACGGACAAAATAAGGGAAAAAGAGCATTTTATCATCAAATAACCGTCCGAACGAGGTTGACACAAGCGAAAAAGTATGATAGATTGCTTTGTCCTGCGTTGGAATGAGTCCAGCGTTCGGATGGCCAAGATGGCCAAAACCTCTGAAGAGAGGTCGACATGGGTGGCGGTTAGTTCTCTGAACAACCTCCGCTGCCCGGTCTTCAGGAGAAGGGAATGACGTACGAAACCGAAGTCGAGATCTGCAACGAACTCGATCGCGGCCAGTGCGTCGCGATCGAACACGTGCGCCCGAACAAGGCGCGCGACTCGTACTTGCGCCCACAGCGCAGGTGACGAGTCGAGGACTTCAGTCGGCAAAGCGGCAGAAGTCCTCCGAGCTCGCAAGAGCGACGATCGTAAACCCCACCCCCTGGAGAACATCATGGGCGGCGTGTGAAGTGAGTGTGACGGGCTAGGGGCCGTCGTTCACAACGCACGCGCCCCTAGCCCCGAACACTCCGTTCGGGGTTTTCTTATACTTGAGTTATGCCATTCTCTGCAGCCGAAGCAATCCATGCAGCCTGATAAAGCGCACGAGCGGTATCGGCAAGCGATTCACTTTCAATAATAACGGTTAAAACTTTTCCAACAAACTGAACGAACGCCACACGATTTTCGTAAATCCAAATATCGCCGTGAAACGTATCTATCTCCTTAAGTAATTCGCAAAAAATAACATTCTTACGCGGATTCTGCAGTGTGCCGCGATAAAGAATGCGTAACTGAATTTTATCGACGTTAAGAGTTCTTCTAACTTCAAGCAGATCCTCTGTGTTCAAATATTGGTACACGTCATCCATGTTCGAAAGCTCATCAACTCGAACAGGGTTCACCGAAACGACATCCTGAAACAGCGCCAATAACGCGTCGCGCCCTTCGTAAAATCGAACCGCTGGCCGGTCGCCTCCCATCATCATTTTCAATTCAGGCAACTGCTCTTCCAAAACCTCCAATTTCCCACGCAACTTCCGAATCCGCTCCCGAAAAAACGTCACAGCGCGGTCGGGATTTTCGGAAACATAAAACACTTTTTTTCCACGTTCATACGTAGTCATCAGTCCTCGACTTTGCAAATGCGCCACCGCATCATACGCAGCTGTACGCGACAACTTCGCCTTTTTCGCCAAGTCCTGCACGCTGGTTGGTCCTGTTTCTAATCCAGATAAATAAATCTTCGTCTCCGATTCCGAAAGTCCAAGGTCGTTAAGTAAATGCGATAAATCTTTTGCCATAAATTAAGTAAGTTCTTGCAATGAATGAATAGCGTCTCGCGAATGTTCGCATGCGCCGAGGAGCGCAAGAATACCTTCCCGAGTTGTTCCAAGATCGTCTCGTGCCGCATCGGCAAGTCGAATGATTTCACCAAAATCTTTTCCAGGTTTAAATCCAAGCTCGATCAAATCCTGACCACGAATGAGCGATTTCGGAACTTCCTCATAAACACCGAGAGAAACTGCGCGGTCGCGTAACCATTTTCCAGCTGCATACGGGTCAGGAAGTAGAAATTGATGCGAGTGATCTTTGTCGAGAAAAGGTCCGCGGCCAAAATGATCAGCTTCAGCAACATACGTTAGATCAGAAATCGTAGCGGGATGAATGCGTTTTGCAAGACGCCGCACGGCGCCATCGGAAACGTCTGCACCTTTTTTCGTCGAAAGAAACTGAACGCTCGGCCACAGGTGTTCACGGACAGTAGCAGAAACAGCATCGATTGTGTGAGCAGATTGACCTAGACGAGTTAGCAGGTTGCGAGTCGGTGGATCCCCGGCTGGTTCGTGTCCTCGAGAGCGAATTCGTCCCTGCTCCTCTTTTGTTGTTAAAGGTTTTCCTAGGTCGTGACAAAGTGCTCCATACATAACGATGCGTGCCTGAGTTCCAGAAAGTTGGTGTCGGTTTACGGTATTCGCGGCTGCATCAACCACCATCAGCGTATGAACCCAGGTATCGCCTTCGGGATGCCATTCAAATTCTTGTGGAGTTTTATAAAGCGCTGCAAGTTCGGGGTAATGAGCGTCGATAACACCGGCATCAAAAAGCATTTGTAGTCCCATCGAAGGTCGCTGTGCTCGTAAAAGTAGCTTGTCCCACTCTTCCTTAATACGCTCCTTTGGAAGTTCTGCTAATCGATTTACCATCCCACGCATGACTTCCATAGAGTTAGGGTCGACGCGCATGCCAAACCGTCCAACAAACTGAGCTGCACGAAGAAGACGTAACGGATCATCCTGAAAGCGTTCCTGGTCAGTTACTTTAAGTGTACGAGAGCGTAAATCCTCAACGCCGCCGTAGTAGTCGAAAATCTCGCCACTGAGGGGGTTTTTCGCGAGTGCATTAAATGTAAAATCACGCCGCTTGGCCGCTTCTGCAACGCTCATCTGAGGATCTACTTCAGTACGAAATCCTTTATGACCAACGTCAATTTTTGAATCTGTACGAGGAAGCGAAATATCAAGATCGAACCCGCTATCTAAAAAAATCTTTAAAATACCAAACGATCTCCCGACCGTATCGATCCGACCAATGGTTGAAGCCACTTTTTCAATCGCTTCAGGTGCAAGTCCATAAACTTCAATATCAAAATCTTTCGAAGCCTTGCCGAGCACCTCATCACGAACGCTCCCACCGACCAGGAGTGCTTTTCCTCCTGCATCCTGAATTTGCTCTGCGAAAACACAAGCAGTGTTAAAAGCTTCTTTCGCTTCGAGACTTTGAACAGATTCGATGTAATCGCCAAACTCCTCACGCGTGTGCCCTTGATAAACTGCGGGTTCTAGTTCTCGAAACTCCCGCTTATCTTTCGAAGCTTCGGATCTACGAAAGCTCTCAGTATAAATAGCGTCGTACGGTTTTCGTTCAGACATAGTTTTTATTTAGTATAACATTTATTTATCGTAAATTTGATAATTACTGAACTAAAAAAACGCGCCCTCGTCTTGCGCGTGGCAAAACGAGGGCGGGAGAGGGAGGGGTTCAGGCGGACGGGTCGGTGAACTCGTCCGGCGAATCCTGTGCCGGCTGGAAGTAGGGCGAGTCTGCGAAGAAGAAGTCGCGAATCGGTCGCGGCGACAGCTTCTGCAGTACCACCACTTCGACCAGACCGGCGAAGATGGTGAGGAAGTATCCCAGCTTGGCCTGCAGACCGTGCTCGACGCTGATCAGCGGAGTCACCACGCCGTCGATCGACGCGGTCGCGCTCATGCCCATCTGGACGAAGATGATGGCGACGGTTCCGTTCACCGCAGCCAGAATCCCAAGCGCCATGATCTGCCCGGTCGGCATACGCTTGTAGAGCGAGTCGTGCGGCAGCATGGACCGAACGAGCAGGCCGAATCCCACGATGCCGATCATCTTGCCAATATGACCACCAACGAAGGTGGCCGCCGTCACCGTGCCCCACGCGCTGGCGTCGAGCACGTTGATCTCCCCGGCCGTCAGGCCGAAGCAGAACAGGATGAGCGGGAGTACCGGATGGAAGAGATGGATTACTCGATCCTTCACCTCGTTGGGTGCCGGGATCATCACCAGACACCCACCGGGCATGTATTCGGCGCCCAAGTCAGCCAGCAGAAGCGTGGCGATTACGCACAGCATGCCCCACAGCAGAAGCGAGTCCACATGGAACAGCACTTCCGCATGTTCGGTATGCGCGGGGCTGCCGTCGCGTGGGCGAATACGGTAGCTGAAGGAGATTTGGCCACGTTCGCCGATCACGAAGCAGGTGCTGAGTAGTGCCAGCAGCAGAGCTAGCGTGCTGAGCTTCACGTCACCCAGGTACGCTGCCGTCATCACGGCGATGCCGCCCAGGTCGTCACCCACAGCGAGCGGCATGATGGTGCCTTGCGTCAGCAGAACGAGCACCGTATCCACTCCACCCGTCACCATGTTGGCGAGCGAGACGGAGATGGGCACATCGGTTGCCATCGCGCCGTACGCGATGGGCAGTACGCTGTGGCTCGGCACATCCGCGAAGCTGAACAGCAGCAGGGTCGTCAGCAGGAAGGGAACGATCATGCCGCCAAGGGTTGCCCCAGCGACAAACTTCCCCGACCGCATCAGGTCCCGAAGACGAATCTCGGCCCCCATCACCAGGAAGAAGAACCACAGGGAGAGGTGCACCCCGTGCTTGGCATGATGCCACGCCTCGTGCAACGCCTCGGGCGCGTGCAAGTGCATCGATTCGGTCACGGTCGTAACGATCATCATGATGACCAGTCCGACGATGATCAGTGGGACCGTCCCGTTGATCTTCAGTACGGTACGACTCAGCGAGCCGTACTCATGTTCATGTGCCATCCAGAGCCTCCAAGCTTGGCCCCGAGATAGTGAACAAAAAAAGTAAGAAAGTCAATGAAGAGAAGTGATGAAATATCGAGCGAAATGAAATCAAATCAAATAAAATTTGCACAAACAAAAAAGAACCACTTTCGCGGTTCTTTTTTTTCAGACAAGCTTACGCTCGTCGTACATTGACAGCGCTTGGACCTTTGTCGCCTTGTGCAACCTCGAAAGTAACTTTGTCACCTTCGTTTAGATCATCAAACGAAACGTCTTGCAATTCATTCGCGTGGAAGAAAAGATCTTTGTCCTGTCCTTCTCGAGTAATGAATCCAAAACCTTTGTCGGTAAGTCGTGCAATTATACCAGTTTCCATAATAGTTTGGATTAGTGGGTTAAATATCAAATTTTTAATATTGAAAGAAACTCGACTGCTCCTTATAGAATAAAAACTTTTGACACCTCTTTCTAACATATTTTAGAGAAGTTGTCAATTAATAAAAGCTACTCATAGCTTTGCGGAAGCATAAACACGCTCGACTCGAAAGAATATTTTGGGCCGTATATGGGCATTGAGTGTGGTCCGAGTCCTTCGATCAGCCTTCCGCACCCAGGGGTGGAGTACAAAAATTTACCTAACCTAAAAAGAAAATCAGCCATCTTGCGATGACTGAATTTCTGGTGATCCCACGGGGAGTCGAACCCCGCTTTCCAGGATGAAAACCTGATGTCCTAACCGATAGACGATGGGACCAAAAATGAATTGTGCGAGTAGAATAATGAATAAAAAGCCTCTTGTCAAGACGAAACGCGCCCCGTGGGGACGCGTGTAGGGTGGGGTAGAAAGCCTCTACTCCGAGTTGGATGCACGAGCCTTGCCTCGCCTCCCGAGCAGGCGGTCGCTGTCGAACGGCGGAAGCTTGCGCGTGTCGGCAGCCTGTGCGGTCGGCTGCGTCTTGCAACGCTTGCCAGTGCTGAGTAGCTCGATTCGATGATCTTGATTCATGGCGTACTCCTTGCTGGAATTTGCAGTCGGTCGATCACTTCCTGCAGGTGGTTGAACCGGCGAACAAAGTCGATGCCGACATCATTGCAGTAGTCGTTCATGAGTGTGAAAGGAATCTCGAAGTCCCCAGGCGTGCAGCGACAGTGGACCATCAGCAGGATGAATCGCCACATGCGTTCACGAGCTTTTCCGAGCTCGCCGTCGAAGTAGTGGTTGAGAAATTCTTCAAGTGCCTGCTGGGCACGCTCGAAGTGAGTTGGTTCGTTCGCGTCCACGGGCACCTCCTCACCCCATATTTTGCTAATTTAAAGCAATTGTCAAGAAACGAAAGACCCCGCACGTACGCGGGGTCTGTAGGGTCTCGTGAGCAAGGGCATCAAATGAGACGTCGGCCCGTCGCTACCATGGCAGCAACGAGCGTGTGTTGTGGTTGCTGAGCGAGTCCTCGAAGTTCGAGGAAATCACCGGCATCCTGGCTGAACTTATCGATCCGAGCTTTGACCGCATCGGCACTCTCACCCTGAGGCACAGCGAGCGCCAGCTCCGAAACCTCCAACACTGCGTCGCGCACCAACTGACGGGCGCCGTTATCGGGAATCCGATCCAAGTCGATGATCTCGGGCATACGCCCCTCCGGGGACTGGAATGATTCTTTCATACTATTTTGCGCTTTTAGCGAACCGGCTTTCCCAATCGATCTGATCCAGGATTTGCCAAACGTAATCGATCACTGCATCAGCAACGACATTGCGGTAGTCGGCCTGATTTTGGTCGAGCAATGAGCGAAACTCGTTCGGCATAGCTCCCTGATCCCGTGTTACCTGGAACACGTTACGAGAAGCGATTTGAATCGAATCAAGCAAGGCATTGTGCGCAAAGCGTCGGCGTCGATCAACTTCTATAAGCTGGTCTTGCGCACTTGTGCCACGTTGCTTTACTTGGTCGACCGCTTGCTGAAAATCAATACGAGTCTGTATATACGCAAAAGACTTCGTTTGGATTTCTGCGATAAGCTGTTCGATCTTCTCGCGGGAATCCTGTTCGACGTCGGCGTTTTCCATACGCTCGAAAAGATGTTCCAAAAATTGAGCAACGACCGTGTCGTAAACTCGTCCCTCACCTTCGATGGCTTCGATTGAATGCCTAGCCTCCTTTTGATAAAAATGAGACATAACTTGTTCCTCCTCGATAGGAGCTTCCGAAGGGATTCGACGAATGTGTTCTCGCATAACGACCGATTAATGTAGCTTAAAAATACACTTTTGTCAATCATTGTATGCTTTTTTCAGTAAAAACAAAATCCCACCTGCAAGGGTGGGATTTGATGTTGATCGAATTGTTATTTCTTCTCTCCAAAATACCCCTTCGCTGCGTCGAATGCTCGCAAGATTTCGACTGGGATGGCGAAGATGACGGTGTTTGATTGGTCGCTCGAAAGATCGTTCAAGGTTGAAAGCGTTCGCAAGTGAAGTGCACCCGGAGTTTCTGCCAACATTCTTGCCGCTGTTTGCAGGTTTTGCGCCGACTGAACTTCTCCCTCTGCCTTAATAATCACCGCTCGACGTTCACGTTCTGCCTCGGCCTGCTTGGCGATTGTGCGTTTCATTTCTTCAGGCAAGGTGATGTCTTTCAAGTCCACATTATCCACCTTTACTCCCCAAGGATCGGTTAGTTCATCCACAATATTCCGAATCCGTTGCGAAGCCGCATCACGATTGCTCAACAATTCATCCAAATCCATTTCGCCAACCACATTTCGCATCGTGGTCTGCGCAAGCTGACTAACGGCGTGATAAAAATTCTCCACTTCAATCACCGCCTTTGCTGCATCGACTACTTTGTAATAAATGACGGCATTGATCTTTGCAGAGATGTTATCTTTCGTAATCGCTTCCTGGTCAGGAACATCCACCGCCTTCACCCGAATATCTACCTTGTGAATCGACTGAAAGATAGGAATGATAATCCGCCAACCTGGTTCAAGCGTCTCGGTATAACGACCAAGAGTGAATTTAATTCCACGCTGGTACTGATTGATCTGCTTAATACTCGCAAGCAACACCGCTCCCAAAAACAGAACTCCAAATGCAGCGATGGTAAAAACGATTCCAATAGTGTTCATACAATTTTTGGTTAATTTACGCTAAATGTAGAGAAATTTTGAAGAAAAGTCAACGATTGATTGAAAGAAAGAAGTTGAACTTTATCCGTGCGATGAGCGAATAATCACCCCTGACCCCTCCTTGAAAAGGAGGGGAACGAATTCAAGAGTCGATGGATCCCGGGTCGAGGCCCGGGATGACGAAATGAGTAGAGAGACAGCATGCGTGCTAATACATGCGCTCCACCCCTCAAAACATTGAGCAAAAAGCCTACCTGCTGGTACACTGCATACGTATGAAAATTCTTGCCATCGAATCTAGTTGTGACGAAACCGCTATCGCCTTGCTCGAACGAAAAGGCGACGGAGTGTATGTGGAAAAAAATAGCGTGTATTCGCAAGTCGCAACGCATGCAGAATTTGGGGGAGTCGTGCCCGAAGTTGCGGCGCGTCTTCATGTCGAGAAAATTCTTCCCATGTTGGCAAAAGATGTCCCGCACAACGGCGAGGGCATCGACGCAATTGCCGTAACAGCAGGACCGGGCTTGGCTCCGGCGCTTCGAGTTGGAGTAGAAACGGCAAAAACGCTCGCGTGGGCATGGAACAAGCCACTCATTCCAATCTCGCACCTAGAAGGCCACATCTACGCCAACTGGCTCGTTACGCCCGGAGCGCAGGAGCAGAAGACGGCGCTCGAAAATTTCACTCCACCGACGCTTCCAGCGCTCGCACTCGTCGTATCCGGAGGTCACACGGAACTTATTATGATGCGCGCACACGGAGACTTCGAACGCATCGGCGAAACGCTCGACGACGCAGCAGGTGAAGCCTTCGACAAAGTGGCAAACATGTTGAAGTTAGGCTACCCCGGTGGACCAAAAGTATCCGCGCTCGCAAAGGAAGGAGATGCAGCCGCCTACAATTTTCCTCGTGCCATGTTAGACCGCGATAATTTCGACATGAGTTTTTCGGGTCTCAAAACATCGGTCCTCTACACGCTGCGAAGTAATGACGACAAGTTAGAAGATGATCAATTCAAAAAAGATATCTGCGCGTCGTTCGAACAAGCGGTGGTAGATGTGCTCGTAAAGAAAACAATCAAAGCCGCAAAAAAATTCCAACCAAAAACAGTATTGTTGGCCGGAGGAGTAGCAGCAAACAGCGCCTTGCGCGAACGTCTTGCGGAAGAAGTACAAAAACTCGGTATCGCTTTCATTCCACCCGAACGCGCCTACACCATGGACAACGCTGCCATGATCGGGGCCGCCGCTGCATTCCGTGCAGATCAAAAAAATATCACCGCAAATCCACTCACGCTCGAGGTGAATACAAATTTAGACAGCTTCAACACGTATGAATCATAAAATTGTTCAATCAGAAAAAGAGATGAAGGAATACGCCGCAGAATTTGCGCAAGAACTGCAAGGCGGCGAAATTGTTGAACTGATCGGCGATCTTGGCGCAGGAAAAACCACGTTCGTACGAGGTATTGTCGAATTTTTAGGTTCGCCTGCGCGAGTAAAGAGTCCAACGTTTACAGTCATGAACGAATACCCAATCACCTCCGAAAAGATTAAAAAAATTGTTCACCTCGACTTGTACCGTTTCGAAAATCCGTTGGAACTCGACGCGCTCGAACTCGATCAGTACATCGATCCACAAACGGTACTATTCGTAGAATGGCCAAACCGATTCAACGTCCCGCTCTTCGACGGCGCACGAAGAATTGAAATTGAACACCTGGCAGAAGGTGAGCGCAAGATAGAAATCAAGTAACTATGCACCGCCAAATTCCGCTCAACGAAATCCAAATCGAAGCCACCCGCGCCGGCGGACCAGGCGGCCAATCGGTAAACACCACCGACTCCGCTGTTCGAGTTCGTTGGAACGTAAACGCTTCGGAGGTATTTACAGAAGAAGAGAAGCAGAAGATTGTCGAGCGCCTACCGAATCGCATCAACAAAAATGGGGAACTCTACGTGCGCATCGCCACAGAGCGCTCACAATTACAGAACAGAGAAGAAGCAATCGAAGTACTTGAGCGCCTAGTAAACGAATCGCTCACCGAACCCGAACATCGCGAAACAAAAATCCCACGCTCGATTAAACGAAAAATCAACAGAAAGCGTTTGGAAGAAAAAGGAAAGCGCGCGCAAAAGAAAGCGGGAAGAGGACGGATTGGGATGGATGACTAAATGAATGGACCGTCGTCGCTCGGGTTCTCGTCATCCCGGACCTGATCCGCGATCCCTGTCTACCGACAGGCACGCATCGATGCTCGAATGCGTTCCCTCCCCTTGCCAGAGAGAGGTGAGGAGGGGTTTTTCGGCAAAAATCGAAATCGTTTCCCCTCCTTTTCAAGGAGGGGTGAGGGGTGGTTACGCGCAAATCAAATACTCAGAATAAACCAATTTCTCAGTAAAACTCACTTTTTCGCAGGAATGAAAATAACGGCTAACATAAGCCGTTATTTTCATTAAAAACCTTGACAAAAGGCCATTTTTATGCTATTATTAACCCCGAGTATCTAGTGTTACGAGCACGACATATTCCACAATTCGGAGAGCCCTTATCGCGGGGAAATGCGACAGTTCAAGCACGTGCTTGAAAAAGGCCGGTTTTGCCTCTCATTCTATTTGAGCGACACAACCGGCCTTTTCCGTTTCTTGGAAAGGGAGCAACCCCACCGCCCAAGGCACCACGCCTGGGCACAAAAGGAGGCCACCATGGCCAACATCTGGACGCTGCTCGCCCGAGTAGCTACCCACCCCTTCGTCGTCGTTGGACTCCGTTTCGCGGAGTTCGCCGACGACTTGATCGCAAACGTACTCGCGTTCGCGATCTAACGCTCGACCGAGAAGAGGCACACACTTCTTCTCGGTCACCCACGATTCGTCATCAACCCTTGATGGCGAGCCGTGGGAAATTCCTTCCCAAAAATTGGAGGTCGTCATGACCGAAGAAAAGCCAAAGACCCGCGCCGAAGAGTTGGCCGTCCTGGCTTCTCTGACGGCGGGCGACACCTTGGCCCATGCAGCGATGCTGCTCGTGCCAGGAGCGGCGCATGTTCCAGTCATCGACAGCCTCTTCTTCGGAGCGTTGGCGATAAAGTACGGGCCACCGTTCCTGATGATGACGCGAGACCGCTATACCGAGTGGCTGAAGAGCCGCTCCGCGATGTGGATTCTTGTAATCATAGCGGCGGTCGTGTTCATGGAAGCTGCGGTGTCCATCTCCCTGTGCATGGACACCGGGATGCTCCTGTTCGACGAGATCACCTTCGTGTGGCTCGTCGTCCCGGCGACACAGGAACTCTGGCTGCGACTGAAGTCCCACTTCGGTCGCTAGCCCTCTCGTCAGTGCAAACTGGCGAGTCCCTCAATGCCCACGATCCCGCATCGTGTCCATCGAGGGAAACTCATCCCATTCACAACCTAACCTAGAGAGGTACCGATGCGTATCATCATCCTGTCCGCCATCCTGTTCACCGCCTGCTCGACGCAGGACCCGGCCACGCCGGTGGTGAACGTCGAGGTGATCGTCCCGGAGCAACCCGCTCCGGTGGTGATCGTCATCGACGGCGACGCGGACACCGATACGGATTCCGATGCCGACAGCGACACGGATTCGGACACCGACAGCGATACCGACGCGGACACCGGCTTGCCGGTTCCGACGGTCACCTCGCTGGAGGTGAACTTCACCACGGCGCTCAGCGGACTGGGCAGCTGGGAGTTCCAGCCGGGCACGAGCTCGGTGAACTTCGGCGGCTTCCAGTTCGTGGCGAGCGACGTGATGGACGTGGATCACTTCTACGTCCGTATCTACGACGCGAACGACCTCGAGGTCGGTACGGCGTTCGCCAACAACGGCTTCTTCGCCGCGCAGTTCAGCAACTGTGTGTTGAAGGAGTACGGTTCGGCGAACATCATCGCCGGCCCGGTCGACCCCAACTTCGGAAACGGCCGGATCGAGTTCGAGGACACCTTCACGGTGAACCCCGCGCTCGGCAACCCGATCTACAACCTGCACTGCGACCACAACGGCGCAGTGCCCACGAGCTGGAACTTCGGCTTCGCCGTCGACTTCACCAATCTGGGTGACGCCGGCGCGACCGACACGTTCGGCAACGCGGTGGAGATCGAGTTTGGCAACATGAACGGGGAACAGTACCCGTCCATGTACCGCCTGCTCGAGAACCCGCAGTGCGCCACCTTCGAGCGTCGGCTCTTCGACCTCGATGGCGACGGCTACGGCAACCCCGACTACTACGTCGAGGTCTCGCCGTGCGAAGAGTGGGAGGACGGATTCGTGCAGTGGATCGAAGGAAACGACGACTGCGACGATTTGGTCGCTTTCGTTCACCCCGGTGCCGAAGAGATCTGCGACGAGCAGGATAACGACTGCAACGCGGTCATCGATGACGTCGAGATCACCTGGTACTACGACGGTGACCTAGACGGATTCGGTCAGAACGGATCCGGCAATGTGATTGTCGGAAGCTGCAGTTCTGTCGAGTTCGGAATCCTCGGGGGTAACTCCGAGTGGATCCTGATCGATGGCGACTGCGACGACCAGAATCCCAACGTCCACCCGGACGCCGAAGAAGTCTGTGACTGGGTCACCGACAACAACTGCGACGGAGTCCTCGACATTCGAGAGATCGACGGAGTCTACGACGCCAACGGCGACGGCGACTACAACGATCCGGGCGACGCGTTCGAGACCAACGGACCCGACGGATACACTGTGTGTTTCCCGTGGGAGCCGTCCGATCTCGAGCCGTGTACCGACGACTGTGCGCTCACCATCAACGGTGTAGGCACGGGAGCGTTCGAGACGGTCAAGGGTGTCGACGACGTTCAGTTCTTCACGATGGAGATCATCGCCGGAGCGCAGAGCGTCCTGATCACAGACCTCGTGCTGAACGCGGTGGGCTGGGACGACCTTGTGTCGTATCCGGTTCTCGATGTGCGCGATCACATCATGTCGTGCAACCTGCGCAACAACGCAGGAGCGCTCATCGATGGTCCCGAGCTCGTCAACGCGAGCGGCGTCGTGAACTTCGACAACTTCAGCCTGACGCTGGGTGCCGAAACGATCACGAACGTTCGCGCGGAGTGCGGTCTGTCCAACACGGACACCGCCTCTGGCAACCCCGACACGTATGTCATGTGGCTCGCAAGCACCGACAACGTGACCGCCATGTTCACGAACGGCGACGCAGTTCTCGACACGGACATCGACACCCCGAACGGACTTCCCAACGCGACGTCCGACTACTGGGTGACCGTCCATCAGAACGGCTGGCTCGGATTCGAGTTCTTGGGTCCGGCAGAGTCCGAGACCACGGCCGGCGCCAACAACGTGCCGGTGCTGGAGTTCGGGCTTCTGACCGATGTAGAAAATTCGGTGATCGAAGAACTGGTCGTCCTGTTCCAGGGCGACTTGCAGATCATCGATTCGGCAACGGTGCGCTACACTGACACCGACGGTGTTGCGCGTCACAAGGTCGCGTTCGTTCCGGCAAACGGCATCACGTCGTTCACCGGACTGGATATCCAGGCCCCAGCAAGCGATGTGAGGATCGAGATGAACGTCTCGTCCTTCGCGCAGGCAGGGGACTCGGTGTACGCATCCCTGATCATGTCGGGGGTGGAGGCGACCGGAATCTCCTCGTACGAGACCTACGCGGCTTCGGACATCCTGCCGACGGTGAACGTCGTAGGCTACGAGGTGACGGTGCAGGCGGCCGACATCGTCGACTTCTCGGCATTGATCCCCGTAACCGACCTGGTCGAGTAACAAAGGCGTATTCGCGAGCCAGCAGCTCGCAATCGCCACGCGCCCTGTGCATCTGCACGGGGCTCACTCAATGCTCGCGATCTCGCATCGTGCACATCGAGTGGAATCATTCCATGGAGAAAATCATGCGAAACCTGTTCGGGTCCGTTATGTACACGGTATTGATCATCGTGTTCTGTGTGCTCGGATGGGAAATTTTGACGAATCATCTCGATCCGGTCGATCGAAATAATCTGTTCGTCGAATTGTCGGTTGTGGGGGTTGTGGCATTTCGCCTGATCGAACTCGTCCTGCAGAGTTGGGATCTTGAAGTAGCGATCGAGCGATTTCGTGACGGCTTGCGAGAAGCAGGCCGGAAAAAGCTACAAGAGATCACCCGAGAACAGAAGTTTGCGTGGTTATATACCGTGATCACGCTCGTGCTTACGATAAACGTCGTGGGCGGTCACGCAGTGCCTCTCGCGGTCGCTGCATCGCTGCTTACTGCGGCTGTGGTGCAGTTCAAGCTTCAAATCGACATCCATCGAGATCTGAAGAGGTTGAACGGCCGCCTGCGCTGAACTACCGCGCCCTGTGCAACTGCACGGGGCCCGCTCGATGTTCACGATTTCAAATCGCGCACATCGAGGGGAAACCCAAACAAAAAATCACCCAACTCTCTCCGGGTGATTTTTTGTTTGTGAAGGAAGAAAATATCCGCACAACAGTCGGTGGCAATATCGAATTCATGTTATAATTTGAACAAACATTCTTGGAAGTATGAAAAAAACCTACCCCGAACAGCCAACCATCGCGCTGTACGAAAAAATCCTTTCTTCCGCATGGAACACCATGATCAAAAATCCCTTTTTGTGGATTGTTGGATTGGTCGCCGGAATTCTCTATTCGGGTTCATTTTTGCAAGGAGCCTTTTCGCAGCCAAAAATCGGCAGCACCTTCCAATTAACCGAACTAACCGACGGAACTACCGCTCCAGAATTATTCGCGTCCATACAGGTGCTTGCTCGGCAATTCACACAACTGTCGGCGGGGGATCAGATTATCGCCATCGTGATTGTGTGCGTAATGGTATTCGTGGTTTTAACCATCATGCTCGCGGCACAACATTCATTAGTTTTGGCTGTTGAAAAATCCCGCGAGAAAAAAACCGTTATCGGCGTACGAACGGTATTAGCAGCAATGAATCACATGCATCTCATGCGTCTATTCGGCCTAAACGCACTCTACTTCCTCTTAATGGCCGCGCTCGATATTGTGGTATTCGGAGCCATTCTGTACCTTCTTCCGTCCACAGTCATTGCTCAAATTATTCTGATCGTTGCCATCTTCACCGTTCTTCTACCCCTTACGTTCGCAGCAAACGTCTTCTTTTTCTTCGTGCTCACACACTCGGTAAAAGAAGATCTACCCATCGGCACAGCGCTTATGCGAGCGAAGGCGTCATTGAAAAATCACTGGATCACCGCACTCGAGTTAGGATTCGTCATCTTCGTGATAAACGTTGTGTTCGGCGTAGTAGTCACCTTGGTAAACATCGTGACGCAAGCTGTATTTGTACCACTATTCAGTTCATCGCTTGCAGGGGATTCGCTCTTTTTCCTTATTTTCCTCGGAATAGCTTCCACGCTGTTCATTGTTCTCGGCTACCTGCTGCCATTTGGCGCAATGACGGTATTTAACTACGCCGCCTGGATCGAATACGTGCACCACGCCGAACGCCATGGCATCAAACCGTTGCTCGACCGCTTACTTCATATTGTGAAACGCACATCATGAAAAGTCCACTTCCTTCCATCGAAGATTTGCTGAAAAAGAAAGCTTCAGCCGAACCACCAGCTGCAAAATATCAGCCGGCTGCTTCGAGCAGTTCGCCTGCATTTCGGCGAGTGGCAAAGGAAGATAGTAAAGAGGACGTGTTGTTAAAAAAGATGTCGCAAATTGAACTTGGTGGAAAAGAACGCGACGCAGAAATTGAAGCCGCAACCTACGGGGTAGGGTACATAAACTTGAAAGGCTTCCCGATCAGTCCCGATGTTCTAACCCTTTTTTCGGAACAGCAAGCGTTCGAACTCAAGGCCGTCCCATTTTTGTTTACCGGTCCGCAAATTCGTTTGGGTGCCGTAAATCCAAACGATGAAGCGGTAAAAGAAGCGCTGTTCCAACTAGAAGAACGCAACAAAGCACAGGGACAAATTTACAAAATTTCGGAACAAAGTTTCGAAATCGCGTTCCGTTTGTATAAGACACTTCCAAAGCTGATCAAAACCGTAAAGGGAATTCAGATCAAAGAAGAAGAACTAGAAAAGTACCAATCAAAAATGGAAGACATTTCGATGGTACAAAAAATCCTCAACGACTCGAGCGTGACGGATTTGCTTGCGATCGTAATGGCCGCAGCATTGAAAACAGGTTCGTCCGACATCCACATCGAAGCCGAAGAAAAAGGCGTCGCGCTCCGCTTGCGTGTCGACGGAATCCTGCAAGAAGTCGCCGACATCGACCGCGCTCAATGGCCAAAAATCATCAACCGTATCAAGTTGGTGGCCGGGTTAAAAATGAACATCAACAACATTCCGCAAGATGGCCGATTTACGATTTTTCAAAAAGAACGAAAGATCGACGTCCGTACATCGACCATGCCAACCACCTGGGGCGAGTCGGTAGTAATGCGTATTTTGAATCCAGATTCGATTCAGCTTCAGTTTGAAGACCTCGGATTCCGTCCGTCGGCCCTCAAGAAGCTTCTACCAGAAATCGAAAAACCAAACGGCATGATTGTGACCACCGGTCCGACAGGAAGCGGTAAAACAACAACGCTGTATGCTATTTTAAGCAAACTAAACGAACCAGGCGTAAACATTATTACGTTAGAAGATCCAGTCGAGTACAAGCTAGCCGGCATCAACCAAAGCCAAATCGACCACTCGCGCGAATACACCTTCGCAAAAGGACTGCGATCAATCTTGCGTCAGGACCCAGACATTGTGATGGTAGGAGAAATCCGCGACCTAGAAACAGCCGAAACCGCCATTCAAGCCGCACTCACCGGCCACATGTTGATTTCCACAATCCACACCAACGACGCCGCCGGCGCCATTCCACGATTTATTTCGATGGGCGTAAAACCATTCTTACTCGCGCCAGCCATTAACGCCATCATGGGACAGCGCCTCGCGCGCCGAATTTGCAAAGACTGCAAAGAAGAAGAAAAACTAGACGACGAGCTGATGCAAAAAGTAATCAAACAAATCGAATCGATCCCACCGTCGTCCGGCGAGGTCGTCCCGCCACAATCGGAATGGAAGTTCTACAAAGGAAAAGGCTGCGCCACCTGCAACAACACCGGCTACAAAGGCCGCGTCGGTCTGTACGAAATCCTCATCAAAGACCAAGCGATCGAATCCTTCATTCTATCGGGTGAAATCTCGGAATACAAAGTCCGCGAAGTCGCCCAACAACAAGGAATGGTCTTCATGACCCAAGACGGATTATTGAAGGCGCTAGAGGGGCAGACATCGGTAGAAGAGATTAAGCGCGTTGCGGGGTTGTAATTAGCATAAAAAACAGACGAATCCGTCTGTTTTTTATGCGGCAAAGGTTGACTTTTTCGAAAAAACAGGTACACTACCTGGTCAACGAAATGATTCGTTCGACAGTTCAAAGGTGAGACTCATGCAGAGCTTGGCATACATTGCGCAACTGCCGACCGTCCAGGGCGTCGTGATCGCCTTGGCCCTCTTCGGCCTGATCGGCGCTCTCATACTCGCCATGCGAGTGATCGCGCCGACCAACAACTGACCCCCGGACCTGAGGCCCACGGAAACACCGCCGGCTCTCAGCTCCGGGGTGTTTCTTTTTGGGTGATAAATTGACCGAACTTTAAAAACCGCGTATAAAAAGCAACCAACGAATCAATCGTTACTACTAACTGGAGGTCGCGATGTTCGATTTTGGATTCGGATTCGTGGTTGGTGCCTGTGTTCCGTTTCTCGCGATGCTTCCGATGGTTGCTGTTAGTGGTCCGCCTTCTGTGCGGTCGGAGCAGCGCCGCAACCTGGATGTGGTGCTGCTACACGTGATCACCCTGTGCTGCGGGGCACTGCTGTCGCTGCTGCTGGTGGCTGCGGTCGCCTACGTCGATCAATCTCAAGACCCACGGTCTCTCGAATTAGTCTTCGGCGCCATGGCCACCTCATTCGCTCTGGCGATGACCTGCCTGGTCGCTGTGCGATCACGCATCGCGCAATACATCGGCGACAACTGACCCCGGACTTGAAGCACCCTCGGCTTCAGCTCCGGGGTGTTTCTATTTAGGGGGTAGGGAAGGGGTCGCGGTTATTTATTTGATGTGATGCGCGGAACCTCCCCTAGCCCCTCCTTGTGGATCTGAGAAGGAGGGGGAAGCGCGTTTTGACTTTCGCTCGAAGCGAGAGAGGTGATGGATCCCGGGTCGGAGCCCGGGATGACGAGGAAGATAAGGATGAAGCAGTACACAAAAAGACCACCGAAACAAATCCGGTGGTCTTTTTGCTAGGCGTTCTTTGGTGGAAGAACAACCATCTTCTTCGCTGCCGTGCGTGGTCCAACAAGTTCTTCGAACAATTCTTTTTCGATCACTTCTTTTTCCATCAACACCGCAACCACTTTATCAATCTTGTCGCGATACTTGTGCATCACGTTTCGAGCCTTGTTCAGTGCGTCGGTAAGAAGTCGCAATACTTCCGCATCAATCGTCTCTGCGGTCTTTTCTGAATAATCACGTCCTTCGTGAACCTGCTTGCCAAGGAACACCATATCTTCCACTTCTCCATACGTTCGCGGCCCAAGCGTTTCGCTCATTCCGTAGCGTGTAATGTACTTCTTCGCCATGTCGGTTGCTTTCTGTAAGTCATTAGAAGCACCTGTCGAAACATCTCCAAAAATCTCCAACTCCGCGGCATATCCTCCCAAAATCATTGCCATTTCGTCTTCAAATTCTCGTCGGAAATGCATCTTCTTATCTTCCATCGGCAAGCTCATGGTGTACCCAGCGGCGCGTCCTCGAGAGATGATGGAAACTTTGTGCACTTCGTCCGCGTTCGGCAACACGTGCCCAACAATCGCATGTCCCGCTTCGTGGTACGCGGTAATTTCGCGTTCATCCCTCGAAAGAATATGACTCTTACGCTCTGGTCCAAGCATCACTTTTTCAATCGCATCAAGCAAGTGCTTTTGCGAAATCGTTTTCTTATCTTCTCGCGCAGCAAGAATCGCTGCTTCGTTCATGATGTTCATCAAATCGGCACCAGCAAACCCAACCGTTCGTTCTGCAACACGCTTCAAATTTACTTCTTTCTCGAGCGGTTTGTTTTGAGCATGAATCTGCAAAATCGCTTCTCGATCTTTCAATGAAGGAAGATCGAGAGTAATCCGGCGATCGAATCGTCCTGGTCGCAAAAGGGCAGGGTCGAGTACATCTGGTCGGTTAGTTGCAGCCACAACGATCACGCCGCTGTTTGGATCAAACCCATCCATTTCCACCAAAATCTGGTTCAATGTTTGTTCACGTTCGTCATTTCCACCACCCATTCCAGCTCCACGCTGTCGTCCGACCGCATCGATTTCATCGATAAAGATGATACACGGAGCCGCCTTCTTCGCCTTTCCAAATAAATCTCGCACACGCGAAGCTCCAACTCCTACGAACATTTCAACGAATTCCGAACCAGAAATATGAAAGAATGGCGCATTCGCTTCACCAGCAACAGCCCGAGCAAGCAAGGTTTTTCCAGTTCCAGGTGATCCCATCAACAAAACTCCCTTCGGAATTTTGGCACCGATTTCGATAAACTTCTTTGGTTTCTTCAAAAAATCCACTACTTCCTGCAACTCTTCCTTTGCTTCAGCTGCTCCGGCTACATCTTTAAACAATACGCGAGAATTTGGGTTGCTGTATTCTTTTGCCCGAGACTGGCCAAATGTAAGTGCACGATTGTTCGCTCCCTGCATCTGTCGGAAAATAAACCAGAACAAAATCGCAAATCCAATAAGGAAAATCGCCGTAGACCCAACCGTTCGCAAAATCGACTGACCAGCGCTAATTTCCTTCACCTCAATTTCGATCGTATTCAACTGATCGGTCGTAAGTCCGTAATTGGTAAGCAAATCCGAAAGCGCTTCGCCCTGTTCTTTTTTCGACTTCAATTCCTGATCATCCTGAGTGATCACCGTCAAATTATCTTCGCGCACTTCGATGCGCTTCACTTCGTTATTCTGAATTTTTTCAACAAGCGTGCTGGTGCTGATTACTTCCGGAGCATCGTTTTGCAGGCTATAACTAGAAAACGCAACCGCAAGTGCGAACATCAACAGGAAGAAAACAAGGATATTTTTTGTAAGAGGTTTCATAGCATCGGTGACAGTTTTTAAAGGCTATTCTTGGCGCATCATCTCAGAAAAATCAAGGAGAATCAAGGGGATGAAGTTGGGGGTTGTTAGGGGGTAGGGAAGGAGTCGTGGTTATTTATTTGATGTGATGCGCGGAATCATCCCTAGCTCCTCCTTGTGAATCTGAGAAGGAGGGGAAGCGCGTGCGAGAATCGATGGATCC
>CAZMTL010000011.1:0-27062 GCA_964569575.1 uncultured Gammaproteobacteria bacterium | reverse complement strand
GTCAGCTCGAAGCCCCGGCTTCACTCAATCGCCAACAGCGAACGAGTGAAGTCCGGGGCTTCTATACTTCTATCAACTTTTTCCCCCAACGCTACAGGCGTTTATTTTTTTTCTAAAATAGAATCAAACTTTGCTATACTGTGAACAACGAAAGAGTTCATGAAAGATTCCTCCCTCATCCCCTGGCACGCGCAATCAGTCGAAGACGTACTGGCGGCGTTTGATGTTGGCGAAGAAGGATTGACGCAAGAACAGGTCGAATCGCATGCGAAGCAATACGGGTTGAATCAAACGGCGAAAAAACGTCAGCGGTCGGCAATTGGAATTTTTGCCGGTCAATTCGCAGGACCGTTCATGATCATTTTAATTTTTGCCTGCGGGGTAAGTATCTTTTTGCAAGAATGGTTGGATGTAGGAGTGATTATCGCCGCTATGACGGTGAATGTTATTTTAGGATTTGTAGAAGAATACAAAGCCGACCGTTCACTTGCGAAGCTGATCGAATTCCTTCCGCAAGAAGCACGCGTGCGCAGAAACGGCGTAATCGAATCGGTGCCCGCGAGTGAAGTAGTGCCGGGGGACATCGTGCTCTTCAAGCGCGGCGACAAAGTCATCGCGGACGCACGAATTATTTCGAGCGAATCATTCGAAGTAAACGAAGCCGTGCTGACAGGTGAATCATCTGCCGTCGAAAAATCGAACACCGACGTCGAACAATCGGCAGCAACAGGCGATCGAGTGAATATGGTCTTCGCCGGCACAAACGTAACCGCAGGAACTGCCGAAGCCGTAGTCGTTGCAACAGCGATGAATACCGAAATCGGAAAAATCACCGGACTTGTCCAAGAATCATCCGACGAAAAAACACCTCTACAAAAACAACTCCACGCACTCGCGCTCGCGGTTGGTGGGGGAGTGCTCGCGTTAACGGTTGCGATCTTCCTGCTCGGCATCGCGCGTGGCCAAGACCCGCTCGAAATCTTCGCTATCGCCGTCGCGCTCGCTGTGTCCGCTGTACCGGAAGGACTCGCCGTTGCGATGACGGTCATTCTAGCCGTCGGCATGCAGCGCATTTTAAAGAAAGATGCCTTGGTCCGAAAACTGGTCGCGTCCGAAACCCTCGGAAGCGTATCGGTTATTTGCGTCGACAAAACAGGAACGCTCACCACGGGTGAGATGGACGTGGTTGCACTGCAAGTAAAAGGGAAGAGCATTGCACTCGATGCTGCCACAGAAGAAGCGGTTCAACTCCGCCAAGCCGCCGCAAATGCACTTTTTATCAAATTAGTAAAAAACGAAAAAGGCAAAGAAGCCTTCGACGGATCACCAACCGAATTCGCCTTCGCACAATATCTAACAGCATACACAAAAATAGGGGAGTGGACCGGTGAAGTCGCGCACGCGCTTCCGTTCGATTCCACCTACAAATTCTCAGCCCGAATCCTAAACGAAAACGGCACGCACACACTCTACGCCCTAGGTGCGCCAGATGTATTACTCGAACGCTGCGACATTTCAGACAACGACCGCAAAGCGTATTTCGCACAACTAGAATCACTCACCGAACGCGGGTACCGCGTGCTACTCGCCGCCAAAAAAGACGTCGCACCTTCGAGCTCAAAATTTACCGCAGAACAAGTCCACGATTTAAAACCCGTAGGATTTTTCGGCTTACAAGATCCGTTACGTTCCGAAGTCATCGAATCAATCAAACAAGCAAAAAGCGCAGGATTAATTCCGGTCATGCTCACTGGCGATCACAAAATCACCGCTGTAAACATTGCGCGTGAAGCAGGGTTGATCGAAGATGGCGGTGAAAGTGTCACAGGCGCTGAGTTAGAAGAAATGAGCGACCAAGAACTCGCCCGACGCGTCCCGATGATCAAAGTCTACGCACGTGTCTCGCCATCGCACAAACTGCGCATCGTTCGCGCCTGGCAAGCGCGCGGTCATGCGGTTGCAATGACAGGCGACGGCGTAAACGACGCTCCAGCCATCAAGGTCGCCGACATCGGAATCGCTGTTGGTTCGGGAACTGAAGTTGCAAAAGAAACCGCCGACATGGTTTTGCTCAACAACAGTTTTAGCACCATCGTCGCCGCCATCCGCGAAGGACGAGTCATTTTCGAAAACATTCGCAAAGTAGTTGTGTATTTGTTGGCAGATAGTCTAAGCGCGCTCGTGCTTGTAGCAGGCGCCCTTATTTTCGGTCTTCCGCTCCCACTTCTTCCAGCGCAAATTTTGTGGATCAACTTCATTACAGACGGCCTTCCTGCGATGGCACTTACCTTCGAACCAGGCGAACCGGGAATCATGAAAGAACCGCCACGCAAAAAGAGCGAACCGATTTTGAACATCGAAATGAAAACGCTCATCCTTGCGGTCGGACTCGCAACAGATGTGATTGTGTTTGCTGTATTTTTCTACCTACTTGGCCAAGACTGGACCATCGAAAAAATCCGCACGTTCATCTTTCTTAAAATGGGATTCTCGACATTGCTCTACGTCTTCGCAATCCGCTCTCTCCGAAAAAGTGCTTTCGCTTCAAACCCGTTTTCGAACCTATGGCTTGTCGCCGCAGTAATCACCGGCGCAGGTTTACAAGTCTTTCCGCTCCTCTTCCCGCCGCTCCGCAACCTCTTCGCCTTCGAACTCCTAAGCCCAATCGAATGGGCCGCCGTCCTAGGCCTCTCGCTCATCAACCTCATCCTGATCGAAATCGGAAAAGCCATCTTCCACGGATTCCGCAGTCGCGCATAGTTCATCCCGCGGCGAAAATTGCACCCGCTTTACGCACCCAGGAAGCTCTCGTCATCCCAGGCTCCGACCCGGGATCCATCGATTCTCTCGCATCGAGCGAAATTCAAAACACGTTTTCCCTCCTTCTTCAACTAGCCTCCACAAACCAAAAAAGATATACTTACATCATATGGATTTATCATCAATCGAAAAATTTCAAGACGCCGTAGTTACTGTGATGGGACTCGGGCGATTCGAAAAGGGGAGTGGACTAGGTGCGGCAAAGTGGTTAATGCGTCACGGGGCGCAAACCATTATTACCGACCTAAAAGATGAAGCCGATCTAAAAGAATCGATGGAAATGGTGATGTCGTGGCACGAAAAATACCGCGCCCAATTTCCCGACCGCGAAATCTATCCACCGCTCTTCATTCTAGGCCAGCACCGATTAGAAGATTTCACCGGCGTTGATTGTGTTCTACAAAACCCAGGCGTTCCAAGCGAAAGTGAATACATCCAGGAAGCAAAAAAGAACAACGTTTCAATCGAATCGGACGTCAGTCTCTTTTTCCGCTACACGCCAGACCCAGTGATTGCTGTGACGGGAACAAAAGGGAAGACCACAACCACAAAACTAATCGGTGAAATGCTGATGGCGTGGGACAAAGGAACCATCATCGCCGGAAACGTCGGAACGTCTCCGCTCGAATCCCTCGACGACATGTTGAAAACCGAGGAACAAAATCCGACCGTCCTCGAACTCTCGTCATGGATGTTAGAAAGTCTTCCGCCCGCATTCCAGGCGCTCGGCCGAGGCCCAGACATCGCAGTCCTCACAAATGTCTTCCCCGACCACTTAAACCGCTACCACTCCTACGGTCACTACATCCATTCAAAAGAAATCATTTTCGAATGGCAATCACCTGATCAGTACACCGTTCTTAACTACGACCACGAAACCGTTCGCATGATGGAAGTAGAAGTAAAAGGTCAGCTCTTCTGGTGTTCAAAAACCTACCAAGAACACGACGGCTGTTTTGTAAAAGACGGCATGATTGTGTTCCGAAAGAAAGAAGAGGAGACTCCAATTCTTCCACTCGCCGAAGTCGCACTAAAGGGCCACCACAACACCGAAAACGTCCTTTCGTCAGTCTGTGCTGCTATGTTGCGAGGAGTGCCAGTCGAAATTATTCAACAAGTATTACGTGAATTCGTAGGCGTATCCGACCGCCAAGAACTAGTCCGCGAAGTCGACGAAATCACCTACATCAACGACACCACCGCCACCAACCCAGGCGCGGTAATTGTCGCGCTAAAACGATTCGGCGAAGAAAAAGACATCGTGCTCATAGCCGGCGGACAAAACAAAGGCTTGGAATACGAAGAAATGGCCGAAGAAATCGTAAACACGTGCAAGCACGCCATCCTCTTCGACGGCGACGCTTCGGAAACGCTAGTGAAGTTGATCAACAACCGAATCCCGGTCGAGCGAGCTTCCTCCATGAAAGAAGCCGTCCAAAAAGCCAAATCCGCTGCTAGCACAGGCGACCTAGTCCTCCTCTCCCCAGGAGCCGCAAGTTTCAACATGTTCTTAAACGAGTTTGATCGCGGGGAGCAGTTTAGGGAAGCGGTGAGGGAGTTGTAGGGATTTATAAGAAATTAAGCATGTATGTCAGAAAGACGGATAGCTCGACCAAGTATAAGTAACGGAAACGAAGAATACTTCAAAATAATGCAGGACGCGTATGATCGGCAAGAGGCGACGGATCTATTTAATAGGTTTGTTGATAAAATGTTGACTCCCGAACAGAAAGCGAATCCACAAATTTTGCTAGAATCTTTTAGTGGCATGGATTACGATCAATTTATCAGCATGTTGCAAAGAATGAACGGTATTTTACGTAACGCAAATACAAAAGATCGTGCATCATTCGAAAATGACATGATGACGAAAGACAGTTTTGGCGAAATCGACATCGTTTTTCCGCCGAAAGAAGAGTCGGAAAGAATCATGAAAGAAATTTTCGAAAAGCTAAAATTAAAAATAGAAGAAGGTACCGAAGATTCTAGGCAGGCTGTTGCGCTAACGCTCTTCAACGCGCTTATATACCTTCATCCGATGAAAGACGGAAACGGAAGAACGGCCAGAGCACTATATTTCATGACATCGCCATCAATTGATAGGAACCAAGAAGAATACGGTGATCAATTGAAGAGTGCAGTATCTAAAGGGTCATATTTTCTAAGCAACTATCATTTTAATATAAATCGTCACGGCTATTTTTGGTTGTTGAGTAGCAGAAATATCCCAACAGATTTTATTGACGATGGAGATGATTGGGCTGCGATCATGATGCACGAAAAGGATGCCGGTTTCGATGAAGCAAACATCATGTTTATCTCTGCTTACGATGTCATGACAGAAGAAGAGCGAAAACAATATGCAATCTCCCTTACGAATGAGGGGCCAGCAACTGCGTTTAATTTCGATGTGCTGCCAAAAGAACTTCAAAACAAGATAAAAGAGAATATGCCAAAAGTAAGAACAGAATTTGCCGAACTGGTTCTGCAGGGCAGTTTAGAGAACGCATATGATCCGTATGTAATAGAGATGTTAAACAAAGATTTTGCAGTGAAAGGATCGCATAAATTGAAGGTAAAATAATACCTCACGCTATGCAATCGAACAAAGTGCTCAGTGACGATATTTCGTTTCATGACACGGATCGAAAATCATTTGACGAAGTTTGGAGTGGTAGCGTAAGAAAATTTTAAAAACTTGAGCGATAAAACGTTCAAGTTTTGATTTAGCAAATTTCTATTACAGCTGCGCGAGGCGGATAATACTATTATGAATTCAGAAGATTTAAATAACGCACAGATATTGTGGGACTATCACAGGCTAAGTCATCCGCTAGTTAAAAAGGATATTATGTTAGTCCTCGGTGGTCACGATTTGCGTGTACCAGAATATGCCGCTGAGTTATTCGTGCAAAAATTTGCACCAACAATAATTGTCTCTGGTGGGGTAGCGCATGCAGGCGACTTATTGGAAACCGAATGGAATCAAACAGAAGCTCAAAAATTTGCAGAGGTAATGATGCCACGAGGAGTTCCGCGAGAAAATATTCTACTAGAAAACGAAGCGAAGAATACTGGAAATAATTTTACACTTTCTCGGAAGGTGTTGCAGGAAAAGGATATAGTCTTTGATAACGCACTAGTTGTAACAAAACCGTACATGGAGCGTCGTGCTTATGCGACCGGTCGAATGCTGTGGCCTGATATCGATTTGATTGTCACTTCTCCGAACATTCAATTTCACGAGTACATCAAGAATTCGATTAACCCAGAGGCAGAAATAAATATCATGGTTGGTGATTTAAATCGTATTATCGAGTACCCAAAGCTTGGTTACCAAATCGAGCAAGATGTTCCGGAAGCCGTTTTAGTAGCTTACGAGACCCTAAAGTCAGCAGGCTACAACAAACATTTGATTCACGATTAAAATCAACCACCATCAAGTTTTGTTATATGAAAAACGAAATCGAACGAAAGTTTTTAGTGAAGAAAATGCCAATCGACATACAAAAACGGGCGCCAAGAAAGTATGAAAGATATTATCTAGAAGTATCTAGTGACTTTGAAGATAGAATACAAAAAGTGGACGAAAAATATTATCGAGAAAAGAAAAAGATGATTTCTGAACTAGAGCGAACAAAAGAAAAAGAAGAGATAACTCAAGAAGAATTCGAGCATTTAAAGATAGATTGCGAAGAGGGAATTGTACGAGAAGGATATGAAGTGTCTTCAAATCCAAATATAACAATCAAGGTGTATAAAGGAAGATTTGAGCCGCTAATTCGTGCGGAAGTTGAATTCAAAACGGCTGAAGAAGCAGAGAGCTTCAAGTCTTTAGATTGGATGAGTAGGGAAATCACAAACTCTGCGCTTGGAAGAGATTCGAAGCTTATTCAACTTTCCGATTCAGAATTTCGAAAGTTGCTTAGCGCACAAATGGGTGAGTAAGCAGTAGAGAGCAGTCATCCCGGAGTTGATCCGGGATCCATCGAATTTCGTGGCGATTAACGCTGGATCCCTGGTCGGGGCCAGGGATGATGCAAGAGAGGCATGAACCTCGAACTATCAAACGTTCGAGTTTTGTTTTACTATAGAAACCGTTGAACCAAAGATATGAAAAAGACTGAGCTATTTAATCGCGCGATCGATCCGCATCAGTATGATGGCAAAAGTTTAGATTGGAAATCGGAATCGAGCACACTGTCGCCAACGCGTAAATTTGCTTGGGAATATATTTCGCAGCACAAAGATCTTTTTGCAGGCAAGCGAATTCTTGATATTGGCGCAGGAACAGGCTGGCTTATTTCCGAGCTTCGAAAGCTTCCGATCGCCTCAATTTCCGCTACCGAACCTTCGAAGGCGAATTACGAGTTACTCAAGGCCCAATTTCCAGACGCAGAGATCTATAATAATTCCCTTGATTCATTCCACTCAAACGAGCAATTTGATGTGATCACCTTAATTTGGGTGACGGCACATGTGAGTGACATCAATCACGCATTTCAAAAATTGAGCTCACATCTAATCGAAGGCGGTTATTTAGTTGTTGTATCTGGAGATTATGACTACGCGAATCATCCCGATAGACAGGGAGTAATCGCGATCGAGCAGGTAGATCCAGGAACAGTTGTTTCGCTATCGGCACGTGCTCAAGGTGAAATGGCAGATATTTATAGAAAAACCGATGTGTACGTAGCAGCCGCAAAGAATGCCGGAATGGATTTGGCAACCCTCGTGCCCATGAAACCCACGCAGTCGTTGATAGAAGCATATCCCCGGTACGAAAAGTTTAAAGATCTAGCAAATTCAAATTTACTGATCTTCAAGAAATCTTCCTAGTTCAGGCACTTCTTTCAATTATGGTAAACTACCCCCATCAGCCCCAATCCAAAACATGCTTCACCGATTAAAAAAACTGATTCCAAAATCCGCTTTGCGGCCTTATCACTACGCGCTTGCGCGTTTTTCGGCTGTGTATTATCGGCATCCTTCAGATAAGTTGATGGTGATTGGGGTAACGGGAACGAATGGGAAGTCGTCCACAGTGCAGTTTACGGCGCAGCTGCTGAAGTCGCTTGGGTACAAAGTGGGATACACAACAACCGCAGGCTTTTTCATTAACGGAAAAGAAATCGAGAACAAGATGAAGATGACCATGCCGGGACGTTTTTATTTGCAACAACTTCTTCAAAAAATGGTGAACGAAGGGTGTGATGTGGCGATCATTGAAACATCGTCCGAAGGAATTGTGCAATTTCGACACATCGGCATTAATTACGATGTGGCCGTGTTCACAAATCTCACGCCAGAACATATCGAATCACACGGCAGTTTTGAAAAATATCGTTCGGCAAAAGTACGTTTGTTCACACATCTAGCACGTTCGCGTCGCAAGAAAATCGCAGGGAAAGAAATTCAAAAAGTAAGTGTAGTCAACATCGACGATCAACACGCAGATTATTTCACAGCTCCCGAAGCGGATGATCTAGTCACGTTCTCGTGGAAAAGCAAAGACGCCAGCATTTTTGTAGAAAAAATAAAACAAACCGCCGCTGGTGCAGAAGTGAAGGTGAGCGGAAAGAAGGTGACGATTCCGCTTGTCGCGCAGTTCCAGCAGATGAACGCGATCGCTGCATTCGCGGCTGTGAGTGCGCTTGATGTTGATCGCGCAAAGCTACTGAAGAGCATCGAAAAGCTGCACGACATCGCTGGCAGATTTGAATCAATCACTCTCAAAAACGGTGCAACCGTTATCATCGACTACGCCTACGAACCCTATGCGCTTAAGGCATTGTTCGATTCGGTCGCGTCGCTTTCACCAAAACGCATCATTGGCGTACACGGAAGTGCGGGCGGTGGTCGTGATCGCGCTCGGCGGCCATTAATTGGAAAGATGGCGGCAGAACATGAATCAATCGTGATTGTGACAAACGAAGACCCATACGACGAACCTCCGCTCGAAATCATCGAACAAGTAGCCGAAGGCGCACGCGAAGCAGGGAAGGTGGACGAAAAAAATCTATTTATTATCGAAGACCGCAAACAAGCCATTTTCTTCGCCCTCGGGCAAGCGAAAAAAGGCGACGTGGTCGTGTTGACAGGGAAGGGATCCGAACCAGTCATGGCGGTGGCGAACGGAAAGAAAATTCCATGGAGCGATCGCACTGTTGTAGAATCATTCAATAAGTAGTCGCATGAGGAGGACGATCGACTTACATCCAAACGAACGCATTGCGCTTCTTGTGCGCCGAAGCGTATGGGCCGAAAAACACGCCATGGCCGTGTGGGCTCTTTTTCTGCTCGCGCCCTTTTTTCTGCTATTCCCAATTATCCTCCTCGGCATGCCTGGTATAATTGCAGGCGCAATCGTATTCGCGATCGGGTTATTGCTACTCGCGCGCTGGTGGAAAAAATGGAACAACACCATGTTGCTAGTCACCGACAGCAGGGTGATCGACAGCGAACAACTCGGTTGGTTTTCGCGCGAAGTGACGGATATTGAGCTAAAAGATGTACGCGACGTGCGCGTTGATCGCGCAGGAACGCTCGCTCGCATGCTCGACATCGGTGCGCTTACCATCGTAACAAAGCAATCCGTCGGTTTCGACATTCGTTTCGAAGGCGTGCGCCATCCAGACGATATCGCGAAGACCATAAATGAGGTACAATTTTTACTAAAACAAGAAAAAGTGGAAACCACCTTCCACGTAAAAACTATCGCCTAACATGTCGAGACGTTTTAGCACATCAAACAAACTCTTCTTCTTCGCGCTCTGCGCTGTAGCAATTTTTTGTTTCCTCGCCCTCACGTTTGGTCGAGAATATGTAACCAACCGCCAGATCAACCAAGAACTCCGCCGCCTCGAAGCCGAACGCGCCGAACTAGAAGATCGTCGCCTGGCATCGATTGAACTGATCAATGATCTATCAAGCGAAGAATATCTAGAAGGCGAAGCAAGAACCAAGCACGGCCTAGCGAAACCCGGTGAAACCCTGCTGGTGATTCAAGACGACGAACGCATCGGTGAACTAGAGCTGATCAACGAAACTGACAATCAACAACTCTCAAATCCAAAAAAATGGCTCCTCTACTTCTTCAACCAAGAAGAATTCCAAAAAATAAAACAATCAGAAGCATAGCGCGCAAGAACTACTGATTCGGTCGAGCGCGACTAGAGTTACAGCCCCGATTGCCAACTGGCGGTCGGGGCTTTGTGTTTGTGCCGATCGCCTGCGCACTGTGTTATAATTCGTACATGATCAAACTGAGTAACGTCAGTAAAATATATCGCCCAAAAACAACGGCGCTGAAGGAGGTAAGCCTGCATATTAAACCAGGCGAATTTGTTTCGATTGTAGGGCAATCTGGTTCCGGAAAAACAACGCTCGCAAAACTTCTCTTTGCCGAAGAGGCACCAACCGCAGGTTCGGTGGTAATTGGAGATTGGGATATTAGTCGCATTTCTGGTCGCGATATTCCTGTTCTGCGTAGACAGATTGGTGTGGTCTTTCAAGACTTCAAACTACTCGGCCGAAAAACCGTAGAAGAAAATGTGGCGTTCGCGTTGCAGGTCGCGGGTGAACCCGGAAAGAGAATTAAAGAAGTCGTGCCGCAAGTACTGAAGATCGTTGGACTCTCCGACAAAGCGCACCGCTACCCACGCCAGCTTTCGGGTGGGGAACAACAGCGTGTTTCGATTGCGCGCGCGCTTGTGCATCGACCAAAAATCATTCTCGCCGACGAGCCAACAGGGAATTTGGACACCATCCATTCCCACGAAATCATCCAGTTACTTAAAAAAATCAACGAATTCGGAACCACGGTGGTGCTGGTAACGCACGACCGGGACATTGTGAATGCGCTCAAAAAACGCGTGATCACCATCCAGGACGGCGAGATTATTTCGGACGTAAAACACGGTAAATACGTACTCTCATGAAATTCCTCCTTTCACTTATTCGTGTTGGAACCTTTTCAGTACAAAACTTCGTACGCAATTTTTGGCTTTCATTCATCACCATCACTATCTTCATCCTAACGCTCATTACCGTAAACGTTGTGTTGGTAATGAACGTTCTCGCCGATGCTGCTTTGCGTTCGGTAGAGGAGAAGGTAGAAGTCTCGATCTATTTCAATCCAGAGGCATCGCAAGACATTGTGCAGTCGGCTCAAGGATACTTACTTGGGCTCGATCAAGTGCGCGATGTACGATTTGTGTCGTCCGAAGATGCTCTGCAGACATTCATCACTCGCAATCAAGGTAACCCAGTACTACTTGCCTCACTCGATGAAATCGACGGAAACCCATTCGGTCATGCATTAATTGTCTCTGCTCGTTCACCAGAAGATTTTGATTTTATTCTCGAATCTATCCAGACGCCGGAATATCAACCGTTCATAAAAGAAACCGACAAAGCAGACTACCAAGCAGTGATCGAAAACATTAATCGTCTTAGTGAGCGGCTAAAATATGGAGGAGTAGCGTTGATCGGATTTTTCTCGCTCGTTGCCGTCATGATTATTTTTAACACCATTCGTGTCGCTATTTACGTACACCGCGACGAAATCGGAATCATGAAGTTGGTAGGAGCAAACGACTGGTTTATTCGTGGACCATTCCTTATTGAAGCGATTTTCTACAGCGCTATCGCAACCGCCCTTATGATCGGCATGTCGTTCGCCACCTTCCGTGCGCTCGATCCGTGGCTTACGCGCTATTTTGCAAACATCGAAACAGGATTAACCTCGTACTTTATCCAAAACGGCCTCCTTATTTTTGGTGCTCAATTTATCTGTCTCTCGCTTCTTTCGCTAGTGACTACCTACGTAGCAATGCGACGGTATTTGCGCGTGTAAGCAAGCAAAATCACGCTTCACCAAACCCCTTTCCTAATTGGCAAAATCCTGATAGTATCCCACCTTATGTCACAGCAATTCGGCCAATACGGAAAAAATAGATTTTGGGAAATAGTGCCTGGAGCCATGGTTTGGACCACCTTCACGCTCGCTATCCTCTCCACCATTTTCGCCCCAATCTACGCGATTATTTTCATTATCGTGTTCGATTTGTACTGGACCATGCGGGTGATCTACTTCTTGATTCACACAATCTTCGCATACATTTCCTACCGTCGAACAGCAAAGGTGAACTGGTACCAAGAATTGCAGAAAATCAAAAACTGGGACCAGATCTACCACGTCATGATGTTGCCAACGTACCAGGAAGGTCTTTCGATTTTGCGAGCAGCGTTGAAGGGAATTGAAACAGCCGAATATCGAAACGATCGATTTATCGTTGTGATCGGTGGGGAAGAGGGTGACAAAGAGAATTTCGAACGCTACAAAGCCGAGCTCGAAAAAGAATTCAAAGGCGTCTTTAAACACCTGATGTTCACCGTGCATCCAAAGGGATTGCCAGGTGAAATTCCAGGGAAGGGATCGAACATGAAATGGATGGCGGAAAAGGTACGCCTTTACATAGATGATCAAAAAATCCCCTACAAAAACATCATCGTGTCCGCCTTCGACGTCGACACGATTGCGCACAAGCAATACTACGCTAAGCTCGCGCAACTGTTCCTGACCGAAAAAAATCCACTTCGCAGTTCGTACCAGCCGGTCGTTCTGTTTTCGAACAACATCTGGCACACTTCAGCACCGGTGCGCGTCATGGCATTCGGAACCGTCTTCTGGCTATTCAGCGAACTTGTACGCCCAGAACGTCTTTGGACATTTTCGTCCCACTCGATGCCATGGCAAATGCTGGTAGATGTTGGATACTGGGAACCAGACCTAGTTTCGGAAGATTCACGCATTTTCCTTCAAGGTCTTCTGCACTACGACGGTGAATACCGCGTAACACCAGTCTTCCTTCCGGTTGCGATGGATGCAATTGAAGAAACAACCTACTGGCAAAGTATCAAAGCCCTCTACAAACAGCAGCGACGTTGGGCATGGGGAGTGGAGCACCTGCCCTACATGATGCGACAATTTCCAAAGCATCCAAAAATTTCGTTCTGGGTAAAGTTCAAATTTGTCTTCAACCAAATCGAAGGAATGTTCACCTGGGCAACCGCGCCAATGCTCATTTTCCTTCTCGGATACCTCCCGCTCTTTATCGCAAAAAACTCCGACGTCGCTTTAATCGCAAATTCGCCATTCGTCCTCGAAAACATGATGCGGATCGCAACGGTCGGGATCTTCGCTACAGGAATCATGAGCGTACTATTGCTCCCACCACGACCAAAAGATGTAAACAAATGGAACTGGCTAATCATGATCTTCCAGTGGATCCTCATGCCCGTCACCTTCATCGTACTAGGAGCCTGGCCAGCAATCGACGCGCAAACACGGATGATGTTGGGGAAGTATCTAGGGTTTAATGTGACTAAAAAGAAAGAAAAATAAAAAAATCACGCGATGTTACTCGCGTGATTTTTTAAATACTCACTGACACGCGCGCATTTGTCATCCTGAACGAAGTGAAAGCTTGCCCGGCCTCTAGCGCCGGGGATCTGTGCGCTTTCGTGCGTATTCGTATGCGTCTTATTCTCCACTCAAGCTCTCGTCATCCCGGGCCCCGACCCGGGATCCATCGTCTTCCTTGCTTCGAGCGAATGTCGAAAGATCTCTCGGTGAAAATCAAAATGCGTTTCCCCTCCTTTTCAGATCCACGAGGAAGGGCTAGGGGAGGTTACGCGTGTCACATCAAATAAAAAACCGCGACTCCACCCCTGCTCCCAAAAAAGCAAAGCGCCCCAGGTGGGGCGCGGTGAGTGCGGCGCTGTTCAGTTAGGACGGTCGCACAGCTCTTCGAATTCCTTCTGTCGTTGCTCGGCGAGCTCGGCATCGACATAGCGCTGGTACGTGTGAAGTCGCTCTTGCAGGGCGTTCACCGCTTCGAAGAGCAGCGGCTCGTGGTCGAAGTGCAGTTCGCGCCTCAACCTGCCGAGCACCTTGGCTTCCTTCCTGATCAGTGACCACAGGCTGAGGTCTTCGATCACCTGCAGCATCTGCGATCGACCCACTGTGGCGTCAGTCTCTCCGCTCACGATCGAGCGAATCACGTCTTCCAGCTTACGCTTCATTTCGATCTGCCTTCGGCATGATCTCGGCGACGGCCTCCGCGAACAGCTGCTCGAGGCGTTTGCGATTGCTGTTGTCGAGGAACTCGTCGAGCTTCACCCGCAGCGCCTCGACGATCCACAGATCTTCCGTGCGCAGGCGCTCCTTGTGGTCGCGAACGAGCTGCCGCGTAGCTGCGAACACCTCGTGATGCAGGATGATCAGCTTGATCGCGTGCTCGAGGCGTTCGCGATTGGTGTCGTCAGAAGTATCGATGTACGCGCGAAGGGCGCTTTTGAAGTTCAAGGGTGCCTCCAGTTGTTCGAAATCGAACACCTAAAACTACACAAAAATTCACACGACGTCAAACGATTGAGCTTTTTAGGCTGCAGGAGTAAACTGCAGGAGCACGAGTCACAGAATCAACTAAACCCTATGAACCCACTAGAATTTCACAAAAAACTGCAAGGAAAAATCGAAGTCATTTCGCGCGCGCCAGTTCAAACAAAAGAGGATTTGCGCCTAGCCTACACGCCCGGTGTGGCAGAACCCTGTCTCGAAATCCACAAAGACATCAGCAAAGTCTACGACTATACCCGCAAAGGCCATATGGTCGCCGTCATCACTGACGGAAGCGCCGTACTCGGACTAGGTGACATCGGACCAGAGGCCGGATTACCAGTGATGGAAGGGAAGTGCGTATTGTTCAAAGAATTTGCAGGCGTCGACGCATTTCCAATCGCAATCAAAACGCAGGACGTAGATGAATTCGTTCGCACCGTGGAATTGATCACGCCTATGTTCGGCGGCATCAACCTAGAAGACATCTCGGCGCCTCGATGCTTCGAAATCGAAGAGAAGCTGAAGGCAAAACTCGACATCCCGGTATTTCATGATGATCAACACGGAACAGCGATCGTTGTGCTCGCCGGATTAATGAACGCAGTGAAGGTAACAGGAAAAGAGTTGAATAATCTACGTATTGTAGTAAACGGTGTTGGTGCAGCTGGAGTTGCAATCATGAAATTGCTTCGAGCCTACGCTCCAACTGCACAAATGATCGGTGTCGACAGCCAAGGAATTATCACCAACGAACGAACGGATTTAAATGACGTAAAGCAACGCTTGTTGAAAGAAGGAATTCTTACCTCGGTCGAAGCTGGAGGGTTGAAAGAAGCGGTAAAGGACGCAGACGTATTTATTGGAGTGTCGAAGCCAGGCGTGTTAACAAAAGAAATGGTGCAATCAATGAACAGCGACGCGATTATTTTCGCACTCTCGAACCCAACGCCAGAAATAATGCCCGACATCGCCAAAGAAGCCGGAGCTCGTGTAATCGCCACCGGCCGAAGCGATTTCGCAAACCAGGTTAATAACGTGCTGGCATTCCCAGGAATCTTCAAAGGCCTTCTAGAAGCACGAATCACAGTAATCGACGATGCATTGAAGCTGCGCGTCGCAAACGCAATCGCGAGCATGGTCCCAAATCCAACAGAACACGAAATCCTCCCCGAAGCTCTAAACAAATCCGTCGCCGACGTAGTCGCAAAAGCGGTGAAAGGGTAGATGTTAAGGCAGGTCTAAACAAAAATCACCAGAACGTCTGGTGATTTTTTGTGCATGCGAACTTAAGGGGTTAAGCACTCTTCCCATCATAATGCGTCGGCGAAAGAGTGGTTGGATCCACATCGTCCAAACATCGAACATTAATCGCGTACGTCTTTTCGCCCGCAGCATTGGCTCCCCGTCCAAACGACCGTACGCCACAGGTGGTACAGAAGTAGTGGTGAATGACTTTCTTATTGAACTGATAATCTTTTAGATCGTCCTGGCCAGAAAGAAGCTTAAAATCCGATTCCGGAACAAATGCCAACATCGTTCCCGCTTTCTGACAAAGCGAGCAGTTGCAAGTAATACAGTGATCAAGATCAATCGTTGCTTCGTAACGAACCGCGCCGCAGTGGCAGCCTCCTGTGTGTAGATTTTTCATAACTAATAAATAAAAATTAAGAAGAGAATAAAGAACGTAATCGCAAGCGCAATATTCACAAGCGCACCGATGACTGTGGTTACAAGGGAATAACTCGCCGCCTTCAATGCCTTTGCGTGATCCTTAAATTCGATCAACTCCGCCAAGAACACGCCGGCAAACAATCCAATCAACGCCCCAAACGGCGGGAACACAATCAATCCGATTACCAATCCGATCAACCCAACAATCACCGATGTCTTGCTCGCGCCCCCAAGTTTAGCTCCGATCAACCCCGCGGAGTAATCAACAATAATCGAAAGTAAGGTAATGCCGGCAAAGACCGCCAGCATCCAAGGCTTAACGACATCGAATTTTGTGAGCACCGAAAACAATCCGGTGACAAAAAGCATGTACGGAATCCCTGGGGTGGTTGGAATAAAGGTGAGCAAAACACCAAGTCCAACTAAGATAGTAAAACTGACTTGTAAGACTGAATCCATACAAGCAGAGTATAATGAAGTACAAGGGGAAAGCAAATAGAAAAACATATCCACATACCTATTCGCGGAACGGAGAAGGGGAGCTGTATAATGGGTACATTATGAGGACTTTGTTAAAAGCATTGGGAGGGATGACTTTACTACTGTCTCTGACGAGCGGAGTTTTAGCGGCGAGTACATCAAATTTTACGCAAACAATTAATGCAGGAACATTGGCGGTAGATATCGTTGATGGTTCTTACGATCCGGTTGCTAGTCCTTCGGTAACATTTTCTGCGGTAACATTCGATTTCGGATGTCAGACATCGATAGGAGCGCTCGGAACAGCAACCGAGCAAATTTACGTGGTAAACCCGGACGCGGCTGATGCAGGCTGGACACTTTCTATTGCAGCAGATGGAGGAGCAACAGATCTGTGGGACAGTGCTGGAACGGACTTTGATTTTAACGACCCTACGAGTGCCGGATGTACTGACGGAGCAGATGCTGATTCGTTTGGCGGGCAATTGTCTATTGATCCTTCTGGCGGAACGCTTGCTGCAGGTCAGTGCGCTAGCTGTACGACAGCCAATTTAACACTTGGTTCAAGTTCGGCGTTTAGTGAAGGGGTGACGGATAGCATTACATTGATTACTGCAGCGGCCGGTTCGGACGATATCGGTGACTGGACGCTTCAAGATATTGATTTGTCACAAACTATTCCGGCAGAACAGCCAGCGGCGAATGATTACGATATCGACATGACGTTATCAGTAGTAGCGAGTTAATATGCGAACTGGCACACTTCTATCAGTTCCAGCATTTCTGCTTGTCGGATTTTTTATCATGAGTCCGTTTGCGTCTGCTGCGCAGTACGGAGGGTTAGGAGGAAGACCGGCAGACCCGGATCCAGCAAATCCGCGAACTGAATCTATTTTTATCCATACAATCGAGCCTGGGACATCGGCAAGCGATGCTGTCCGCGTCATTAATAATACGCCAGAAGAAAAAACAGTGTTTGTATATTCGGCAGATTCAACACCTTCGACGGACGGTGGTTTTGCGTGCAAGCAACGCGTGGAAGAGCGAAAGACCGTTGGAGCCTGGATCGAATTTCTGCCAATAAATGGACCCGAGGGTCCGGTGACGGAAACGGTGCCGGAAACAGATCCATCAACGGTGAATGAGGCAGAAGTAGGCGGTTCAGCGCTAACCGAAAACACACCAACACAACTCGGTCTTACATTGCCTCCAAGTTCTAGTATCGTAATTCCGTTTTTCGTAAATGTTCCCGAAGGAGTAGATGTAGGCGAGCATAACGGCTGCATTTTGATTCAAGAAGCAAAAACAAAAGAAGCAGGAAGTGGTGTAAGTCTTTCATTCCGAACAGGTTTGCGTGTAGCAATTACGATTCCAGGCGAAGTCATTCGCTCGCTCGAAATTCAAAGCTTCGACGCAAATAAAAAGAACAGTCTTGGTCAACGAATTGTCTCTGGAACGGTAGCGAGCACTGGAAATGTTTCGATTGACACGAATGTCGCGGTACAAACTTCACACATTCTTGGATTCGAATACTTCACACAGGGTGGTCAGTACCCAGTATTGGCACGAGACAAATCAACCTGGAACTACGCCCTTAGCGATACATTCTGGGGAGGATGGTATCGTTCAACATTGGTAGTAAGTTACGATAATTCCGAAAACGCACGTATCGGTCAAAATTCGGAAAAAGCGCTTATTAACTTGTCCGCACAGACAAAATGGTTCTTCGTCATGCCGGCAATGCAGGCGATCTTTATCTACCTTGCGGTATTCTTCCTACTTCTTTCAATCATATTCTTCTTCCTGGCACGACGCGTTCAGCGAAAGTATCGGTTGCGTACATGGGATATTGTAGAAGTTGGTCCAAATGATTCGCTGCTCGACATCGCAAAAAAACGAAACTGTTCATGGCGACAGATCGCTCGAGTAAACCACCTTCAAGCACCGTATCAGTTTGTAAAAGGACAACATATTCTCGTTCCCCCACTCAAAAAAACGGCTAAATCAAAAATCAAGCCTGAATCTCCTAAAAAAGCTGCGCCCGGCAAGAGCCATAAAAAAACAGCGAAGCCAAAATCTGTAAAGCGAAAGGCAAAAAAGAAAGTAGTTGCCCGATAAGGCTTTCGTGAACGATAACTCATCTTTGTAACGGTGATAGAACATCGAACATGAATGGCAACAAAAACAGAGAACAAGTGATATGAAAAAACTGTTTTTTCTGGCACTGACAGGATTGGTCGGAGTGTTTTCCGGGCTACCTCTACACTTACTAAATGTAGAGGTGCCTTTTTTTAAACCGAAAGATGCGCTTGCAGCAGAAGTGTTGGTAGATAATACAATCTTGGACGCTACTGACGAATTTGGACCTTCTCCTACCCTGGTCTTTACAGACGACCTGACAGGGTATGTATTTTATATCGACGGTACTGCGCAAGATTTGGTGTACAAAAAAACAACGGACGGCGGGATCGCTTGGGGGGCGCCTACTGTAATTGATACGGTAACAACGGGATGGACAAATGTTTCAATTTGGTACGATCAGTGGACGCCAGGTGATACAACGGGGACACAAATACATATCGCTGTGTCCGACGACGCGTCCGACGATATTTTTTATACAAATCTAGATACGTCCACCGATACGCTCCTTGGAAGCTTTGTGACAGTGTTAGCAGGAGCAACCTACACTGAAGCTGAAAACGTAACACCTTCGATTACGAAAGGTGCGGGAGGGAATTTATTCATCACTGCCAATTTTGCAAGTATTGCCGGTGTAGCCGGAGGGCTTGTATCCAAATCGATTGATGGAGGAGCTTCGTGGTCCGATGTTACTCCAGCTAGTTGGAGTGACGCTTCGCTCGATCAAGTGCAGCTTGTGCCGCTTGTGACCGGACAAGATATTATGGCCATAAAAGCCGCAACGGCAACCGACGAAATCCAATATCGTATTTATAGCGAGGTGAGTGATACCTGGGCGGGTTCCTGGACAACGATTGCCGCATTGATCGAAAGCACCCTTTACGACCAGTGGTTTTCGGCAACAATAAAAAAATCTACCGGTGACGTGTACTTAACGTTCGCGAATCGAAGCGCAAACGCAGCAAACGACATCGAGTTCTGGAGTTTCGACGAAAGTAATCGCGGAGCGGGGTTCGTGGCCGGAGGGAATCTATTCACCAACGACGCGACCGTTATCGCGCCGGTACCAGTGATGGAAGAAGATACTGGTTATATTTATGTCGCGTATCTGCGAGGAACACTGAACGCATCAGTCGGGACCTATTTTAAAAAATCCGAAGATGGCGGGGCAACATGGAGCGATGAATCTGTTCAATTACATGGCCCGGCGCTGGATGATCGCAAGTCTGTCGCTGGCAACTTTTTAAGCGAAGATAGGTTAGGGGTTTTGTATTATGACGACGACTTGAACGACATCTTTTTTAGTACCGTGGACGAATTTATCGAAGTGATGATTGATAATACGATTCTGGACGGTTCGGACGAATTCGGTCCTTCGCCAACGGTTGTATTTACATCGTCGTTAGAAGGGTATGTATTTTTTGTCGATTCGACAGGACAGGATTTTGTGTATCGAAAAACCAGCGACGGCGGAAAAAATTGGCAGACAAGCGTCTTAATAGACACGACAATAGGAGGTTGGACAAACTCGTCCATTTGGTACGATCAATGGACGCCGGGTGACACAACGGGGTCGCTGATTCACATTGCTGTGTCAGAAGATGTAACAGATGATATCTACTACACAAACCTGGATACATCCGGAGACGTGTTGCTTGGAACAATGACGCCTGTGCTCCTAGGTGCAACATACACGGAAGCGGTGAATGCGGCTCCGTCTATTACAAAAGGAGTAGGAGGAAACCTATTCATTACCGCCAACTTTGCAAGTATCGCAGGTGCGGCCGGGGGATTAGTTGCAAAATCAATCGACGACGGAGCTTCGTGGTCCGACATTACTCCGGCTAGCTGGAGTGATGTTACTTTTGATCAGATACAGCTACTCCCGCTGCTTACAGGGCAAGATGTCATTGCCATAAAAGCGGCAACCGCGACCAACGAAATCCAATATCGTATTTATAGCGAAGTGAGCGATGCCTGGGCAGGTGCATGGACGACCATTGCGACGCTTGCAGAAAATGCAACATATGACCAATGGTTTTCGGCAACCATTAAAAAATCTACAGCAGACGTATACCTAGCCTTCGCGAACCAAATAACAAATGCTGCAAATGATGTTGAATTTTGGAGTTTTGATGAAAGTAGTCGAGGCGGAGGATTTGTCGCGGGAGCAAATGTGATGACTGATAATGCGGGTGTGATCGCACCCGTCCCGGTGATGGACGAAAACACCGGAGATGTCTATGTAGCGTATCTGAGCGGAACGCTGGGAACGGCTATGGGCGTGTACTACAAAAAGTCAGAAGACGGAGGAGCGACGTGGAGTGCGGAATCCGTCCAGCTCAACCGAGGGTATTTCGATGACATTCGATCAATGTCGGGTAATCTCTTGGATCAAGATATTCTTTATGTCATTTGGCAAAACGACGATTTAGACGACATTATGGGAAATAAGCTTGCCACACTGCAGGCAGTTTCGACATTTGTTCAAGCTGCCTACAGATTTTTCGAAAACCTCAACTCTACCGACGTAGGAACGCCTCTTGCAGCTCAAGACGTGGCCTCGGTAATCACCTCAGCCGCGGAAGCATTTCGATTAAGGTTACTCATTGAGGTGAGTGCTGCGGATCTTGCGAGCTCCGGAGCGGTATTCAGATTACAATTTGCAGAAAAAGTAAGTACCTGTGATCCGGCTGTGTCGGGTGAATCGTACGCGGATGTCACTCCAAGCACGATTCTGGCATACAACGATAACGCGACTCCATCAGACGGAGCAGCTTTGACGACAAACGCGAATGATCCGCTTAACGGCGGTTCAGGAATAGAGCAGACATACGAAGAATCAAATACCTTTACGAACTCGGTAAACTCTATTAATAACGGCGAAAGTGGTTTGTGGGATTTTGCACTTATCGAAAACGGAATGGACGCCGGCCAGGACTATTGTTTGCGAGTAGTCAAAAGTGACGGCAGTTTACTTGAAGGTTACAACGTTTTTCCAGAAATAAGTCTTACCTCCGCGCTGGTGGTGGACTTTGTGACGTCCGGAGGTGTTTCTGTCGCAAGTCCAACGATGGCATTCAGCGCAGTGCAGACCACGGTTGGCCCGCAGAGCTCAACGGCAACCCTCGGAGTAAATAATCAACGAATGCGCGTAACGAATCCAACAGGAAATCCGCAATGGGCGCTTTCAATTGCGGCAGATGATGGACCAACGGCCGTGTGGAGTTCTGGGACAAATTTTTATGACTTTAACGATCCGACAGCGGGAACAGTAGACGGTGCTGATGCAGACGCATTCGGCGGAAGAATGAGCATTAATCCTTCAACCGGAAGTGCATCACCTCAAGGTGGATGTAATTTAATGGGAATAACAGCAGGTTCATCGGCCAGCTTTTCGGAAGGAGTGACAGATTCCATTACGCTTGCAACGGCAAACTCTTCCTCAATGACAGGATGCTATTGGGATTTTACCGGCGCCGCCGTTTCCCAATCAATCCCAGGCGAGCAGGCAATCGGAAGTTACAATATTGATATGACCTTAACTGTAGTTTCGATATGAGAAAGTGGGCCGTACTCATGTTATTTTTCTGCGCAACACTCGTGGCAACGAGCGTTTCCTACGGCGTGAATTCAAATTTCTCTATTCAGATAAACGGCGGGCCTCAGTGTGCCGATACACTCGATAACGACGGTGACGGCTTTATCGATTTCCCGGCCGATCCAGAATGCGATTCTGCAACCGACAATTCCGAATCGCGCCGTTCGAGCGGGGACGGAGGAATTTTTACACAACAAGATGAACGGGTGTTGTTTAACGGATTCGGATTCCGAAACCAGGATGTGTATCTGTTAATTGACGGGCGACAAGTTGATTCGGTACAAGCCCGCAGAACAGGTGCGTTCACGCTCGACCTCGACGATATTCAGCCAGGTTCGTACCTCTTTTCACTCTATACAACCGACGAACAGGGGCGCCGCTCGAACCTGTACCACATGTACCGCACTATCGAAGTGCATCAGCAAATAGAATTTTTCAACATCGTTCTTTCTCCAAGCATTACTTCCGTCGCAACAAGGGCCGGAAACGAAGTCAGTATCATTACAGAAGGGTTCGCCACTCCCGATGCCGACGTACGTGTCAGTATTCGCAACATCGGATCACAGACCATCATGGCCGACGCAAACGGATACTATCGTTCAGAATGGATTATCGAAACCGAACGAAATGAATTCGACGTGATGGCGGTAGCGACGATTGGTTCGTTAATCAGCAACGAAAGTTATACAGCACACGTAATCGTGGGCGAAACTGAGGCGGAGTGTACACTGCGTGGAGATTTAAACGGTGATTGCCGAGTAAACCTGATCGATTTTTCGATTGGAGCGTATTGGTATAGCCGAACATTGAGCGAAGCGTTGATCGCCATCGAAGAACGCATGTTGAACGGCGACGGTGTCATTGATCTGCGCGATTTTAGTATTATGGCTTTTTTCTGGACAGGATAAGTATGAAAAACGCAAAAGCACTCATCGGTTCCATGCTTCTAGCTATCCTATTCATTCCAGGATTTGTTCAGGCTGCCGAAATAGTCGTCTCCTCGTACAACTCGGTCACGATCGGCCAGGAAGTAGCGGTTGATATTATTTTGCGAGCTGATGAGATTGAGGTAAACGCATTTGGCGGCGAAGTGCGAGTCGAAGGAGGAGAGGTAAGCGGAATAAACGAAGCGATTTCCGACATCGGCCTTTGGTTAGAATCACCTAAGGTAAAAGAGGGAGTTGTGGCCTGGAGCGGAATAACCACCGGTGGACGAACAGGCGATATTCGTATGTTCCGGCTGTATGTACGTGTGCTCGAATCGGAGGTGAAGGTGCTGGTTGATAACGTCGAAGTCTACGAACACGACGGAAACGCAACGGAAGTACCAATCGCTCCAACCGTCTACACGATCGACGCCGTTGTACGAGCGGAACCACCGTCACCTGCTTCGTCCGAAAAATGGGACGACACGTGGCCACCCGAGCCATTTAATATTGACGTGTCGTACGATTCAACGCTGTTCGAAGAAGCTCCGGTACTTTTATTTACAACCACCGACAAGCAAAGCGGACTCGCGCGCTACGAAGTGGCAATTGATGATGGTGAGTTCGCCGAAGCCGCAAGTCCATTCGAGTTCATCGAAGGAATCACCCGCGCCCGCGTAAAAGCCATCGACCGCGCAGGCAACGAGCAGGTGAGTGAAATTTATTTCGAAAAACAGTCCGGTCAAATCCCATTTTCTCTCATCGCCTTAGCGATCGGTGCAATAATTTGTTTACTCACGATCTATGCAGTATTCCCGCGTCGGTAAAATTGTCACAACCTTTGTTGCGATCACCCTGCTTGTACCATCCAGCGCATTTGCAGCAGCGCAAGTGTTCTTCTCGCCTGCCATCGAGCGAATCGAAGCAGGAACAGGCGTGCAGACGTCGGTGGTGGTTTACGCTGATCAAAAAATCAACGCCGTTTCCGGTGCGGTGCAATTTTCGAGTTCTGAAGAAATTTCGGTGACGATTTCAAGCGGGGGAAGCGAGATTGACTATTGGGTCGTGGAGCCAGTTTACGATCCATCCACAAACATCGCGCGATTCGAAGGAGTCATACTCGGCGACGGGTTCGGTCCAGGAAATGCCACTATTTTGACGTTCACCGTACAAAGCGAGTCGCCAACAACAATCACAACTCAATTTATCGAAGGATCCATCCTAGCGGCCGACGGAAACGGTACAAATGTACTTACGTCCTTCGGCGGTGGATCGTTTTCATTCACAGAACCGGTCACGGTTGATCCTGCGCCTTCCGAACCCGAACCAACTCCGGTTGATCCAGCTCCCGAACCAAGTCCAAATCCAGAAGAACCGCCCCCGCAAACCACTCCAAATCCAACGCCGTCGACTCTGCCAGACAGCGTTGAAACGCCCAACGAAGGAATTGAGCCAGAAGAGTCAGGTGAACAAACTCCAGTCGATACGGACGACACGCTAGAATGCACTCCGAGCGACACCGATCCGACCAAGCCAAGCGACTGCCAGGCAGAAACAATTGCTATTCCAATCCAAGCTCCATGGCCTTGGTCGATTGTGATTCCGTGGCTTCTCGTCCTCGCATTCGCGCTCATGACGGTTGTATTAGCACTTACCCTCGCGCGAACATCAAAAAAATAGCGAATCTTCCACAGTTTTATTTCGTGATCCGAACAAAAAAAGGTATAATTTGTTCAGAAGTTTTTTGTTTTTAACCATGCCTATGTCGTATAAAAAATCCCTAGCGTTTTTCTCCCTGCTTGCCATCGTATTTGCAGGTTTTCCAACCTCGTTCGCGCACGCGGCCGAACCGGAGTTGCTTAAAGATATTAATACACAGCCTCGAGAATCCGATTCATTTGTCCAGTATCTAAAAGCGGCAAACGGATCGCTCTATTTTGCCGGTACGAATGAATTCGGAAGCGAGCCATTCATATCCGACGGTACCCAGGAAGGGACCATGATGTTAAAAGACATTCATGAAGGAGCAGGCTCTTCATTTTCGGAAGGATTTACCGAAGTAGGAGGAGAGGTATTTTTTGTGTCGGACGACGATGTAAACGGAAGCGAACTCTGGAAAACGAACGGAACCGAAGAAGGAACTGTGATGGTGAAGGATATAAACCCAGGAGCCGGGAACTCGATTACATCAACATCGATGTTCATCGAATTTAATAACGAGTTTTATTTTTCAGCAACAGATGGAGCAAGTGGCAGTGAATTATGGAAGTCTGACGGAACGGAAGTTGGAACGGTTATGGTGAAAGATATAAGTCCAGGAGCAGGTAATGCAATGACGAGCCAGCCTCCAATCGTATTTAATGGTGAACTCTACTTCTATGCATCTAACGGAATAAACGGAAACGAACTTTGGAAAACGGACGGAACCGAAGTTGGAACAGTAATGGTCGCGGATATTAATACGGGCGGAAACAATAGCGCGATTGACGAATTTACCATTTACAACGGTGAGCTATTTTTTATAGCAACAGACGGTATAACAGGCTTTGAAATTTGGAAAACAGATGGAGCTATGCTGGGCACGGTGCGCGTAAGTGATATAAACGTGACGGGCAACTCGTTTCCATACGATCTGACAGCAGGAGTCGATGCATTATATTTCTTCGCCGATGATGGTTCTGCGACATACGACCTTTGGAAAACAGACGGAACAGAACTGGGCACAGAATTAGCTGCCGATTTAGATCCGGACGCGAATGGATTAGAGCCTTCGGGATTACGATTAGCTGGAACCGATTTATTTTTCATCCTAAATGATTTTGGTGGATGGGTCGAGCTTTGGAAATCTGACGGAACAGAAGTAGGAACAGAGCTGGTACTCGATGTAAACCCGGATTTTAACTACGCAGAATCAGAACAATACTTAACGATTGGCGGACTTTACTATTTCACCCTTCTCGATTACGACGGCTACACTTCTGAACTTTGGGTTTCGGATGGAACCGCGCTCGGAACAATGCAGCTTGATTCGTACTTTGCAGACTGGGACTATAGCGGGGGATACAGTGTTCAGTCGCTGGTCGAGTTTAATGGTGAGGTTTATTTCGATGGTGGAGACCGGGAAGAGGATTTTGATTTTTTTGGGCAGACTGGCGACATTGATCTGTGGAAAACAGACGGAACCGAAGTTGGAACCGAAAAAGTAGCAGATACTTATTTACTCGAAGTAAATTTTTCTTCTCTAGAGACTACCAGTGTAGAGTCAGTGGAGTTAAATGGTGAACTCTACTTCGCTGCAAACGATGGTCAAAACGGAAAAGAGTTATGGAAAACGGATGGAACAGAAGTTGGGACGGTTATGGTGAAAGATATTTATGCAGGCGCACAAGGTTCACAGGTAACATCATTATTTGCAACGGAAGAATTAGTCTATTTTTCAGCAAATACTGCAGATTCCGGACAGGAATTATGGAAAACAGACGGAACAGAAGTTGGGACGGTTATGGTGAGAGATATCTACGTGGGAGCACAGGGTTCGGCGCCACGACAGTTTGTAGAGCTCGAAGGGGTAGTTTACTTCGTTGCTAACGACGCAGCGACCGGTTTGGAGTTATGGAAAACAGATGGAACGGAAGGAGGAACAGAGCAGGTTATTGATTTAAGGGCCGGTGCAATAGGAGCTTCGCCAACCATGTTAACGGTATCAAATGGAGTTATATTTATTGTAGCGAACGATGGAGTAGCTTCTCAAGCATTATGGAAAACAGACGGAACAGAGGGGGGGACAGAAATGGTGGTTGATATAGTACCCGGAGCAGATGAATTTTTTGCTGATCTCGTCGCTTATAGCGGTGGAATATTTTTCCAATCCCGAGATGGCCTTAATAGCAATAATGAGTTATGGAAGTCTGATGGAACCGAGCTCGGAACAGTTCAGGTAAAAGATTTAGACGAAAATCCGGCTATCAGTTCTAGTGCGCGTCGGTTTATTGTGTTGAACGATCGAGTATATTTTAGT
>CAZMTL010000010.1:0-28140 GCA_964569575.1 uncultured Gammaproteobacteria bacterium | reverse complement strand
CTTAGCGTTGACGCAATTGTTTTATCCAATTCAAGACCAGGATGGAGATGGGGTGGTAGATGAGGAGGATAACTGTGTAGAAGATGCTAATTCGTCTCAGAAGGATGGTGATAGTGATGGAATTGGGGATGCTTGTGACCCTGTGGATGACTCGGTTCCGCCGGTGGTTGAACAGGCGCCTGACGAAGTTGTTAACGAAGGTGAGGGTGCGCAAGAAGGGGATCAGCCTGTGGCATCGGATGAGGTGGTTGCAGATGGAGGTCAGACGGCACCTGTTGTTCCGCAGCCAACGCGTCCAGTGAGTGATCTTTCATCAGGCCGAAGTGAACAGGAGGTTGTGCTGGTTGAAGAAGAAGTTCCTGAAGAATCTGTTTTTATTGATCGCGAAGCAATGGGATTGTTGCAGACTTCGCCTCGTTCAACGTTTGTTTATTCTTCTGTTGGTTGGAGAACTTTTGTGTTCAAACCGGTGAATGTGGTGACGGATGGTTCTACGTATTTGTGGAATTTTGATGACGGAACTGTTTCGCAACAGCCGCAAATTGAGCATACGTTTAGAAAATTAGGGAAACGAACGGTGATTTTGACTGTTACGGATGCTGCTGGTGTTGCGGTGAGTGATCAGGTTGAAATTCGTATTTCGCCGTTTAGTTTGAATAATATTTTTGTTCAAGTGTTGTTGATTGGACTATTTGCTACTTTGGTTGCTTCGATTGTGGTATTGTTCTGGCATCGAAATCGTAAGGTGGTGAAACGGGAGGTGGATGCTGATGTTGTTCCAGAAAAGCAGGTCGGTACTTCTGTTCAAGACATTAAGCGAGCTTTACGAGAACGTCGTCGATTCCGTACGGTAAAGCGGATCCGTGATTTGAAAAATCGTGATTAAAACACTTACTTCAAAAGCACAGTCGGTTACGAGCGCAGCATTTATTGTTGCGTCTTTTGGTATTTTGTCTCGAGTCTTTGGATTTGTTCGCGATCGTATTTTGGCCGGTTCGTTCGGGGCGTCGACTGAGTTGGATCTGTATTTTCAAGCGTTTCGTATCCCGGATCTGTTCTATCAGTTGATTGTGGTTGGTACGTTGTCGGCAAGTTTTATTCCGTTGTTTACAAAGTATTACGAAAGTAAAAAGCAAGAAGAGGCATGGAGGTTTACGAATACCATTTTGAATTTGACGTTGATTTTTTTTGTTGTTCTTTCGATTGTAGGCATTGTCTTCGCTGACCCGTTTACGCACTTGGTTGCACCTGGATTTACTGGCGAGCAGCATGTTCTACTGGCAAGACTGACTCGTATTTTGTTCTTAAGTCAAATATTTCTTTGTGCTTCAATGGTGTTTGGTTCCGTTTTGCAGGGAGCGAAGCGATTTTTGCTGTATTCGATGGCGCCGATTTTTTATAATGTCGGGATCATTTTTGGAGCGATTTTTTTGGTAGATATTTTTGGTATTGAAGGATTGGCTTGGGGCGTGGTTTTGGGCGCGGCATTCCATTTACTTCTTCAGGTGCTTGGGGTGATTAGTTTAGGATATCGGTACAAGCCTGTCTTTTCGTTGACGCATAAAGATGTTCGCTACACAGCTAAGCATATGCCTCCACGTGTGTTGGCGCTCGCGGTCAATCAATTAAATTTCTTTGCGATGACGATTATTGCAACCACACTAAGTGTTGGTTCGGTGACTATGTTGCAGTTTGCCTATAATCTTAATTTCTTCCCGATTGGTGTAGTTGCTGTTTCGTATTCGATTGCTGCATTCCCGGCCTTGTGCGCGTATTATGAAAAGAAGGAATATGATTCGTTTTTAACAACGTATTCTACAGTGGTGCGTCAGATGTTGTTGTTTTTGGTGCCCGCGACGATTGTTTCGATTTTGCTTCGTGCGCAGATTGTGCGATTGGTGGTTGGGGCGGGTAGCTATGACTGGCCTGCGACCATTGTGACAGCGGATGCGCTTGGATGGTTTGCGGTTAGTTTTATTTTTCAGTCACTCGTGTTCTTGTTTGCTCGATTGTATTTTGCGAAGCACGATACTTTTACGCCGTTTTTGGTTGGTTGTTTTTCTGCCGCTGCAAACATTGTGCTTGCGTTTGTGTTTTCGGCTCGATTTGGCGTGGTTGGGTTGGCGGTGGCGTATTCGATCTCTTCGTTTGTGCAAGCCGTTCTTTTATACATTGGTTTGAAGTTTTCGTTTGGTGCCATGAAAGAGATGTTGATCTTCCGTTCCTTTTTTGTGCTCGTTTTGTCTGCATTGCCGATGGCAGTGGTGATTCAGGTATTGAAGCGCGTGGTTGTTCAGTTTGTTTCGCTCGATACATTTTATGGAGTATTTCTTCAAATGTTGATTTGTAGTGTGGCGGGATTAGGTGTGTATGTCGTTTTTGCGTATTTGCTTCGAAGTCCAGAATTGCATGAATTTCTCTCGAGCATGAAAAGGCGACTGTTTCTGCGTGCGAAAACTGAGGAGCCGGTTATGACTCAGCCTAGCCACGAGTAGTTGAAGTTTCTGTTGGTTTGAGTAGAATGTTGTCTATATGAATGCAGATCAATTACGTCAAAAGTATATTTCGTTTTTTACTGAACGTGGTCATGTTCAGATTCCTTCAGCTTCCGTTGTGCCCGAAAATGATCCTTCGGTATTGTTTACGACTGCCGGCATGCATCCCTTGGTACCGTATTTGATGGGTGAAACGCATCCTGCGGGCGTGCGATTGGTTGATTATCAAAAATGTATTCGTACCGGCGACATTGATGAAGTAGGAGATGCGACGCATTTGACGTTTTTTGAGATGTTAGGGAATTGGTCGCTGGGTGATTATTTTAAAGAAGATTCGATTCAGTGGAGTTTTGATTTTTTAACTTCGCCGGATCAATTAGGTCTTTCGCTTGATCGATTGGCATTTTCGGTTTTTGCTGGTGATGAATCTGCACCGTTTGATCAAGAAGCGTATGACAAATGGATTTCACTTGGTGTTGCGCCTGCGCGTATTGCAAAGTTAGGTAAGGAAGATAATTGGTGGCCAGCAGGTGGAAAGCACCCAGGTCCACAGGGTCCAGATACCGAGATTTTTTATTGGACAGGTGAGGAAGCTGCTCCGGAGACATTTGATGGAACTGATAAGCGATGGGTCGAGATTTGGAATAACGTGTTCATGCAGTTTAATCGTACAGAAGCAGGTGAATTGTTGCCACTCGCTCAGCAGAATGTAGACACAGGAATGGGATTGGAGCGCACGATTGCGGTGCTTCAGGGAAAGAAGAGTGTGTATGAGACGGATTTGTTTCAGCCTATTTTGGGTCGGATCGGTGAACTATCGGCGGTAGATTTGGCGGAAGAACGTTATATGCGTTCTAGTCGTGTGATCGCGGATCATGTGCGCGCTTCGCTCGTGATGATTTCGGATGGTGTTTTGCCTTCGAATAAAGATCAAGGATACATTTTGCGTCGTTTAATTCGCCGTTCCATTCGTCATGCTCGAAATCTCGAGCTTTCTGGCGATGTTTGGTTGCGTGCGGTTGCGGATGTTGTTATTTCGACACTTGAATCGGCGTATCCTGAATTGCGTCAAAAGCAGAGCGAGATTGTTTCTGCTTTGATTGCAGAAGCTGAAAAATTTGAAAAGACAATTCAGAAGGGTTTGAAAGAGCTTCAGAAGATTTGGGAGAAGAATGGGCAGATTAGTGGGGATGATGCGTTTAACCTCTATCAAACGTATGGATTCCCTTTGGAGTTGACCAAGGAAATTGCGCTTGAATATGGACAGGAAGTAAATGAAGAGGTGTTTGAATCAGAATTTAAGAAGCATCAAGATACTTCTCGAGCAGGTGCTGCTCAAAAATTTGCTGGTGGGTTGGCGGATCATTCTGACGAATCAAAGCGACTACATACGGCTACGCATTTGCTTCACCAGGCGTTGCGTGATGTGTTGGGTAGTCATGTTGAGCAAAAAGGTTCAAATATTACTCAGGAGCGTCTTCGGTTTGATTTTTCTCATGGTGAGAAGATGACGGATGAGCAGAAAAAGGAGGTTGAGCGCATCGTGAACGAGCAAATTCAGAAAAATATGCCGATTCGGTTCGAGATGTTAACGGTAGACGAAGCGAAGGAAAGAGGGGCGATCGGGCTGTTTGAAGATAAGTATGCGCAGGTTGGAGACAAGATCAAAGTCTACTTTATGGGGGATTATTCCAAGGAGATTTGTGGGGGTCCGCATATGGATACCACTGGGCAGCTTGGTTCGTTCAAAATTGCGAAAGAAGAGGCGAGTTCGGCTGGAATTCGCCGAATTAAAGCTATTTTGGGCTAATCTTTTGCTGTGCAGTATTGTGTATTTGACCTTTTATTTCAGATTAGGTACACTCCCGGCGTTAATGGATCAGCTATTTCTTGCCAATTTTACGGGTAGATGGTATTCTTCCGCTAAATTATGGCAGAAAAGCAATTCATTGAAATGCGTGGAACGGTCGAGGAGTCACTTCCCGGCGGTAATTTCCGCGTAAAGCTCGAAAACGAGCAGGCAATCTTAGGTCATCTTTCGGGGAAACTGCGGAAATTCCGGATCCGTATTACTCCAGGAGATGATGTCAAAGTCGAGATCAGTCCGTATGATCTGACAAAGGGTCGCATCACTTACCGATTTTAGGTAGGGCATGTCGATTCTAAATAACAATATCACCCGTGTTTTTAGGTGATATTTGTCGTATAACTACTCATATGAAAGTACAAACTTCAGTAAAGAAACGATGTCGGGACTGCCGAGTTATTCGGCGAAATGGACGAGTGATGGTTATTTGTAAGACTCCTCGTCATAAACAACGTCAAGGTTAATCATTATTCTATGGCACGTATTGCAGGTGTAACAATCCCTACAAACAAACGCGTTTTGATCGCTCTTACCTATGTGTACGGAGTTGGACCAAAAACCGCTCGCGATATCATGACTCAAGCTCAGCTTGCGGACGAAATTCGTGTAAAGGATCTTACCGAAGATCAGCTTAATACCGTTCGAACTCTTGTTGAAAAGGGTCGAAAAGTAGAAGGAGAACTTCGTCGAGATGTTATGGCGAATATCAAGCGTTTGAAAGAAATCGGTGCATACCGAGGTACTCGACACGCAAAGCGACTTCCAGCTCGAGGTCAGCGAACGAAGACTAACTCTCGAACTGTTCGAGGAAACGTACGAAACACGGCTGGTAGCGGACGCCGAATAGTGAGTAAGACATAATATCTATGACTGAAGAAACAGTAAAAACTACCGAAGAAAAAGTAGAGAAGGTAGAAAAAGAAAAGAAAGGCGACCAGAAGAAGTACGTTCGTACTGCGAAGGGAAAGAAGCGTTCAATTCAGACAATTCCTCGTGGTCGAGTCTACATTTCTGCGACTTTGAACAACACGATCATTACAGCGACTGATCAAAATGGAAATGCCGTTGCCTGGTCGACTGCCGGAGGATCTGGGTTTAAAGGTCCAAAGAAAGCGACTCCTTACGCAGCATCAATCGTTGTGAATCAGATCGCTGACAAGATGGAGCAATTTGGAATGAAAGACATTTTCGTCTACGTGAATGGAATCGGGTCTGGTCGAGATTCAGCAATTCGTTCACTTAATACAAAGGGATTCAATATTATTGGAATCAAAGAATTGACCCCGGTACCACATAACGGTTGCCGACCACGACGTGCTCGACGCGTGTAACAATTCCACACATTAGAAAATCGTATGGGAAAAACATTAAAACGATATGTAAAGATGAGTCGTCGCGATGGTGTGGCACTTACGAGCAGCGAATCGGTTTTGAAGGCAATTCAAAAACGACCATATGCTCCGGGTGCACACGGAAATCCGCGCGCTCGACGTCCACGGCTTTCGGTCTTCGGTACTCAATTGCGAGAAAAACAGAAGGCAAAGCGAATTTATGGAATGATGGAACGACAGTTCCGAAACTATTTCGAAAAGGCGATCAACATGCCTGGTAATACAGGAGAAAACCTTGCTCGGTTGCTCGAATCTCGTTTGGACAATGCTGTGTACCGTCTAGGGTTTGCAAAAACTCGACCACAGGCACGACAAATGGTTTCGCACGCACTTATCATGGTGAACGGTAAAAAGGTAGATGTACCTTCTTACGCAGTACGAGTTGATGACGTGATCGAAATTCGAGAGAATAAGAAAGGGAAGGGATTGTTCGCGGATTTGGATGAGCGCTTGAAGAATCACAAGGCTCCAGGATGGATTCATTTGGATCAAAAAACAAAGGTAGGAAAAGTTGTTAGCGTTCCTGAAGGGGAAGATTTGAAGGAAGTGTACGATCCAACACTCATTATCGAGTTCTATTCACGCTAATAATATTTACTATTTTTATGGAGAACATTCTTCTACCATCTAAGATGACCTTCTCCGAGGGGGAGACGGTAAATGAATCAACGATCGTTATTGAACCTTTACACCACGGCTACGGGACTACTATCGGGAATGCGTTACGACGAGTATTGCTTTCTTCGTTAGAAGGAGCTGCTGTGACTGCGGTGAAAATTAAAGGAGCTCAACACGAGTTTGCGACAATTGAAGGAGTAAAGGAAGATGCACTTGAGATCATCCTGAACTTGAAGAAATTGCGTCTTAAGTCACATTCGTCTGAACCTGTTGTGTTGAAACTAGATGTTTCTGGCAAGGCTGGTGCAGTGAAGGCTGAGGCGATCTCTGCAAATGCAGATATCGAAATCGCGAACCCAGAATTGGTGATCGCGACTCGAACGTCTGATGCAGCGCTTAGTATGGAGATCACGGTTGAAAAGGGTCGAGGATTTCTTCCAACAGAAGAGCGCGACGAAGTTGCGACAGACCTTGGAAAGATTGCTATCGATGCTTTGTTCAGCCCTGTGGTGAATGTAAGTCTAGCGGTAGAAAATACGCGTGTTGGTGAAGTAACAAACTACGATAAACTGATCATGAAGGTGAAGACCGACGGAACGCTTACTCCGCAAGAAGCTGTTCAACAGGCTACTAAAATGGTATTGAACCATTTTCACTGGATTGAAGGTCAGGTATCGCATGGATCTCTTGCGGAAGAATCAACTGATTCTGAAGTAATTCAAGAAACGGAGGCAGATAAGGAATAATTATGCGACATCGTAACAAAACAAAAACCCTTGGACGTTCAAAGTCTGCTCGAGAAGCATTGCTTCGGGATTTGGCTACAAGCGTGATTGTTTACGAAAAAATTAATATAACGGAAGGAAAGGCTAAGGTATTGCGTTCTGTTGTAGAAAAATTGATCACTATTGCAAAAAAAGGTGATCTTTCTGCACGACGTCAGTTAATTAGCTATTTCACCACCGATCAACCGGTAGCAAAAATGATGGACGTTATTGGTCCTCGTTACAAAGAGCGGGCTGGGGGATACACTCGTATCACCAAGCTAGGTCACCGACAAGGTGACGCCGCGTCGGTTGTTCAAATAGAACTTGTTTAATATGAACAATGTTACTCAACGAGAAACATACAAAGTAGATGCAGCTGGTCAGACGCTAGGGCGTATGGCGACGGATATTGCGGCGCATCTTATTGGTAAGCACAAGCCTCAATTTCAATCACATCTAGATGTTGGTGATATTGTAGAAGTGGTAAACATTTCAAAGATTGTTGTTACCGGTAATAAATTTGAAGATAAGCCTTATTATCACCACACAGGTTACCCAGGTGGAATTAAGTCGAAGACAATGCGAGTGATTTTTGAAGAAAATCCAGCAAGACTTCTAGAACTTGCCGTTTCACGTATGCTTCCAAAGAACAAGCACCGAAATGAACGACTTAAGCGATTAAAGATTAGCTAATATGGCAGCAGAAAAATACGTACAAGCGATCGGTCGCCGAAAAACTGCCATTGCGCAGGTTCGATTGTTCGCTGGTGGAACAGGAAAGGTGACGGTGAATGATAAGGATGTGAAAGAGTATTTCAAAGTAGAAACTCTGATCAACCAAGCTATTTCTCCTCTTAAAGACGTTGGTCGACACGAAAATACTGATATCACCGTTCGAGCAGTTGGCGGTGGAGTTCGTGGTCAAGCAGACGCGGTAAAGATGGGAATTGCACGTGCATTGGTGAAATTGGATGACGCCTTCAAGGCAACGATCAAGTCAAAAGGATTTTTGACTCGAGATCCTCGAAAGAAAGAACGAAAGAAGTTCGGAAAACGTGGTGCTCGACGATCACCTCAGTGGCGAAAACGTTAGTCAAAAAAAGGATGCCGAAATGGCATTCTTTTTTTGTTTCTGGTATTATTTAGGTATTATTTGTAATTGTCGTGAATTATATGGAAGAACGTTCAACTATTCAAAATCAACCCTCTAATGAAGCTCCGAATTCAGCAAAGGCTGGTTTGCTTATTGTTGCAGGACTATTCATTCTAGCGGTAATCGTTGCCGTTATTTTATTGGTAACACGTCAGCCGAAGATTGAAGATGAAACGCCTTTTTTGTCTTCTGAACAGACGAGTTTGCCTATCGTTTCCGAACGAACGCTAGATCAGCAAATTCAGATTTCGATCGCGCAGTATGATCGAGTTGCGCAGGCAGCGGATGAAACGGTTTCTTGGGAAGAGTATTTGATTGAGCTCGATTTATTTATTGCTGAGTTGTCAGTTTTGAATGATTTAGCTGATGACGAACTGGTGACAGAAGCCTATGGAATTTACCAAGAAGTGCGTACATTGTACGGAGAAGCACTTCCGGATAGCGGGTTGGAAGCAGATATTGATCAGGAGAAGATTAACGAAGCGGCGTTATTGATGGATCGGGGGCAGACATTATTGAACGAATACTTGACTGGATTGGAATCTGAAATGGAAAGTGACGATCTCGGTGCAGAACTCGAATAATCTATGAATGCATTGCTTGCAAAGAATGCATTTTATCTAACTTTTGCAACAGTTTTTCAGAAAATTGTTGCATTTGTTTATTTTGTTCTTCTTTCTCGTTTTTTTGGATTAGAAGACACAGGTGATTATTTTTTAGCTCTTGCGATTATTACGGTAATCATGGTTCTGGATGATTTAGGAGTTACTTCGGTATTGATTCGCGAAACAGCGAAGAAATCAGAAGACGCAACGTTGTGGTTACGATCTGTTTTGGGAATTAAGATATTTACGATTCCATTCACCATCCTGTTGGCGTTTATCGTGCCGGTGTTGATGGGGTACAGCGATGGCATTGTGAGTTTGGTTCGGATTGCCATTATTATCATGATTGCAGATACGCTTTCGTTGACGTTTTATGGAACCTTGCGTGGTTTGCAGAATTTGAGATTTGAGTCGGTTGGGATGTTTGTTGGACAAATTGTGACTGCGAGTATTGGGTTGATTTTGATGGCGACTGGTTCAGCTAATTTACAGTTGTTGGTTTTAGCGTTGGCGACTGGAAGTACATGGAATCTGTTATTTAGTGGATACACGGTTGCGCGTAAGCTTGGTTTTCGTGCGCTTGTACCTTCGTGGTCGATGGGGTTGTTGCCGCTTAAAATGGCATTTGCCTTTTTCCTTGCAGCTGCTTTTGTGAAGGTGTATTCGTACGTCGATAGTATTATTCTTCATCGTATTTTGGGATCTGCTGCTGTTGGGGCGTATGCCGTTGCGTATAAGTTAACGTATGCGTTTCAGTTTATTCCGTTAGCTTTTGTTGGTGCCTTGTATCCAGCATTAAGTGCCGAAATTGGGCGTACCGAGAAGGTGAAAACGATCATTTTTCAATCATTTTGGTATCTGGCGATTATTGGTGCACCGATTGTGTTTGGTCTTTGGGCAGTTGCTCCAGAAGTTGTGCTTGCTTTTTATGGAGATGAATTTGCTTCTTCTGTAGCGGTACTGCAGGTATTGATTTTTGTGTTAATTCCTATTTTTCTTGATTTTCCTTTGGGTTCATTCTTGAATGCAAGTGGAAGGCAGGGGCTGAAAACCGCTATTGGTGGAATTACCATGGTGATTAATGTTGTATTGAACATTATCTTGATTCAAATAATGGGTGTAATGGGTGCGGCTATTTCTGCGTTGGTTAGTTTTACATTTATGTTTGTCGCTGACTGGTTTTTTATTCGAACGTATATTTCGGCAACCGTTGGTGATGTGTGGCGTTCCGTAGGTAAGATTGGATTGGTGGCGATTGTAATGGCGGCCTGTGTTGTATTTGCGAAACAGTATATTCATTTCACTTTTGCTATCGGTGTAGGGGCAGTTGTGTATATTGTTGGAATTTTTGCTTTAAAGATTGTTGATCGAACACATATTGCTATGTTCAGACAGTTGATATTGAAGCGAGCTTTGCGTTCACGTCCCGTTGTTTCTATTACTGAAGATGTATGAGCCGTGTTTTTTTCCCTACATTCGAAGCCCTGGATGAAAATGGAGGTATTGCGCGTTATTTGAAGGCGATGCAGTCCGTTTTGGGTGATGAGATCGAGTTTCGTCATTACGCGCATTCCACTTCCAGATTTTCATTACTTCGCGACATATTATTTTCAAAACAGCCGTTTATTTGGACAACGCACATTTTGCCGATTGGAACGTATGCATTTTTTGCAAAACTGTTTTTTCAAAAGCGGTATACGGTTTTTCTTCATGGAATGGATTTTGATTTGGCTCTTCGAAATGTCTGGAAGCGATTTCTAACGAAACGTATTTTAGCGTTTGCTGATCATGTGGTTGTTAACACGAATGCGTTGAAGCGTGAGGTGGAGAAAGTTGTTTTGAACAAAGAAGTGGTTGTTGTGTATCCTTGTCCGCAACAACAATTTATTGATTATGTTCCTGTTGAGCGTGAAGTTAATGATTCTGTTACGCTTTTGAGCGTTTCTCGTCTTGTTCAGCGTAAAGGGCATGAATCAGTTTTAAGAGCGTTAGTAAGCTTGCCGAAGCTCGTTTATAAGATTGTCGGTGACGGGCCGTATAAAGGGGAGTTGTTGAAGATGGTTGCAGATTTAGGTCTGAAAGATAGGGTGGAATTTTTAGGTGCTACAACCGATGCGGAACTGCTAGCTATTTATGATTCCGCAGATATTTTTGTGATGCCAACGGTAAAAACGTCGACTGATCGAGAAGGGTTTGGCATCGTGTATCTCGAAGCTCAACTTTGTTCACTGCCAGTCATTGCTTCGCTCCAGCCGGGCGTAGATGAAGCTGTTCAGCACGACGTTACAGGTATTCTGGTGAATGGTCAGGGCGAGCTTGTAGATGCCATCTCTCGTTTAGCTGAAGATGCTGATTTGCGTGTGCGTATGGGTCGAGCGGGAAGGGCGTTTGTGTTGAATTCGTTTAGTGCTCAAGAGCAGTTTTCTAAACTTCGTTTATTTTTGTATGAAAAATAATCAGGAACTGCCACTTGTTTCCATTATTATTCCTACCTATCAGCACGCGGATGCCGTGGTTGCCTGTTTGAATACTATTTTTGTTCAATCATATTCGCGTATTGAAGTGATTGTTGTTGATGATGGCTCGACGGATGGGACGAAAGAGCGGTTGAAGCCGTTTTTGGATAAAATAGAGTATATTTATCAGAATAATGCTGGTTCTAATCCTGCGCGGAATGCAGGTTGGCGTCGAGCGAGTGGAGACTTTCTGTTATTTGTGGACGCGGACGTTGTATTGAATCAGGACGCGATTGAAAAGATGGTACAAGCGATGTTGGATCATCATGAGGTGTCGATTGTTTATTCAGGTTTTTATTTCGGCCGAAAGCGCTTTGCTGGATTTCCATTTTCGGTTCAACGACTTCGAGAGATGAATTATATTCATACCACTTCACTTATTCGCGCGATTGATTTCCCGGGATTTGATGAGTCTATTAAGCGTTTGCAGGATTGGGATGTATGGTTGACAATGGTTTTGCAGGGAAAAAAGGCGTTTTACTTACCAGAAATTCTTTTTTCGATTACTATTCACGGTACTTCTCGTATTGGATCGTCGTGGTTACCTAGTTTTTTGTACCGCTTTCCTTGGAGCATACTTGGTTGGAAGCCTCGGCAATTGCGTAAGTATTTTGAAGCACGAGACATTTTATTTAATAAACATGGATTATGAAGGAGCTTTCTATTATTATCGTGACGTATAAAGAAGAGCTTGATTTACTGAAGGCTTGTTTTGATTCTGTGTACGCGTCTGCGGACGTTGATTTTGAATGTATTGTTGTTGACAATGGAAATAATCCTGCCACGGCCGGTCTCCTTTCATCGTATCCAGGTGCGGTTTATGTTCCAAATAAGAAGAACGAAGGATTTGCGGCCGCTGTAAATGTTGGAATGCGTCGTTCGACGGGGAAGTATGTGCTGCTTTTGAACCCAGATACGGAATATGCGTCAGACGTACTTGCGAAGATGGTTGCGCATTTGGACGAAGACGAAAGCGTTGGTGTGGCTAGCTCGGTTATTCGCTACCCAGACGGCTCGCTTCAGGAGAGTATTCGTCGCTTCCCGCGTTTACTTGATCAAACATTGATCATGTTAAAGTTTCCTCATGTTTTTAAGCAGATGGCGAGTATTGATAAGTACATGATGCGCGATGTGAGCGCGTTTGAAACGCAGGATGTAGATTCAATCATGGGTGCGTTTATGTTTATTCGCCGTGAAGTATTGGATCAGATTGGTTTATTTGATGAGCGTTACTTTATTTGGTTCGAAGAAGTAGATTACTGCAAGATGGCGCATGATGCCGGTTGGAATATTCGACATTACGCAGATGTCGAAATTATGCATCATAAAGGGCATACATTTAATAAGATAGCTACGATACGAAAGCAGAAGTGGATGCGGACAAGTTTGCGGAAATATATGAAGAAGCACCATGGTTTTGCAGCTTGGGCGTTCCTTTGGATGATGAGTCCTTTGTTTATTGTTCTTGCTTACGTAAGTGCGACAATTAAAAAAGCTTAATATGAATTGGAAAAGTCTTGTTCAAATTCGATCGATTGGATGGATTGTTTCGGCGATTGCGCTTGTTCATGTGGTCGCGTTTTTTGTAAATGATACATTGTTCGAGGCTATTTTCTTACTCTCTCTGTCGTGTGCAGTTTTGTTTTTAGGAGTGCTTTCTTTGGAATATGCGATCGGCGTTGCTTTCGTTGAGTTGTTTGTTGGAGGTCATGGGCATTTACTTGCTGCCAACGTAGGCGGTTTTCCGCTTTCTTTACGCATGAGTTTCTTTCTTGCCGTTTTTGGTGCATTTGCGTTTCATGTGTTGCGAACGAAAAGGGGAGTCGCCTTTGTTTTTTGGCGCGATATTGGATGGATCTTGTTAGGTGTTGGTGTTTTGTTTGCTGGAGTCATTGGTTTTTTGTCGAATCAACGAGGTTTGGCGTTCGATGATGCAAATGGATACATTTTTGCCTTGTATTTACTTCCAATCCTGTTCGTTCAGTGGACCAAGGCGTCGTTACAGAAATTTGGTCAATTGTTTGTTGGCTCGATTGTGTGGTTGGGAGGATTTACGTTGTTACTTTCATACCTATTTACACATTTAAATGGGAAGCAAACACATGTACTGTATACCTTTGTTCGTGATTCTCGATTGGCCGAAGTGACATTGCAGGCTGTTTCAAACTCGTCTCAAGAAGTCCAGAGTGGCTTTGCGGCGGCCTTGCTTGGAGTGGATGGGTATTGGTATCGAATATTCATGCAGTCTCAGATTTTCTTGATTGTCGGACTGGTTATTTGTATTACGTTTGCCTTGTTTAAATACCGAGATAAGTGGCTTCCTGGTTCTTTTGTTTGGCTTGCTTCTTTATTTGCCGCGGGGAGTATTTTGAGCTTTTCTCGCAGTTTCTTGCTGGGGCTTGTCGCGAGTTTGCCGGTGATTTTTGTGTCGATGTTTGCGGTACCCGGAAAGAGAGTGCAAACGTTCTTTTCAAGATCTGTTTTATTTGCATGCATTGCATTCCTAGGAGTTTTTTCGGTGTTTTTAAGCATCGCGCTTCCGGTGCCGCCGCGTGCGGATATTCAAGATGCGGCATTTTATAAAACAGCGTCAGATTCAGGTCGAAACTTGGCTGTTTCAAGTCGCTGGCAGCTGTTGAACCCGATGCTTCAAGAAATCAAAAAGAACCCTGTTATTGGTTCTGGCTTTGGGAAAGAGGTCACATTTATTTCGGACGATCCGCGGGTGCGAGCGCAGAATCCTTCAGGTGAATGGACGACGTATCGATTTGAATGGGGGTTTCTTGATTTGTGGTTAAAGATGGGGTTGCTTGGGTTATTGGGGTATTCGTTTATTTTCGTTGCATTTTTCTTGGTGGCATTTTATTCAAAGCGGTCCTGGTTTGCCTGGGCGGCATTTGCTTCGATCGTCTTTTTATTCGCCACGCATTTCTTTACACCGTATTTAAACCATCCCCTTGGAATAGGGTTGATTCTTTTCTTCGTTCCGTTTCTTGATTGGGAGTCTATCCCAACCCCTCGTAGGATGCTCAAAAAGGCTTCCTAAGCGAGTTTGGTCCCGTTTAGGTCTTTGTGCCCGTTTAAGAATTCTGTCGCGCTTGTAGGCGATTTTCCTTCTTGTTGAAGTGTTTTTATTTCGATAGCGTTTGTTGCCGTTCCTACGAATAGAGATTTTTCCGCAATTTCAATTACTCCTGGTGCGATCGATGGCCTTTCGCTGATATTTAGCGAAAGGAACTTTACTCGTTTTCCGTTTAATTCCGAAAATATTCCTGGCCATGGTTGAAGGGCTCGGAATTGGGCGTGGATTTTTGAGGCTGTTGCATTCCAGTCAATTCGGCCATCTTCTTTCTTGAGTAGTTTGCAGAATGTTGCTTTTTTGTGATCTTGTTCAACTGGCGTTAATTCGCCGTTGAGATATTTTTTCATTGAATCGATAAGGAGTGGTGATCCGATGATTGCTGCTTTCTTGAGTAATTCATCGCTTGTTTCTTCCGGCTCGATGTTCATTTTTGCTTGCGCTAAAATTGGGCCGTGATCCATTTTTTCATCAATCATCATGATGGACACGCCGGTTGAGGTTTTTTCTTGTAATATGGCAGATTGTACAGGTGAAGGTCCGCGTAGTTCTGGAAGGAGGGAAGGGTGTACATTGATACATCCTTTTTTTGGAATCGAAAGGATGCTGTTGGGAATGATTGCTCCGTAGGCGACGATGACAAATAGATCTGCGTTGTAACTTGCTAGTTTTGAAGTTATTTTTGCATCTTGCCAGTTCTCTGGTTGAAGAATTTCTTTTTTATGTTCTTGCGCAAGAATTTTTACAGGGGATGGCAGAAGTTCTTTTAGGCGTCCAACGGGTTTGTCTGGTTGTGTTACGACTGCAGACACAAAAAAATCCTCGTTCGACAACAGGTCGGCGAGGAATGTTTTTGAAAATTCTGGCGTTCCGAAGAAAACGACGTTAATCATAGCTAGATAGCACTTGTGCTTTCGCCTTCGATTATTTCGTAGGCTTTATCGATAAACAGAATTCCGTTTAAGTGATCAATTTCGTGTTGGAAGATGATAGAAAGAAGTCCCCCTGCTTTTAAACGCACCGTTTCACCAAATCGGTTTTTTGCTTTTACTTTTACCGTGCTGTGGCGTTTTACTAGCCCGTAGACTCCGGGCACTGACAGACATCCTTCTTCGCTTTCCACCATTCTGTCTGAAGTCGAGATAATTTTTGGATTAATGAATGCTTCTGGTCCTTCGCCTGTTTCTGCGATAATGACTCGAACATGTTCGCCTACTTGAGGTGCGGCAATGCCGACGCCGTTTTCTTTTTTCATGGTTTCGAACATGTCGTCGATCAGTTTTTGCATTTCTTTGGATTGCAAAACTTCATCTGAAATGGTTTCAGAGATTTTTCGGAGTTCTTTGTTTGGATTTTTTAGAACAGCTTTTTTACTCATAGCTGTGAATATCGGGAGTTATGGATGTGTTTTTATTCTGAGTGATCTGGGTGATCAGTTGTGTTTTATACTCTTTTTTTGTGCTTTTGTCAAGAATTGTGTAGTGGTCTTTGAACGGGGGAAGTTCGTAGGATTTCCGTTGTTCTGCCTGAGTTTTTACGTGTTTTTTGGTATTTAACATGGCCTGCACTTCGGTTGGCATGAATGTTTGTACCAAGTATCTTGCTCGGTGATGTTTTGCGAAATAGGCGCTTGAATGAAGCTTGTAGGCTGCTTCTTCGCTTGTTCTAAAGTCGGTTCCTGTCAGAGCGAGGTCGAAGAGCATATCCGCAACTAGTGTGTATTTTTTTAGCTCAAACGCGTGGACAAAATTTTTCAGATAAAATTCTGTCACGAGTAGTATATCAGCTTTTGGCACCTGCGTTGTTTTTTGATCAATGAGGGCTATTGATTTCTGGGGGAATGCTTTTTTCAGATGTTCCAAAAGTCGTGCGTTTCCGATTCCGCGTTCTGTGAGTGTTTTTGCGTGGCAGGACGGGCATTCGGTTGGAATCCACATTTCTGCTTGGCAGGTGTGACATTTTAAATCATCTGTTCGTACTTCTGGAATCGAGCCGCAGGATCCGCAGGTTGGGATGTGGCTGCAGCGTCGACATTGTAGTTTTTTGACCGTGCCTTTTTTGTTGTAGATGCACAGAATGTTGCCTTTTTCCGATTCGATTGCTGACCGTAGTTCGGTTGACACGAATGGAATGTTGGTTTTTTGGTCCGGGCTACTTAGAGAAATGATTTCGACCGTTTCGTTTTTTTGGTAGAGACATTCAATTTCAGGCTTGATGTATTCTTCGATTCTAGTTACGCGTGTGCAATAGAAGAGATTCGCGTTGTGTTGTTTTGCGAGTGATTCTGCCGCAGGTCGCGGGTCGATTTTTGGGTTACGGTCTAGTTTTCGATATTCGCTTGCTCCCGTATCGAGCACAATAATTGTACCGATTTTTTGAGCGGGAATAATACTCACTTGCTTTAACCCGGCGAGCACTTTTAGTGAACCGTTTTGCCATGTGTCCAAGATGTGTCCGCGCTTTTTTTGAGGTGTTTTTCCTGAAATGATGGCGATGTTTTTATAGAGATGCGAAATTTGTGTCAGGACATTTTCGCGTGGTGCAATGATGAGTATTTGTTCTTTTTCGTGTTTGATAATGATATCGACGAGTGCCATTTCGCCTTCGGCTGATAACTCGATTGAATAGGCCAAATTTGGCTTTCGTTTTTCGAATAGTTTTTTGAGTAATTCTGCGTCGTTTTTTTGAATTGATTTTGCTTTCGTCTGAATTTGGGGGTGAGTTGTATTTGTAGGGAATTCTTGAAAGCCGGTTAGGATGCTGTTGAAGATGCTTGTTGGTGATTGAGCGATTTTTTCCGCGATTTGTTCGACTCGTTTAATGTCTTTCGGTGAGAAGAATTTTTTACGAATAATTCTAGAAATCGGTTTTAGCTTCTGTGTTTCTACTTTTGTGGTAGTTTTACGTACAACGCCGAACAAATCACGTCCTTTGAAGTTGATTTCAACAATGTCACCTTCATGCACCGGTTGATCTGTTTTGTAATCAAAAAAATCCATCCCCCTTGGCATTCGCCGTACAGGATAGATTTCTGCAATCATAGTTATCGAAGAATAAAATGGGCAACTAAAAAGCCTACTCCGAACGGTTGTTCGTAGCTAAGAACATGGGTTTTGGTGTTGACTCGATCGAGTAGTCCGAAGAGGATGGTTGCCGGTTCGTAGATTGTTTGGGCTGCTTTTTCTCGCACCTCGTCTGTTACTTTAAGTAATGCGGTTGAAGATTTGGTGTTTACAGCTTCTTGAAATTGGGCATCGAAGAGCGGTCCTTCTTTCGCAAATCCAGACGGCGAGGCGTTTGAGAGGGCGTTCGAGAGATCACCGGCTGCAATCACCGCGACACGTTTGTTTGTGTTTGTTAAGACGTCTTTTAACCCCTGACCGAACCGCAGGTGGTCTTTTTTTGAAATCGAGGAATGGCTCATGGGAATGATTTTGACGTTCTTGAGTTCTTTACACAAAAAGTGCAACGGAACAGCTGATGAGAAATGAAGCGCTTGGTCGGTGGTGAGCGTGACCGGGTGTTTTTGTTTTCTTAGGTCGCGTTGTAATTGATCAATTAGCTGAATGTCTGGCCGGAAAGTTCTGTCGAATCCAAGGTCGCCAAAATCGGTTAAGTCGAACTTGAACGGCTCACTTACATTAATCGAAAATGATTCTTGGTAATACGTTGGGTGTTCCGAAATAAGAACAATAACATCGGGATGCGATGCGTAGAGTTCTTCGGCCATTTTGTTCAATGCTGCAATCGTTCCTTCTGCTTTATAGAGTTGAGCTTTGTTTACCGTTTCAAGCAAAAGAGGGGAGTTGGGGCAGATGCCGGCAAACACGATCATATTAAAGGGTTGCTATGCCAAACGATGCTGATGGGATTGCGGTTCCTGTTTGGTGTCGTTTAAGAAGAACATCTGAAATGACAACGATGTCATTCCAGGCCCATCCGTATCCCGTGAAGGTTGATTCGTCTGGAATTAATCGCTTTTGCTGATCGGAAATGACGTACACGAAAGGTTCTGTTGGATTTTTTACGAGGAGTCCGTCTGGAAGAAGAAGCGGTCGTCCTTCTTCAAATTGCTCAACTTCAACTGATTCTACCGTTTTGATTGTGGCATTCGGGAAACGAGCGTCGATGATGGCTTCGTCGAGGATTAAATGTCGTTTGCCGTTTTCTACAAAGAAGAGGGCGCCGCTGCCTGCGATTTTCATCACCGTTCCTTGTGGTACGAGAGTTGTTTGATCGATGATGGTTGCTCGATCGAACGAGGCTAGATCTTCATTACTGATGTCGACAATTTCGTCCAGATTAAATCCGATTTTTCTGAATGTTTCCATCGAATCGATGTGTCGTAATGCGTCGTCGACGAGTAAGTAAATATGACCGCTTTCATCTTTTAGTAATGAATAATTTGGGAAATCGATTGATCGTCCTGTTGGATAGTTGGTAAGTTGTGTTTTTGGGACGGTAATGACTCGTTCTGGATTAAAACGAGACATAAGCGCACTCATGCTGTTGATTGGCCGCTTGTATCCATTTTCGATTAACCACACCGTTGATTCACCGCTTACTTGTAGCAAGCTTCCATTTGGATGATTGTGCGTTTCGAACCAGTCTGCCCAGATTTTGGCAAAGTTTTCGTTACCGTGTAGGTGTGGTGTGTACGCGTAAAGGGCGGCGGTGGCTGCGTTTTCTGGAATGACTGTCGTGTTGTTTATTTTGACAGGAATATTTGGGCCATATACTCCTTGTGTTTTTCCGGTTGTCGCAATGTCTTCTAGATATCCTTCAACAAATTGAAGAGCGGCCGAGTTTACTTGCTTTCCAAAACCGCGCCATCGTTGAATCTTTGGATCACTTTTACTGCAGTCGTCGCAGACGGCGTATCCTGTTGCCCAATCAAGTTGATTTTCGGTTGGCTCATCGTCTTCGATTAAGCTTTGTTCTTTTTGAAGTAGTACAAGTAGGAATTTTGGATTTATTCCGACATTTTGTGCTGTTTCGACAATAATGTCCGCAGCGGTTTTTGTTGTTCCGTTATAGTCTTGCGTGACGTAATTTCCAAGATACCCGCGATTTAAGATCGCTTGAACTTGGTCTTTCGAGAGGGCGTAAGCGTCTGTTAATTCTTCGTCCGAAAGAATGTAATTTGGATCAAATGCAAGCGCTTGCATTGGTTGTAAGCACAAAATTGAGACGAGTAGAAGTGGAAGAATGATTCGTTTCATATAGCAAAATTATACCACGATTTTTGCAAAAAGCGAGTTGACAGAAGTCTGTTACTTGTTAAGATTTTTGATATGAATAAAGTTATTTTATTGTTCGTGACGCTGTTTGCTGTGGTCGTTGGTGTAGCAGTGGCGTTGTTTTTTCAACCAGATATTGCGAGTGAAGATGATATCGACCAATATTTGGAAGAAGAGCAGGTCGTAGAACAGCCGGATGTGTCTGCGGAAGTGATCGAGTTTGAATCAACCTTGTTTACTACTTCGAAACAGCATTTTTATCTTCCTGTCCCGACCGACCTTGTTATTTCACAACTTGATGCCGGGGGAGTGAGTCAGGTATTTGTCGAAAATGATCAGGGTGACGAGTTTCTTTCAATCGTACTTGCCCAATCTACTGCGTTTGAAGGAGTGCCCATCGCATTCGATGCTTGGTTGCAGGAAGAACTTGTGTTAGCGGATTATATTTCTACTTGTGACAATGTGTTGTTTGGTGAAGTGACAGGTAATTGTTATCGAGTGACAGAGGGCGGGAAAGAATTTGTTCGTTATTACGGAACGGCTGACGAATCAACTTATTTTATCGTCGAGACTATTTTAGAGCTGGTTGAAGAGCCACGGGTTGTCTTTATGCTCGATGGGTTGGAATTTAATCCGCTTCACATTGAGCGCGAAGCTGTTATTATTTCTTAGATAAAAAAACACACGGCTGCTCATTAAGAGCGTTTGCCGTGTATTTTTATTTTGATTCCTTCTTTTGTGCTGTCGATGGTTACTTTTGCGTCTTCTGGAAGTTGTTTTTTGACAATCTCCATGGCGAGCGGGTCGAGTAGTTCGTTTTGAATCACGCGCTTGAGTGGTCGTGCGCCAAATTGGCGATCGAATCCTTTTTCCGCAAGGTAATTCTTTGCTTTATCGCTTACCTGTAGTGTGATATTTCTTTGTTTTTGCAAGCGTTCTGCGACCAGGTCAATTTGTAGTCGAACGATGTTTTTAATGTCTTCTGGCTGAAGGGCGTGGAAGAAGATGGTGTCATCAATTCGGTTAAGAAATTCTGGTTTGAATTGTTCGCGTAGTAGTTCGGTGATTTTTTCCTTTGTTTCTTGGTTCGAGCCCGCGTTTTTATCGACTTCTTCATTGAATCCAATATTCTTTTTGCGATCTGAATTCAGAATGATGTCTGAACCAAGATTGGACGTCATGATGATGATCGTATTTTTGAAGTTGATTTTTCGTCCTTTCGAGTCCGTAATGTGTCCGTCGTCGAGAATTTGAAGAAGGAGGTTGAAGATGTCTGGGTGTGCTTTTTCGATTTCATCGAAGAGAATGACCGAGTACGGCTTTCTTCGAATTTTTTCGGTTAGCTGACCAGCTTCGTCGTAGCCAATGTAACCAGGAGGGGAGCCAATCATTTTGCTTATCGAGTGCTTTTCCATGTATTCAGACATGTCGACGCGAATTAATGCGTCGCTGTCGTTGAACATGAATTCAGCAAGGGCGTTTGCGAGTTCGGTTTTTCCGACTCCGGTTGGTCCGAGGAAGATAAATGAACCGATCGGCTTCTTTTCTTCCGAAATACCTGCTCGTGAACGTCGGAGAGCGTTTGATACGGCAGTAATTGCTTCGTTTTGCCCGACGATGCGTTCACGAAGACTATCTTCCATGTGAACGAGCTTGTCCATTTCGCTTTCGAGCATTTTCGAGACCGGAATGTGGGTCCAGCGCGAAATCACAGTGGCGATTTCTTCTTCGCCGATTTCTTCGCGCAGTAATCCGCGTTCGGCTTGGAATTTACGCAATTCTTCTTGCGCTTTTTCGAGCTCTTCACGTTTTTTTGGAATCGTTCCGTATCGAATTTCGGCTACTTTTTGCAAATCGCCTTTTCGTTCTTCTAGTTCTGATTCAGTTGTAAGCTGATCGATGGTATTTTTGATTTTTTGAATGGTTTGAATGAGGCTTTTTTCGTTTTTCCACCGAAGTTCGAGGTCGGAAGAGCGTTCTCGTGCGTCGGCGATTAGCTTTTCGATTTCTTTTAGACGCGCTTTCGATTGCTTGTCCGGTTCTTTTGTAAGTGATTGTTTTTCGATTTCGAGACGCATTTGTTCGCGTTTGAACTTATCGAGTTCTTCTGGCATCGAGTCGATCTGCATGCGTAGTCCGGCTGCAGCTTCGTCGATAAGATCGATTGCTTTGTCGGGCAGCTGACGATCGGAGATGTAGCGATTTGATAAGTTGGTTGCTGCAAGAATGGCCGCGTCGGTGATACGTACTCCGTGGTGAATTTCGTATTTTTCTTTAATTCCTCGCAGGATGGCGATGGTATCGTTTACGGACGGTTCCGAAATGATGATGGGTTGGAATCGTCGTTCGAGTGCAGGGTCTTTTTCGATGTGCTTTTGGTATTCCTTCAGTGTTGTTGCCCCTACTACGCGTAATTCGCCTCGCGCAAGCGCTGGTTTTAGCAAGTTTGATGCATCCATTGGCGATTCGTCACCTTTTCCTGCGCCGACGAGCGTGTGGAGTTCGTCGATGAAGAGGATGATTTTTCCGTTTGATTCTTCAATTTCGCGTACAACTGCTTTTAGACGTTCTTCGAACTCGCCGCGGAATTTTGTTCCTGCAACCATTGCTCCCAAGTCGAGCGAGACAATTGTTTTGTCTTTAAGTGTTTCCGGTACGTCGTGAGCGATAATGCGTAATGCAAGTCCTTCTGCGACCGCCGTTTTTCCGACCCCGGCTTCACCGATCAGGACAGGGTTATTCTTTTTCCGTCGGACTAATACTTGCATCACGCGGCGAATTTCTTCGTCGCGGCCGATGATCGGATCGAGCTTTCCTTGTCGAGCGCGCTCGGTTAGGTCGTTGCTGTATTTTTCGAGCGCTTGGAATTTAGATTCCGGTTCCGGCGAATCGATTTTTTGGTTTCCGCGTATGCTTTTAAGGGCGGTAAGAACTTGGTCTTTTGGAATTCCGCGAGCAACGAATAGGCGCCCAATTTGTTTATTTGCGTAGAGTCCCAGGAGAAGGTGTTCTGTTGAAATGTAGCTATCACCAAGATCTTTTGATGTTTTGAGCGCCATTTGTAAAACGACAGCTAGTTGTTGGGAGAGCAGCACTTGTCCGCCTGAAGAGGGTTCGAATCGGTGATTTGTCTTGAGGAGATCGAGTTCGTGATGCACATCTTCTACTAAGCCATGTAGGTTTGCGTTTAGTTTTTTTAGAACGCTTAAAATAATGCCTTCCGATTGCTGAAGAAGGGCTAGAAGTAGGTGGATCGGTTCGATGCCTTGTTGTCCGTTTTGGTGGGCAATTTCTTGCGCAGACTGGATGGCTTCTTGTGATTTTGAAGTAAAATTATTTGGCAACATACGTGGAGATAATTAGCACTCTCTATTTTAGAGTGCTAATTTTGAAAAGTCAACAATCGTTCTGTGAATAGTGTTCATTCCGCTTGTTTTGTAGTAGAATTTGTCTATTATGACTTTATTGAAATCGTTTTATCTTTCCGGCGCGTTACTGGTTTTGCACATTGCCGCTGAGTTGTATTTTTATCAACAATTTTTGTGGTTTGATATTTTGATGCATTTTTTGGGAGGATTTGTAGCGACTTGTGCTGCCATTGGTTTTTTGAGGAATAGGCAGGTTGCGTTTAGAGCAGAACCTTCGAGGATTTTTACCCCGTATGTTTTTTATGTGATTACTGTTTTGGGTATTGTAGCGATGGTTAGTATTGGTTGGGAGTGGTTTGAGCATATTCGTGATTTGATTAACCAGTCTATTGCGTTGCGATCAAATGAAGATCTTGTTATCCATCAGCCAAGTGTAGGGGATACGATGGCCGATTTTTTTATGGATTTTGTAGGTGCTGTCGTTGCTTTGATCTTGTTCCGTCGAACATATGGAAAGTCTAAAGCTTGAGCATCTTATTTTTGATTCTGCGCCGGCTGATTCTATTGAACAACTATTTTGTTCTTGGCTTTCTGATTCGTCTGTTCGATCGAAATATGTTGTAACGCCTAATCCAGAGATGTTTATTTCGTCGATGAGTGACGACTTATTTGCCGATTTTTTGCGCTCTGCTGATCTACGTGTCGTTGATAGTGCAGGTATTCAGTATGCGTTTGTTGCGATGAATAATAAACGTGTTCATAAGAATACCGGTGTCGAAACGCTTGATTTATTGGCTCAGGCTTGCGTAGCGACTGGAAAGAAGTTGCTGCTTGTTGGAAGCGAGAATGATAATGTTGTGCAAAGGGCTGTGGCTGATTTTCGGCGACGTTTCCCGGGATTGATCGTTGAAGGTATTTCGCCAGGTGTTGTTCGTGAAGGGGGTGGGGTGGTTGAGTTTAATCCGTCTGTTTTGGACTCGATTCGATCATCCTCAGCGGATGCGGTTGCGCTTGGTCTTGGCATGAGAAAGCAAGAGTTTGCTATGCCGGTTCTTTCAAATATTCTGCCGAGCGCGAAGATTTTTATTGGAGTAGGCGGGGCGATTGATATGGCGGCTGGGAAGTTTAAGCGTGCTCCGCGTGTATTGCGTGGCAGGATTGGTCTTGAATGGTTGTGGCGGCTTGCGCTTCAACCTTCTCGTTGGCGTAGGATTTTAACCGCTGCGATCGGCTTTCCAGTTGTGATTATTTGGTATACACTGAAGCGCGGTATATTTCTTCGATCGACACTTAATTTTCTTCGGTTTATTTTTTCTTGATTATGCGGGTTAGAACACGAATTGCTCCATCGCCAACTGGATTTGTACACATTGGTACACTTCGCACAGCTTTATATAATTACTTTGTTGCCAAGCAAGCCGGTGGTGATTTTTTGATTCGAATCGAAGATACAGATCGAGAGCGATTAGTTGAAGGATCTGTCGAAAATTTACTTTCTGTTTTCGCAACGATTGGTATAACGAATGACGAAGGTCCGTTTTTGGAAGAAGGGAAGGGAGTCGTGCAAAAAGGGGATTTTGGCCCGTACATTCAGTCTGAGCGATTGGATCTGTATAAAAGCTATGTTCAGCAGTTATTGGATCAGGGTGACGCGTATTATTGTTTCTGTACGCGAGAGCGGTTGGAGTCAATGCGTGCGGATCAAGTTGCGACAAAACAGACGCCTAAGTATGATCGGCATTGTTTGAATTTAACTGACGAAGAAATAGCTGTATTAAAAAAAGATCGTGTTAGTTCTGTGGTACGTATGAAGGTGCCGGAAGGTGAGACGGTTGTTCATGATGTTATTCGCGGAAAAGTTGTGTTTGATAATGGGGGAGTTGACGACCAGGTATTGTTGAAGTCTGACGGTTTTCCTACATATCACTTGGCTGTAGTTGTTGACGATCATTTGATGGAAATTACCCATATTATTCGTGGTGATGAATGGCTTCCGTCGGCCCCGAAGCATGTACTTTTGTATGAAATGTTTGACTGGGATCTGCCTTTATTCGCTCATCTTCCACTTCTTCTGAATCCAGATAAATCGAAGCTTTCGAAGCGTCAGGGTGATGTAGCTGTTGAGGATTATTTAAAGAAAGGGTATTTGCCGGAAACGTTGATTAACTTTGTCGGAACGCTCGGATTCAATCCAAGCGGTGAACAAGAATTGTATTCAATGGATGAATTGATTGAGAAGTTTGATTTGGCGAAGGTGAATAAGTCCGGTGCTGTTTTGAACATGGAAAAGCTGGATTGGATGAACGCGCATTATATTGCGACCGTGAGCCCTGAGCGGTTTTTTGAAGTCGCTTCACCTTTCGTTGAGCTAGATTTGAGTAATTCTCTTGTGCAACGCGCCTTGTTAGCTGAGCGTTCTCGTGTAAGTAAATTAGAAGAATTACAAGGGTCGGTTGTTCCGTATTTGAATCTTTCTGATTACTCTACGGAGTTATTGGTTTGGAAAAAGGCAGATGCTGCAGATGCCAAACTACAATTAGAAACCATGTTAGGATTTTTGCGTGAACAAGATGCTTCGTTTTTTGAAGATCGAGCACTGCTTGAGCAGTCGATTATTTCATTTATTAAAGCGCAGGGTCTGCAAAATGGAAATGTTCTCTGGCCGTTGCGTGTGGCACTTTCTGGTCAAGAACGCTCTTCGAGCCCGTTCGATTTTATTTGGGCATTGGGATTGGAAGAAGTGGAAAACCGTATCGACGTTGCGCTAAAGAAGCTGGTATAATGTCCTCATGGACTACAAGCAAACGATGGCGGGCATAGCAAAAGAATTCGCGAAAGCAATCATTTTGATTTTGTTTGGCTTTTTGGTCTTGGGATCGGTTCATTTTGCGTTAGCACAAGAAACCGTTGATGAATTAGAAGATGAAATCGCAAACCGACGATCGCAGATTGATATCATTAATAAACAGATGGAGACGCATCGAAAAAAGGTGCAGGAATATTCTCTTCAGTCTGCAAATTTAGCAAACGATGTAGCGATGATCGAGAACCAAATCGCGATTGCAGAGCTGGATGTGTCGGTTACTCAGGTTGAGATTGAAACGAATCAGCTGGAAGTTCGATTGCTTGAAGAGCAAATTAAAGATCAGGAGGCGAAGTTAGAGACTCAAAAAGACATGCTTTCTGAGATGATTTTTGCACTTCACCGAAAAGGAGAAGTTGGTTTTATTGAAGTATTATTCGGTTCGAGCAATTTTAACGATTTGTTTACCGAAGTTGAACAGCTCGAGAGTATCAACTCTGATTTATCGAATGCACTGGATTTGACGCACGAGACGAAGACGTTACTAGAATCTAATAAAACTCAAAAGCAAGTAGCGTTAGATGATTTAGTCGAGCTTGAAAAGGAGCTTCTGGCTTCGATCGCGAAGTTGGAGCAGCAACAGAGCGCAAAAGATTCTTTATTATTGGCTTCGCAACAGTCTGAAGCGCAATACCGTGTATTGATGAGTGAATTACGTCAGGAGAATCAGTTTATTACAAATGAGATCGCAGCAATTCAGCAACGTATTAACGAGCAGAGTGCTGCGGCGGGCGGAGACGAAGTGTTTCCGACCGACAATGAGCAGCCAGGTGTCATGCACTGGCCGGTGAACGGAGGGATTATTACTGCTGTTTATCACGATCGGAGTTATCCTTTTCGGAATCTGTTTGAGCACTCTGGGTTAGATATCGCTGTTCCGACAGGAACATCTGTGAAGGCTACAGCGCCTGGAGTGGTTGCTTGGGCTCGTACAGGTAGTTCGTACGGTAACTACATTATGGTGATTCACGACGATGGTTTTGCGACACTCTATGCCCATTTGTCGCGGATGGATGTACGCCAGGATCAATTCGTGGCACGAGGTCAGCAGATCGGGCTGTCGGGTAACACAGGACTTTCGACAGGACCCCATCTTCACTACGAGGTTCGATTGAATGGTATTCCTGTAAATCCACAAACGTACTTGATTGGCAGGTAAGGGGAGGTGAGGTTGGTGAGTTGATGTGGAAGTATACTGATGCTCATCCTTCGTGTTGGACGGTAGCTTTTCATTTCTTGGTAGGATAGGTACAAGATATCTATATCGTCAGGAGGTTTGAGTTTTGTTTATACACCCAAGGATAAAATATATCTGTATATTATTTTACGACACTCGGGTAAATTCGACCCTGAGTAAGGGTAGCTAAAGGTCATGTTGGATAAATAGACGTCTGAGTTGTGATTATGCTTGTGTAAGATTTGTTTTTGTTTAGTTAGTGTAAATAGTATTTTTTGATTGCTGTTATTGATTAGATTAATTTTCTCATTGAGATGTTGTGAACGTGAGTATATTTCCACGGTCTGTATAGGATGATCCTCTGTATGCCGGTCTCTGTAGCTCGATACCTGCATATCGTTTTAAATGCTTGCGTATGTTCTACCCTGTGATTCATGGGTCATTTTCCTATAGCGTCGTATAAGATACATTGTACGACACTACGTATATTTTTCTGTGATGGGCAGTAAGGGAGTCTTTTGATTTGAATGTGCGTCCGGTCCTTATGTCGTCGTGACTTGTAGAATGTTTAGTTTGAATGTCGGTTTCCGACACAGGATGATGGCTCCTCTCAGCTTCTCTTCAGATTTTCCTAAATTCATCGTGCTGTAACTTGTAGTGCGTGGTGAAGTTGAATGTGCTCAAATGCCTCACAACAGATCCTTAGTTGTGATTGTATTTTATTTAATACATTCACTCGCCTACCAACTGCTGGATAAAATATTATGTGTCGTAAAATAATTAGCAGTTACAGTTTTTGCAATTCTTTTTTGGTGTCGTTATTTCTAACTCGTCGAAAATTTCGTCGATGCGGTTTTCGAATGTTTTTACTGCCGTTTGTGATGGTTGTTCTGTGGATCGTAAAATCTCGAGAATACGCGGTATGTCCCCTTCCCTTGTGTTTGTGAACCATTTGTTACTTGGCATAATTACCATGCTAATTCCTTGATGGCATGCGCCTA
>CAZMTL010000009.1:0-32929 GCA_964569575.1 uncultured Gammaproteobacteria bacterium | reverse complement strand
TATGAGGTTGATAGGCACTAGGTGTAAGAGTAGCAATACTTTCAGCCGAGGTGTACTAATAGGTCCAGAGTACATATCTCTTGTACAGCGTCATTTGCTATTCGATTAAGAAAGATCAGACATTCAAAATCTATATTGTTCTGGTGGCATTTCCTGACGGGTCACACCCGTTCCCTTCCCGAACACGGAAGTTAAGCCGTTAGGGCCGATGGTAGTCCAGATGGGCGAGAGTAGGTGGCCGCCGGAACAATGTAGATTTTGTAAGCAGCTCGAAAGAGCTGTTTTTTTGATCTCGGAATTGACATTTGTTGTTGATTAGAGTATCTTCATTTTCGCTTCAAAGGAGTGAGAGTTGCATTACTATCTCGAATTGCATGGTCCGTCAGTACTGTGGGCCGCCTGGTTTGGGTGGTTCTTCAGCATGCTGGCGTGGCTGGCTTCGTTGTCGCGGATTGCAGATGGCCATGTTGGTCTCATGCTGGGGTCTGCGGCGGTGACGATGGTCCTGGGCTTTGGCTCGTTTGCTGTGACTTGTCACGCGGAGAAGTCGTTCGTTCGTTCTCTGCGACGGTACAAGCAGCAGGCTACGGTGGTGTTTGGTGTAACGCTGCTGGTGTGCTTCGGATCCGCCGTGTTCGTCATCATCACCGCTTAGATGGCTTTTCTCGACCCGGGCGCCTTTGTGCGTCCGGGTCCTTGCGTTCTTGACCCAGGGCTAAAATTTGGCTATACTTACGCCAATTAACCTCACTATTATGTCTACACGCGTGATTATTTTAGCGGCAGGAAAAGGGACTAGAATGGGTGCTGATATACCAAAGCCGTTGGTAGAAATTGCGGGTCGTCCGATGGTTGAGCATTTGCTCGATAGCGTTCGTGATAGTGGAGTGGATCAAAATCCGATTCTGGTGGTGGCGCCTGATGCGACAGAGCTATTTGGTGAGCTTTGCCGAGGACAGAGTTGCGAGTACGTTGTGCAGGAAGAACAGCTTGGTACAGGTGACGCTGTGAAGGCGGCGGAGAGTGCGTGTGGAGATGCTGAGCACGTGATTGTTTTGTACGGGGATCACCCGTTTATTAGTGAAGAGTTGATGGAGCAGCTTCAGTCTACGCATAAGGCAGGCGATGCGGTTATCACGATGGTAACTACAAAAGTTCCTAATTTTTCTAAGGAACATAAGGTGTTTGAACGATGGGGTCGTATTAAGCGTGATGAATCGATGAAAGTTTTGGAGATTGTCGAAGCTAAGGATGCTGATGAAGAAATATTGTCGATAAAGGAGCTTAATAGTGGTATTTACGCATTTGATGGTGAATGGCTTTGGGAGCATCTTCCTCAGCTTCAGAATAAAAATGCGAGCGGAGAATATTATCTTACTGATTTAGTTGAAATGGCGATTGAGGAAGGGTTAGAAGTTTCTACGATTGATGCAAAGCCGTTTGAGGTGATTGGCATTAATACAAAAGAAGAACTTCAGATGGCGGAAGAGTATTTTAGCTAGCAAAAATGGCTTCGGCCATTTTTTGTTTTGTAAAAACATTGTACAATTTACATCTATGACACTTGCTGATATTTTTGATGTTTCGTCGGTGCGTAAACGCGCTGTACTATTTTTTCAAGATTGTAAGCGCATTTTTTCTGCTTCGGTTGTGTCTGGAATTTTGATGTCGATTACATTGATTTGTGCCGGTCTTTATCCGATGTTGGGATTATTTCTTTTTTCGAAATTTAGTGATGCGTTTATTGGCGCGCGTGGATTGGGGGTTATGACTGGGGAGGTGAATGCGTATTTGTGGATGATGATTGCGTATTTTTTTGGTGGAATTTTGTTGCATGCCGCTTATGCTAAATTTACAGGAGTTGCAGCAAGAATTGTGCGCGATGGAGCTGAGGTTTTGTTACTGCTTTCGTTGGTCGTTTGCTTGTTCACTGTGATGCCGGTTATTTCGTTGATTCTTTTATTTGGTAGCTTGATTGTGAGTGTTATTTCGAAGTTTTGGTTACGGTTTTTTGCTGCTCTGTTGCTGTGCGTGGTTTCTGTTGGGGCGATTTTGAATATTGTCGACCTGTCTGTTCATCGTGCTGCGACTGTTGGGCAGGCGTTTTTATTCGGTGGAGCGTTGTTTTTCTTTATTTGTATTTCGTTATTGTTGGGCTGGCATGGGAAGAGATAGCTAGGATTGCTTTACTTTTTCTTTGCTTTTTGTTAGTGTTTTCGGTCGGAATGGTTCGACTTTGGAGGTGAGCGATGTGTTTCTTTCCGTGGCCATCAGCTGGTGAGCGTATCCGTAAGGAGCAGATCGCCAACCTGGTAGCGGCCGGATGGGCTGCGCGAGAGGAGCGGGTGAGTGACTACGAGATGCAGATCCGGCCTCCCCCTCACAGACGTCTCGAGGGAGTGCAGGCGCTCGATCGCACTGTGGTCGTGGATGCTCGTCTCGATCTGGCCACGGCGGCGAGGAACATCGGGGCGGAGATCGATCCGTGTATCTCTGGTTCGCCGTATCGTTCTGCGATGTCAGTTCGCTGGATCTCGGTCCGTTTCGCGCGTTGCCAGGGTACGACGCGCGCGTTCGAAGAAGCGTACATGATCGTGGGTGCGTTCGAGTGTGCGACGATCGACGAGATCATTGCGTACTACGTTCAGTACCCGGAGGTCTTCGACCAGTGCCGGGGACTGATCGGGGCTTCGATCGCTCGTCGTGCATCCGGTGATGCGCGTCCGGTGTACCATCCGGTTTTGTATCGCGACGAACGTGGACTTCGCATCGGTCTGTGGTCGTCGATGGAACCGGTTCCGTCGAACTACCGGATGGTTCTGGTGCGCTAGCGAATCGTCGGAGGGACGTGGGTGTGTGTTTGGTTCTACCAAGCACGCGCCCTTTTTTGTTTCCTGTTTTTTTTATACACTGAGTAAATATGCGCATTATTACCGACTGGCATGTACATTCCAAGTATTCCCGTGCATGTTCGCGGGATTTAACGTTGGAGAATAATGCTTTGTGGTGTGCGAAAAAAGGGGTAAATGTGCTTGGAACAGGGGATTTTACGCATCCGGCGTGGTTTGGGGAGATTGAGTCGAAGTTGGAGGAAGCGGAGCAAGGGATGTTTCGTTTGAAATCGGGTGCATTTCCGGATATGCGTTATATGTTAACGGCCGAGGTGAGTCAGATGTATCGACGGGATGGAGTTGGGCGGCGTATTCACAATATTCTGATGGCGCCGTCGATCGAGTCTGTGCGCGAAGTGAATGCGTGGTTGGAGCGAGATGGATTTAATTTGAAGGCAGATGGTCGACCTATTTTGGGATTGGATTCAGAGGCGCTTTATAAAAAGCTTCGCGAGATTGATGAGCGTATTCTTCTTATTCCTGCGCACGTGTGGACGCCTTGGTTTTCGGTGTTTGGTTCGAAGTCTGGGTTTGATGCTCTTCAGGACTGCTTTGGTGAAATGACGCCGTTCATTTACGCTGTCGAAACTGGTCTTTCGAGTGATCCTTTGATGAATCGTTCTGTTTCGGCGTTAGATGATGTGATGTTGATTTCGAATTCGGATGCTCATTCACCTCGTAATTTTGGTCGAGAGGCAAATGTGTTCGATCTGGAAGAGGGGAGCGTGACGTACGATGAATTTGTACGTATTTTGAAAGAACGTGATGTCTCGAAATTTGCGTACACGATCGAATTTCATCCTGAAGAAGGGAAATATCATGCCGACGGTCATGCTGTTTGTGATTTTTGGTGCGAACCTCATCAAACGAAGAAGTTGCATGGCGAATGTCCTGTTTGCAAGAAGCAGTTAACGGTTGGGGTGTTGAGTCGCGTACAAGAATTGGCGGGCAAGGAATTGTTGCGCACGATGCCGAAACGTCATGTTCCGTTTAAGTCCATCGTTCCGCTCCAGGAGATTTTAGCGGAATCGGTCGGAGTAAAGTCTACTTCTAGCAAGAAGGTTCAACAGATGTATGAAGAATTGATTACTCGCGTTGGAAATGAGTTTCATATTTTGCTTGATGCTGGAATTGAGGAGATCGCGAATGCGTCGAATGCTGTTGTTGCTGAAGCGGTTAGGCGTGTTCGTACGAATGAAATGTCGATTCGTCCTGGATACGACGGTGTGTTTGGTTCGGTGAAGATTTTTGATGAACAGAATCCTCGATCTCTTGTAAAATAATAATTCTATGATTACACATTGGGAGAAGTTGAAAGAAGAGCCGGGAAAGATTGGTTGGAGAAGGTTCTTGAGGAAAGTGTTTCGATTGCCTCATGGAAAAGAGGTGGAATTTGTGACGAAGGATGAACCGGATCCTGTTTGTGTTGTTGCGTTTACAAAAGATCGACAGATTGTGATGACGCGTCAGTTTCGACCTGGTCCGGAGAAAATTTTACTCGAACTTCCTGGTGGTGCTGTTGAAAAAGGGGAGTCGTTGGAACAGGCGGCGAAGAGGGAGTTTTTGGAAGAAACCGGATACGATGGTCGAATAGAGTATATCGGTGGTTCTTTGAACTGTGCTTATTCGAATCGATGCACTCAAACATTTATTATTCTTGATGCAGAAAAAGTAGCCGAACCTTGTTTGGACGAAAATGAGTTTGTTGAAGTTGTGTTGATGTCACTTGAAGATTTTCGAAAGCATTTGCGCAGCGGAGAAATGACGGATGTGAAGTCGGGGTATTTAGCTTTAGATTATTTAAATTTGTTATGAAAAAAGGAATTGATTGTATTGGAGTAACGAACGTATTCTTTTGTCACGATGGAAAAGGACGTGTGCTTTGTGCGTTGAGAAGTGATCAGTGTCGTGATGAGCACGGAACCTGGGATCCGGGTGGGGGTGGGATTGATTTTGGCGAACGTGTAGATGATGCACTCGCGCGTGAATTGAAGGAGGAGTACGACGTTGAACCGCTTCATGTGGAGTTTTTGGGATTTCGAGATGTTCATCGCGAAATAAACGGAGTAAAAACTCATTGGGTGGCGTTCGATTATAAAATTTTGATCGATCCTAACCGCGTTAAAAATTTAGAGCCGCATAAGCATGTCGGTTTGCAGTGGTTTACGCGTGAAGAAATTTTGGACGGTCGTCCGTTACATTCCCAGTTTCCGGTGTTTTTGGAGAAGTATGGTGATGCGCTTTGGAAGATATGAAAAAACAAATCGCAGTTTTGACGGGTGGGTCTAGTAGTGAACGTCAAGTTTCTTTTTGGTCGGCTGAGAATGTGCGTAATCTTCTTTCGGATCATTATGACGTTGCGGTGTTTGATGTCGCCTCTGAACTTGACCAGTTTATTCAACGGCGAAATGAGTTTCGTGTTGCGATTCCTGTGATTCATGGTGTTGGCGGGGAAGACGGAGTCTTGCAAGGGCTTTTGTCTTCGTTGAAGGTGTCGTTTCTTTTTTCGGGTGTTGAGGCGAGTGTGATTGGGATGGATAAGTGGCTTTCGAAATTAGTTGCTGGTGATGTTGGTGTTTCTGTACCCAGTGGGGAGGTTTTGACGAGTGATTCTGTTTTTTCGGGTTCGTGTGTTGTGAAGCCACTGACTGGTGGAAGTACGATTGGTGTTCAGATTGTTCATGATATCGAAGGGTTTGATCGAATTAAGCACGAACATCAAAAAGAGGTTTATTTAGTTGAACAGTTTGTTCGTGGCCGTGAGTTTACCGTTGGCGTTGTTGATCTTGATACTGTAACTGCGTTGCCGGTGATCGAGATTGTTTCGAAGGATGGATTTTTTGATTTTGATCAGAAGTATACTGATGGCAAAATGGCGGAAGAGATCTGCCCGGCGAAGATTGATGACGAGTTGCGTGATCGCTTGCAGACGATGGCGGTTCGCGTACATAAAGCAATAGGCGCACGTCATCTTTCGCGATCGGATTTTATTTTAGGTGATGATGGTGAGTTGTATTTTTTGGAAATTAATACCATTCCCGGGCTGACGAAAAATTCTTTGATCCCGAAAGCTGTTCGTGTGGCAGGATTGAATTTGGAAAAGTTGTTCGTTGGGTGGATTGAGGAGCTAGGTGGATAGGTGATAGTTGCTTATTTATTTTGTCATTGAGAGGAATTTTAAGACAAAGCAATTTTTCGTGCCAGAGATTGCTTTGCTCGTGATTGCGATTAGAGTTTGTGCTGCGGAACTTTGCTGAATAACAAAATCCCTGCGCGTTCCTTGATGAAATCCTCCTTGGGACCTCCTCCTGGAACGGCAGGGATGTTTGTTGTAAGACTATTTCTTACGTTTAGCTGCGGTTTTGCGCTTCGCTGCTGGCTTTCGCTTTGCTGCGGGTTTACGCTTTGCTGCTGCTTTTTTCTTCATCGCTGGCTTACGCTTTGCGACCATTTTTTTCTTTGCTGCTGGCTTTCGTTTAGCTGCTGCCTTTTTCTTTGGAGCTGCTTTCTTAGCCGGAGCTTTTCGTTTCTTTGCTGGCATGTAAAATTGCCTCCTTTCCCGACGCAGTGCGTCGTTTGTCATCTTGTAACATTTCGTCGACCACGAAACTTTTTTTGTTCAAGACGCGCGTGTAGATTTTTTTCATCACGAGCACGTGCTCAGCATCATGAAATAAAATCGACCACGTAGTAATTATATCTGTTTTACATTTTTACTTGAACAACTTTTGGTAAAGTTATGCACAGTGTGAAATTATTTTTCAAAAAAAAATTTCGCACGAAGGCGTGCGAAAAATTTTATTCTGCGATTTCTACTGTTGTACCAACATTCGCCCAGTTGAAAATCCATTCTGCATCTGGAACACTTGCGTTCACACAACCGTGACTACGGCGTGTTCCAAATCCGTTGTGCCATGTCGCGGAGTGAATGTAGTAGTGTTGTCGGAACCGTAAATTCCATTTTACTCCCGGTACATTGTAGTTGTTTGGATTGCCTGGACCGTAGAACCATGTGTAATTATGTGTTGGTAGTTTTGCTGTAATGTCTGTTACACCAAGCGGAGTTGGGAATGAAGTTGTTCCGGTTGAAACAAGAAATGAATTTACCAGTGCGCCGTTTTCGTAGGCGTATAGACGTTGTTCGCTGATATCGACGTAGATGTATTGGCCAAGTTGATCGTAGTTTCGTGCCGTTGTGGAGAGCGAGATTAGATTTCCGTTTGCTAGCGTTGTGGATGCAATTCCTTTTTCTTTTTGATTGTTGAATGGTGTGTGCGTGAATTGTTCTGTGCCGTCTGCGTTTACTATTTTGATGCGCCCGTTTGCATCTCGATTTGTTGTGACGGCGATTTCTTCTCTTCCGTCATTGTTAGTGTCGGTTGCCGAGAGGTGAATGCCGTTTGTGTATTCATCTTCGAACGCTTGAAATCCAGATCGGTATGCGAGTTTGTTTTCGCGTACTTCGAATACGATTACGCTCGACGCTCCCACTCCCATTCTTCCTGCGACCACTTCTTTATTTCCGTCGCCGTCCACATCTACTGCCGCTACGGTTGCTCCGGTGTTTTCGCTTGCGCTTCCCGCGAATGTTTCATGCTTCAATTCTCCGTCCGCGTTAAATACTTTTACGTGTGGTCCTCCGGTTACTCCCGAGCCGGTGATTATTTCTGCAATACCGTCTCCTTCAATGTCTCCGCATGCGACGTTTACTCCCCCTCGAAAATTTCCGTCGTAGGCAAAGAATCCTCCGTTGTGCAGTACGGTTCCGTCTGCGGCAAAAATACGTACGTGCGGTCCACCGCTAAACATGGTGCCGGTAATAATTTCTTGATTGCCGTCTCCGTTTACATCACACGATGCAATCGTTATCCCTCCTTTGAATGTTTCTGCGTAGGTTGGAAATTCTCGGATCAGTGATCCGTCCTGGCGGAAGATTTTTACCAGTGGCGGTAGACCAGGGCCCGAACCGACGATTAGTTCTTCCACGCCATCTTCTCCTAGATCGTTCGCGGTAATGCTTGCTGTTCCTCGATACTGTTCTCCGAATGGATAGAATTCGGTGGCGGGCTCTGTATTGATCTGAATCTTTACTTCTTCTGCAAAGGTGAATGCAGGAAAGAAGAGCAGGGCCGCGAGCGCGACAAGCAAACGATAGTTCATAGTGGGCGTTAATTTATCTTATTTTAGCACAAATTTGCTTGTTGATGTGTGGGTAAGGGAATTATTGACGAAAAAGTGAAATTTGATTATAGTATTGCCACATTTCGATCGCTTTATAAGGGCCCTTAGCTCAGTTGGCTAGAGCGCCTCGTTTGCACCGAGGAGGTCATCGGTTCGAATCCGATAGGGTCCACCAAAAAATCACCGTTTAGGCGGTGATTTTTTGTATCTACTAGAATTGATATTATGGTCGCTTTCCTACTATTCTTGTTTTAATTTAATCCATTTTCATCTAAACATTCCATTTCTCGTTCTTCTGCTTCTTCTACTACTTCATCTGGGGCTTCGTAGGTTTGGAAGCCGGAGTAGGGTTCGGAGAGGGAGATGGTGAGAAGGGTTCGGGTGCTCGAGTCGTCTTGGGATGCTAGTAGGAGTGGTTCTGCGCAAGGGCCTGGGGAGTCGGAGCGGTCTTGGGCTAGCAGGACCAGGTTGCCGTTGTCGTAGCCGAGCGGCATGATGGTTGGAGTGGCTTCTTCGCGTAATTGCGACATGTCGCTTTGGCCGTAGCTTTGGCGGAAGAGGCGTTCCCATTCGTAGTTCTCGGTATTGTATTTGTAGATGCTGATTAGGTTTTCTTGTATTTCTTCGTCGTAAACTTCAGCCGCGAAGTAGGCGATATTTTCTTGCGTTGGGTCTGTAACGATGAAGTTTTTGATTTGCTGACCTTCGGCAATTGACTGAATGGCTTCTTCGGCGCGTTCGGTGTGTTGCCAGTCGGTTCGGTTTACCGTTTCAAATGACACGACTGGTTCTTGTGGTGTTTGCGGTGTTTGTTCCGAAGGGTTTTGTGGTGTGTTGTCTGTGTCTGCTTCTGGCGCGGTTTCTAGCATCATGCCGATGGCTACAAGAAGGATGATGGCGAATGCAGCAACGCTACCGATCGCGATGACTTTTAGAGGTTTCATAGGTAGTTGGTTATTTACTGATTGGAGTGATTAAACAATTTTATTTGGTAATCGTTTTTTTCCTAGGAAGGCGATGATGTTTTTTGCAGTAGCGCGGCTCATGGCCTGGCGAGTTTCGATGGTTGCCGATGCAGTATGAGGTGTTAGGATGACGTTTTTGAGTTTACGTAATTCGTGCGTGTCGTTTGGATTGCAGTCAATGAACGGTTCGCATTCGTATACATCTAGTCCCGCGCCGGCGATTTGGTTTTGTTCGAGTGCTTTTACTAGCGCGATTTCATCCACCACTGGTCCGCGGGAGGTGTTGATGAGGAAGGCGGTTTTTTTCATTTGTTTGAGTTCTTTTGTGCTGATGAGGTGTTTTGTTGCCGGCAGAAGTGGGACGTGAAGGCTGACGAAATCGGCTTCTTTCAGGAGTGCTTCTTTGGTGCGGAATTTAGCTTTCACTTCTTTTTCTAGCTTTGGATTTCGTTCGATGTCGTTGTAGATAATGTTCATGTTGTGACCATGGCGTGCCATTCGGGCTAGTTCGCTTCCAATGGCGCCGGTGCCGATGATTCCTAGTGTCTTTTTTCGAATGTCGGTTCCAAGGAAGAGCTGCGGGCCCCATGCTTCGTATTTTCCTTCGCGTGTGAATGCATCGGTTTCGACTATTCGGTGGGCGAGCCCGAACATGAGAGCGATGACGTGTTCAGCGACGGTGTCGCTGATTTCTTTTCCTGGTGCGTTTGTGACTTTGATTCCGCGCGACTTTGCTTCTTCGATGTCGATGTTATTGAATCCGACTGCGTAGTTAGCAATCAGTTTGAGCGACGGTCCGGCCGCGTCCATCACTTCTGCGTCGATTTTATCGGTAAGGATGGAGAGGATGATGTCTGCATCTTTTGCTCGAGCAAGAAGTTCTTTTCTTGGAATCGGTTGATCTTTTTCGTAGAGATCAATTTTGAGCGAACGGAATTTTTTCAACATTTTTAGACCTTCGTCTGGGATTGGTCGGGTGATGAGAAGTTTCATAGAAAGAAGGTGGTCAAAAATTTATTGGATTGTGCTGAAGTCCAGTGATGTTTTGAAGTTTTCCCAGGCGACGTTATCTGCAGTTGTTGATTCGTTGTCGAAGAAGCGGATGTTTGTGGCTGATGTTCCTTTTTCGAAAATGATGTGTTCGACTTTTCCTTCAACAAAACCACCTACGTCTGCTTTGATGGTTGTTTTTGTTCCGCCGTTTGTTGGAACAGTTGTTCGTTCAGTTTCGCTGAAAAATTGTGGGTCCGCGTCGAGTTGATCGAAGTAGGCGAGGTATGTTGCGTTTCCTTGAAGATCGTATTGCGTTGTGTTGAATGTGTTGATCGAGATCTGGAATGTCGGATCGCCTTCGAGTAGGTGGATTGGATTTTGATCAATCAATGTTATCGAAACGAGACCTGGTAGTTCGCCTGGAACCGAGTTTTGGTAGACGTGCCAACCGACTGGGTATTCAAATGCTGGACTTATACTTGATCCTGCTACGGTTCCGTATTGAGGTTGTGGATTTGTTGTTTCGTTTGCTTCCAGGATCGCGTCGGTTTCTTCTAAGAACGCATCGTTTAGATCGATGAGTGATTCAGTTTGCTGTGTGACGATTTCTTCCTGTGGAGCTAGGAAGGTGTCGTAGGCGAAGTAGCCTAGGATGGCTAGGAGGCCTAGAGAGAGGACAGAAAGGGTGGTGATGATGAAATAATGATTGTCGTGTTTTTCGTTTTCCATAAAGTGTTTGTTTATTATTTTTATTGGTTGCGTGAGAACGTTTTTAGCGCTTTGATTTTGCTCCTTCTATTTCGTCATCCCGGGCCCCGACCCGGGATCCATCGATTCTCGCCTGCGCGCGCTAAGGCGTCTTCGACGCTTCGCCTTTGTCACAGCGATTGGGGAATTTCATCCCCCAAACCCCCGACCCCCTTCTTCTTTGCTGACTCAAAGAAAAGGGGGGAAAAGAAAGAGCCTTTCGTGGCTCGGCGGCACAGATCTATATTTATTTCAGTTTATGGAAAGTGACCGATCGCAGTTTTTTTCGCCGATGTCCGTCTCCAGGGGTCAAGCCCCCTCCGCGGACGGTGAAAAAACTGCTCGACCTTCGCGTGATTTTGTTACACGCACTTTGTCACAGCGTACTGAACTCCGTTGGCGTTCTGCTTCGCCTCTCTTCGTTTTTGTTACACGCTTTGAGCTCCGCTGGCGCACCTTCGGTGCTTCGATTTTGTTACAGTGCATTCCATATTTGCTTGCCATCCCGACCGAGCCGAGCTGATCGGCGAGCGGAGGGATCTTTTGGCGAATATCGAACGCGCTTTTCGCCCTACTCCCTACTCCCTAACTCCTACACCCTCTCGCGGCGTCTTACCTCATCTCCCGCACTTTCACCTCTGATAACTGTTTCTTCGAAGGCCATTTTTTTAGGAGGCCGTTTTTTGGGCCGTGTTCCATGATGACGGATTCGGCGTTTATGGTGGCTATTTTTAGGGCTTCTTCTAGGTTTTTCTTTTTAATGAGCGATGCAGCGAAGGCGGATCCGAAAGCGTCGCCGGCGCCGGTGCGCGAAATGCCTTTTTTGCCGGTTGTTCTGGCGTGGAGCAGCTTGCCTTCCTGGTAGGCATAGGCGCCGTTTGGTCCGTCGGTTATGAGGAGGATGGTCTTTTTCGGATTGATGTCTTTGATGATTTTGTTGATGTCGCGCGATTTTGATTTTGTGAGCATTTGCGCTTCTTCTAGGTTGATGTTGAGCACCGTGAGGTCGCGCATAATGGCGTCGAATGCTCGTCTGCCATGTTTTAGCTCGAGCGAACCGGGGTTGTACATCACCTCGATTTTTTGCTTTTTGGCCTTGTTCAACACTTTCTTCACAAAAGCCATATCACCACCGACCGAAGACATGTAGAGCCATTTTGCGGGGATTTTTGCTGGAACATCGCGTTCGCCGAAATCTCCACTTACCCCTCGAAAGACTAGGACTGTGCGTTCGCCGTCGGGATTTGTGAGTAAGGTGCTGTATCCGGTGCGGCCTTTTTTGATGGTTTTGATTAATCCTGTGTAGATCCCGCGTTCTTCTAAATCACTTTTAATGTGTTTTCCCGAAGAATCGTCTCCAAGTCGAGTGATTACGGCGGTTTCTAGATCTAGGTTTGCGAATGTGGCCGCGGCGTTCGTTCCTCCTCCGCCTGTGCTTTCTAGGAACTGCTCGATTTCTAACTTTCCGCCAAGCGGAACGCATTCGGCGTAGCCTCCTTCGAATTGGTCCGATTTCATCACTCGGAAGTGTTTCGAAATCAGGAAGACGTCTTTGACGGCTGATCCTATGGTAATCACATCATGCATACACTTTTTCTCTATCGTATCATTTTTATGATGTGATTAAAATGTTATACTGCTTGTATATGTTAGATCTTCTTACCATTGGTGATATTAAATTAGACACGTTTATTGTGATTCCAGATGCGTCGGTGACGTGCGAGTTAAAAATGCCATCGTGCAAATTGTGTATTGATTACGGTAAGAAAAATATTGCGAGTGATATTGATGTTCAGATTGCTGGAAGTGCTCCGAATGTAGCAGTTGGGATTGCTCGAATGCGCAAAACAACGGCCGTTTATAGTCAGATGGGAAAGGATTTGATTCACGAACTGGCAGTGGATTTTTTGAAGAAGCAGAAGGTTGGGACGTCGTATATTAAGACTTCTAAAGAGGCAGATTCTGGATTTGCGGCGGTGTTGAATTTTAAAGGTGAGTCGACGCAGTTGGTAAAGCAGAATGATTCGGAATATCGTTTGCCTGCGCGGATGCCGAAGACGTCTTGGATACATTTGTCGGAACAGGGAAGTAAGTATAAAAAGCTGTACAAGGATATTGTTGCGTTAAAAAAGACGCGGAAGGATGAATTGCATATTAGCTTTAACCCGGGAGTCGTGCAGATTAAGGAGCGTGCGAAGGAGTTTTTTGCGCTGGTGAAGGTGTCGGATGTGCTGTTTGTGAATCGTGTGGAAGCGCTGCAGATTTTGGATGCGAAGACGGATTTAGAAATCCATAACGTGATGGCCGGGTTGTTGGCGCTTGGGCCCAAGTATGTGGTGGTAACTGACGGGAAGGCTGGAGCGTATGCGTATGATGGCGTGCAGTTGGATTTTGCGCCCATGTTTCCTGGTGAACGTGTCGAGGCGACTGGTGCGGGGGATGCGTTTTCGACTGGGTTTTTGGGAGCGTTGATGCACGGAAGGACACATCGTGAAGCATTGATGTGGGGTTCGGTGAATGCGGCTAGCGTTGTTGGTCAGATTGGTCCAACGAAGGGTTTGCTTTCGCATGCGCAGATTAAAACTCGATTGAAGGAACGTCCTACTTATACAACTGAAGAATTATAATTATGAAACGTCCGTATTTTATTTTGCCGTTTGATCACCGAAATAATTTTGCAAAAGAATTATTTAACACAGCGTATCCGTTTGCAGAAGAATTTGTTCAACCGATGATCGAAACGCGCGAGATTATATTTGACGCTATTTTGGAAGCGGTTCACGAAGCGCCGGAGATTAAGCAGCATGTTGGCGTATTGACCGATTATCAGTTTGGTCGTGCTGTGTTAGAACGTGCGAAGCGATCTGGTTTAACAACTATTTTAACTACTGAAGCGAGCGGAACGGAGACATTTACGTTTCAAGATGGTGATCATTTTCAGGATGCGTTGATTGAATTTGTTCCTGCGTACGCGAAGGTGTTGGTGCGGTACGATGTGCGCGAGAAGGAAAAGAATCGTCAGCAGCGCGAGAAGATTTTGTCGCTTTCGCGGTTTTGCGAAAATCACCACATGCGTTTTTTGATTGAACCGTTGGTTTTGGGAAATGATCGTAAAGTGGATGATGTGGTGACGTGTATTCGCGAGATGCAGGAAGATGGAATTAAGGCGAATATTTGGAAGATTGAAGGATTGGATGCGGAAGAGGATTGGGCGCAGGTTCAGAAGGTGACTTCTGCAGATGTGGTGGTGTTGGGGCGAGGTGAGAGTGCGGAAGCGGTCGAGAAGTGGCTTACGGATGCGAAGCGAAGCGGAGTGGCAGATGGTTTCGCTGTTGGGCGTACGGTATTTTTGGACGCGTTGAAGCGCTACTTTGCAAAAGAGATTTCGCGCGAAGAAGCGGTGCAGCAAATTGCAAAACGATTTATGAGTTTTGTGGAAATTTGGAAGAAAGCGTAGAGAGCAAATAGGTCCTATAAGTCGTATACGACTTATAGGACCTATTTGTTTAAAGCGATTGCTTTGTATTTGTAGACTGGGAGTAGGCCTTCTTCTTTTAGGGTTTCGTCTGGTTTAATTTCTTTGAAAGGCCAGGCTTCTACGTAAATGATTGTTTTGGGATCAAGTTCTTTTGTAAATTTTTCGATTAATTTTGGATAGGATTTGTCGAGAAGAAAGACAAAAAGTACGGTGGCGTTTGAGATGTTTTGGGTGAACAAGTTTCCAAAACGAAGTGAAACGTTTTTGTATTTTTTTCCACCGAATACCTTTCTTATCCATCCAACCATGAGTGGGAGAAGGGAAATATCGTAGCCGATAAATTTTGTGTTCGGAAATTTGCGTGCGGCGGCGAATAGGACGCTTCCATCACCACAGCCTAGATCGACACAGATGTCGTTGTCACTGAGTGCGAGGTTGTTGATGAGGTGACGGCGCTGTGACGGTTTGGTTGGAAGCCATGGCGCTGCAGACATCCCTGCGTATGCGGCTGAGATGAGGATGGGAGCGAAGATCAAAATGATGATCAATTTGATCATAGACCTAGGTCGATGAGTAATTGGTTGCGTTCATTTTTTGTTAGTTGTCGTGTGTTGCCGGCTCCGAGTTGGAGTAATTTTACAGCGCCGACTCGAATGCAATGCGCATGTTTGACTGTGTAGAGGGTTTTGCTGAAGAGTTCGTTGAACAGCTCTTCGTCTTGTTCGTTTAGAGTGAAGTGTAGTTTTGTTTCTGTCGCTTTTTTCACCAAAATTTTGCTTTTTGATTTTTGTTGGTGGCGGAACGTGTCAATAAATGCGCGTGTCGCTGGTTTATTTATACGGATCACGTATTCTTTTTCAATTCCGTTTTTCTTGATCTGATTCTTTACTGCGCGATCGGTCGTAAATAGTACAAGTCCGTCCATGTTTTTTGGAAGGGTGTTGAGTGCGATCATTTTTTCTTCTGGGAGATATTCGAAGATGGAATTTGATTCCGCTTGGTTTACGGTAACGTCAATTGGTTTGTTTACGGCGATGAAGGTGTGGAGTTCGTTGGGCATATGTTTGTGTTAGGGAGTAGGGTCGGATTTTATTTTGTCATCCTGAACGAAGTGAAGGATCTATTCATCTCGAGTGAATCTTGCAGCGATGAACGATGGACCCCGGGTCGGAGCCCGGGGTGACGGAACGGGTTAGTGTCATTTTCACCACTTAACCTTCAATTCACCATCTCGAGCGAAACCAAAAAATCTTTTGTGGATGCCGGATCGGATCCGGGATGAGGGTGTGTTTATTTTAATCTTTAAAGTACCTTTTGTCTTTTAATGACGGAGGAAGAAAGTCTTGTTTGGCTTCTTCTTTGTTTTCAAACGCTGGAGTGTATTTGTAGTTTTTACCGTATCCGACGTCTTTCATCAACTTTGTTGGCGCGTTACGTAGATGGAGGGGAACTGGTTCTGCGGGTAATTCTCGGATGTCTTGTTGGATTGCTTTGTAAGCATTGTACACCGCGATGCTTTTTGGTGCTTTTGCTAAGTACGCGACGCATTGTGCAAGGTTCACTCCGCATTCTGGCATACCGATCATGTGTGACGCTTGGTGTGCGGCGATTGCTTGCGGAAGTGCTTGTGGGTCAGCGAGTCCGATGTCTTCAGAGGCGAATCGTACAAGTCGGCGCGCGATGTAGAGCGGATCTTCGCCGGCTTCTAGCATTCTTCCTAGCCAGTAGAGTGCGGCATTTGCATCGTTGCCTCGCATGGATTTATGAAGTGCGGAGATGATGTTGTAGTGTTCTTCGCCGCCTTTGTCGTACAGAAGATGTGTTCTTTGAAGGGCTTCGGACAAGGTTTCTTTTGTGACGATGATCGTTCCTTCTTTTTCCTCTCCTGCGGTTGCGGCTAGTTCGAGTGCGTTTAGTGCGCTGCGGGCGTCACCGTTTGCAAGTGATGCGAGATAGTTGATCGCTGGTTCTTCGATGGTGATGGGTAGATTTCCGAGTCCTTCTTCTTTGTTTTGAAGTGCGCGGTGGATGATCTGTTTGATATCCTCTTCAGACAAGGCTTCCAGAATGAATACTCGGCAGCGCGAGAGGAGGGCGGCGTTTACTTCGAAGGAAGGGTTTTCGGTTGTGGCACCGATGAGCACGAGTGATCCTCGTTCAACGGCTGGAAGGAATGCGTCTTGTTGAGATTTGTTGAAGCGGTGGATTTCGTCGACGAACAAAATGGTGCTGCGACGGTAGAATTTTTTTCGTTCCTCGGCGTCTTTAATGATCACTCGAATATCTTTCACGCTTCCACCTACGGCGCTGAAGGGGACGAAGTAGGATTTGGTTTCTTCTGCGATAATACGCCCTAGAGTTGTCTTTCCGCTTCCAGGTGGTCCCCAGAAAATCATGGAAGGGATTTTATCGTCTTTAATTGCTTTTCGGAGCAGTGTTTTTTCGCCGATTATTTTTTGTTGACCGAGGTATTCTTGCAGCGTTTTTGGTCGTAAACGTTCCGCAAGTGGAGCACTTGCGTTGGTTTCTTTTTGTTGTGCGTGCTCGAAGAGGTCCATGGGGGAAGAGTAGTGGTTTTTGAGGGAAAGGTAAATGGTTGGAGGGGCCGCAGTGATGCTTTGATGCAGATGGTTTATGAATAAAGTGAAAACGGACCTCGGGGGATCCGTTTGCGTAAGGTTGTTGATCTACCCTCAGCGCTTTTGCTCCGGATACATTGCTTGGTAGGTACTATTATCCTCCAGGATGCGCTTTCGTTGCGCCTTGGTTGCCACCGCGGGTCGGCCTTGTACGTCGGTGAAGATTGCCCCCCTTTCGAACTTGCAGTTCTTCAGGATGATGCCTTCGATGTCCGCGCCGGTGAAGTCAGCGAAGTCGAAAGATGCTTTTTCAAAATTCACCGACTTCAAGTTGCAGCTGTCGAAGAGAACATCCCCCATTCGTGCATTCTTGAAGCTTGCACCTTCTAGATCGGCGCCGGTGAAGTCGACATCGTACAGGCTGTAGCCTTCGAATACCCTATTTGCCAACGCGGCGTCTTGAAGGTTGAGGGTTGTGAAGCGGTTGTTCGTCCGCCATGATTTAAGTGCTTCTGGGCCTGCGTTCAGGATTGCGAGATGCTCGGGGTTGGCCATGCGGTCTCCTGTTGATTGAAGAGGGACGACAAGTTTTTGTATCATCATTTTTTGCACAAGTCAAGCTGGTTGTGTTGTGTTAAAATACACTCATTATGGAAAATGAGACGTGGATGTTTCCGGATTTGTGTGTGATCACAGGTCCGATGTTTGCTGGGAAGACCGAGGAGTTGATTCGTCGGCTTGGGCGGTTTGAGCATGCGAATATTGAGGTGGCGGTTTTTAAGCCGGAGCGGGATACTCGAGTGGTGGATGAGGTGCGGTCGCGGAATGGGAAATCGTTGCAGGCGCGCACGGTGAAATTTGCGAGTGAGATGTTGGAATTAGTAGGAGATGCCCAGGTTGTTGGGATTGATGAAGGGCATTTTTTTGAGAAGGATATTTATGCGGTTGTGTCTGAATTGATGAAGCGTGGAAAGAGTGTCTATATTTGTGGGCTGGATACGGATTCGGAAGCGATGCCGTTTGAACATATGGCGTCGTTGATGGCGCTTGCGAACAAGGTAGTGAAATTGAGAGCGGTTTGTCCGAAATGTAAGCAGTTAACCGCGTGCCGAACGCAGCGGTTGGGGGATTTTGGTGCGCGATTTGTGGTGGGAGATAAGGAGTACGAGCCTCGATGTGCGTTGCACTTTGAGTTTTAGACAATTGTTGAATAAAAAAATAGACCTTTGGGTCTATTTTTTCTTTTTCAAAATCTTTTGTACCGCCTTCACAATATTTGGTGACGTGAGGCCGAAGTGTTCGAGTAGTTCCTGTGGTTCGCCCGATTCTCCGAACTGGTCTTGCATGCCGATGCGAGTGATCGGAACTGGATAATGCTCGGCGAGGAATTCGCATACGACGCTCCCCATCCCTCCTGCTGTTTGAGCTTCTTCGACGGTAACGATTGCGCCGCATTCTTTTGCAGCTCTCAGGATTGTTTTTTCATCCATCGGTTTGATGCTGGCATTGTTGATCACTCGTGCGTGAATGCCGAGTTTTTTCAGTTCTTCTGCAGCCATTAGGCATTCATAGAGTAGGGGACCGCAGCCGATGAGGGCGACGTCGTTTCCTTCTAATAATACTTGGGCTTTTCCTGTTTTGAATGGAGCATTTTCGGTAGTGAATACAGGGGATTTGTCTCGTGCGAAGCGAATGTAAACTGGGCCTTCGATTTTTGCGGCTTCGATGGTTGCTTTGCGTGTTTCGATGGCGTCACAGGGAACGAAGACGGTCATTTCTGGAAGAACGCGCATGATAGCGATGTCTTCTAGCATTTGATGCGTTGCGCCGTCGGGACCGACCGAAACACCTGCGTGTGCGCCCGCGATTTTTACATTGGCGTTTTGTAGACAGGCGGTTGTACGGATTTGTTCCCAGTTTCGTCCAGGTGAAAAAGCGGCGTAGCTAGAAATGAATACTTTTTTTCCAGCGACCGCCATTCCAGCAGCGATTGCCGCAAGGGATTGTTCCGATACTCCCATTTGAACGAATTTTTCTGGGAAGGCTTCTTTGAACCAGTGACTTCGCGTTGATTCTGATAGATCGGCGCACAAAACGAATACATCCGGATCTGATTTTCCTAGTTCGAGTAGCGCTTTGCCGTACCCGTCACGTGTTGGTTCTTGTTTGATTGTGGTGCGGTTTTTCCATCCGCGAGCGAGAGGGGATTGTGGCATACTATTCTGCTTCAGATGTTATTTTTCCACGCAGGGTTCGAAGGTCTTTCAAGGCTGTCTTTAATTGTTCGGCTTTCTTTACCTTGTCTTCCGGTCCCTTTCCTGGAGGGGCGCCGTGCCAGAGGTAATCAAATTCCATATAGTCCACGCCTTTTCCTGGAATGGTATGAGCGATAATGACGCTTGGGCGATCCCACATTGTTTTTGCGTAATTGCAGGCGTCTATGAATTCTCGAATATTGTGACCGTCGACATCGATGACTTCAAAATTGAATGCTTCAAATTTGTCGCGCAGTGGTTCGATTGGCATGATGTCTTCGGTATAGCCGTCGATTTGAATGTGATTGCGATCAATGATCCAGGTGAGGTTTCGGAGTTTGTTTCTTCCGGCGAATAACGCAGCTTCCCAGGTGATGCCGGCCGCAAGTTCGCCGTCAGACATGACGCAGTAGACGTGCCAAGGTTTATTTTCGATTTGACCTATATATGCATGTCCGGCAGCCTGAGAAGATCCGTCGCCAAGTGGTCCGGAAGTATTTTCGAGCCCGGGGAGTTTGTGTAATTCGGGATGTCCTTGTAGGCGGGTGCCCAGTTTTCGCAATGTTGCCAGTTCTTTTTTTGGAAAGTATCCAGCTTCTGCCATGGCGGCATAGCGAATTGGAACGATGTGACCGTTTGAAAGAAGTAGGCGATCGCGATCTTCCCAGTCAGGTTTTTTTGGATTGTGGTGAAGGACATGAAAATAGAGTGCAGAGAAAATATCCGCCATTCCAAGAGGTCCGCCCGAGTGTCCACTTCCTGCATGTTCGAGCATTTTTAACAGTTCTTCGCGTAGTGTTGTGGCGATGTTTTCGAGTTTGTGGAGTTTTTTCTCGGTAAGCGTTGGGATGGGGCGGATGTCCGGCATATTATGATTCGTTGTAGATTTGAATAAGCGCGAGAATGGCGATAATTGAGCCTGAAATTACGTGGGAAATGGTGAATTGAGCGAGAGTGAATTGAAGTGCGAACGGCGCGACTGCGATCCAGAGGCCGAGGGCAATTTGTGGCCAGTGAAGCGCGTGGAGAAGTTTCTGTTTTGTTGTGGCTTGCTCGAGCGTGACAACGATGAGTCCGATGACAAAGATGGCGAGTCCGAGAAATAAATCATCCCATCGAAACAGATTGATAAATTCGATTTCAGTGAGTTGTAGTTGTGGAAGAAACAGTTCAACAAGTTCGTCTATCAAAAAAGGAGAGATGCCGATCCACACTGCGATGGAAAATAAAATCCAGTGAAGGGTTTTCATGTGTTGATTATAGCAAGGTTACAGGGGAGGGGGTAGGTTGGATGGTTTTTATTTTGTGTTTGTGATGAGGGATTTGTGATTTATTGATGTTTTATTTTTGAATTGAGATTTGTTGATGTTTTTTTGTTTCGTCATCCCGGGCTACGACCCGGGATCCATTGCTTCTCGCATGAGTCCTCGAGGCTGACGCGACTGCGTCGCTTCGATTTTGTTACAGCGAGACTTTGTCACAGCGATCGGGAGTTTCACCCCCGAACCCCGACCTACTTTTCTTTGCTGGCTCAAAGAGAAGTAGGCAAAAGAAAGAGCCTTTCGTGGCTCGGCGGCACGCTTCATTTTTTAAATTATGGAAAGTGACCGATCGCAGTTCTTTTCGCTACACCGGTCCTACGGGGGTCAGGCCCCCTCCAGCCGGTCTGAAAGAACTGCTCGTCCTTCGCTGATTTTGTTACAGTGATTTAGTTACACGTTTTCTTTGTCGCAGCGTGTTGAGCTCCGCTGGCGTTCGGCTTCGCCTCTCTTCGTGTTAGGGCAGGAGGTATTGATCCTTGGTCATTGCGAGCGAAGCGAAGCAATCTCTCGGCGAATATGACGCGTTCCCTCCCCTTACCAAGGGGAGGTGAGGAGGGGTCTCTTGGCGAAAATCAAAACGCGCTTCCCCTCCTTCTCAGATCCATAAGGAGAGCCTGTCAGCCTTCAGCGCGGGAGGTTTGGGGTGGTTGCGCGTTGATCGTTGTGCTTTGATTTTTTGAAATAAAAAAACATCCCGCGAGTCGGGATGTTTTTTTGATTTGCTAGTTTACGATGATTGCTCCTGTGTTTTCTGAATCGTAGCTGTCGAAGAATGAGTAGTCGCCTGGTTCGTCGAAGCGTTGGATGTAGCTTTGTCCTGGCATCAATGTTCCTGTTCCCCATGTAAGATCGTCTCCTGTTACCGTGTGGTTTGTTGTGCCATTGTTTGTGAACCGTACGCTTTCACCAGCATCGATTGTGACGTCGATTGGGCTGTAGCCGCTGTCAGTGATCGAGATTTCTGCTGGAGCTTGTAGGCCTTTGTCAGCATTGATCGTTGTTGTTCCAGATGTTGCTGTTCCGGCGTTGTAATCACTTGCTGAAGTGATTGCTGTTCCGATCGTGTAGTTTGTGAAGAATCCATCTGGTACGTCGTCGATCATTTGGTTCCAGTTTGCTCCGTATGCTGCTACTGCTACTGCTTCACTTGAAACGTGTCGGAGAACTCCACCTTTCGCTACTGCGTATGTTCGAGGATCTGTGTCGATTTTGATCATTCGTACTCCTGGTCGGTAAGTGACGTTTCCACCGATTTGGATTTTTGCAAGATCAGCGTCTGAAATGAACTTTACTGAATCGAAGTTTGAGTACCATGTGAAGTACGCCTTGTCGTTAGGGAACACGTAGCGGAATCCATCAGCGCCCATATAGTATACGGCCGAGAATGTTTGTCCGCGGACAAGGTCTCCAGATTCGATGCTATCGAGTGATTCGAGGGCCTGGGCTTTTGGAGTGAGTGCGTACACCAGTCCAGCTGATGTAAGCGCGATTGCTGCAAAAGCAATTAACAAATTTCTAAATGTAGAAGCAAACGTCATAAATATTTTTTTATGTATTCAGGAACAGTATATCGTAGATCGGCTTTGGTGCAAAGGTATTAGTTGTCCACCGAAAATGAAGCAAATGCTTGTTCGGTATTTTCTGCTTCAAATAAGGCAGATCCGATGCAGATTTGGTTTACCCCCGTTTTTTTGATGCGTTCAATTGTTTTTGTGTTCACCCCGCCGTCGACCGAAACCCAAAGTTGTTCGTTCTGTTGTTTTGCCTCTGTTATTTTCTGCAAAATTGCATCGCCTAAGAATGCTTGGCCGCTTGCGCCTGGGTGCACTCCGAGGATAAGTAACATGTCTATATAAGGAAGAAGGTGAGCGATTTCTTCTAGCGATGTTTCGGGGTTGATTGCGAGTCCGGCCTCGATTCCCATGGCTTTAATCTCTTTTAAAAGTGGAAGAGTGTCCTGGAGAATTTCGGCGTGGATAATGGCTCGTTTGGTTTTTGGTGCGTGACGAATCCATTTTGCAATCACCGGCGTTGGATTCTGGATCATTAAATGCAGTTCTAGTTCGGGAAGATTTTTTTTCACATCATCGCTTAGTTCTTCTACGTTGCACCAAGATGTTGATTTGAACATTGATCCATCCAAGATATCGATTTGCCACAATAGGTTTTGGGTTCGTAAAAACGGGTGTTGGATTTTTTGGAGGAATTCTTCCTTGGATTTTGCGAGGACGGCCGGGGTGATTGAGGGCATATGGGGAAAGGGAGTGGGGGTTAGGGGATGGGTGGCTGCGGTTCAATTATCTTCTTCAATTTTTTCGATCTGTTTCAGTCGTCGTTCGTGGCGGGGGGCTTGGGAGAATTCGGTTTTTAGGAAAGTGTCCAGGATGGCGAGTGGGTCGTCGAGAGTTTCGATGCGACCTGGGATGCAGATTACATTTGCATTGTCGTCTTCGCGTGTGGTTTTTGCGGCTTTTACCGAAAATCCGAGCGCTGCACGGACGCCGTCGAATTTGTTTGCCGTGATGCAGACTCCTTCCGCATTTCCGCATGTCAGTACGCCCAGGCTTCCTGGATGTTCCGCTACTGCTTCCGCTACCGCTTCCGCATATTTTGGATAATCATCACCGGGATCGTATTCGTGCGCGCCAAGGTCTTCAACGGTGTAGCCCTTGTGTTCGAGGTGTTCGCGGATGCTGGTCTTCATGTCGAACCCGGCGTGGTCTGCGCCTAGGTAGATGATGGGTTTCATAGTTTTTTGTTGTGAGAATCGATCTTTGGTTTGAATTATAGCAAATTTTAAGGTTTTGAGGGGATTTGTTGAGGTTTGTTTTTGACAATGGTGTTTTTTTGGTGTACGATTTTGCGTTGCTCTTTCATTCATTTCTCAAGTTCGAGGTGTACGATGGTCCTTCAGGATTGGAATCCATTCGCGATTAGCGTGCCCGAGACCATGAGTCGGTTCGTTGAGCAGAACGATGCTTGGTGCGCCGCAGGGATGGAGTGTATCGAACCGCCGATGATGGATCGGTTGATCGAAGGAGTCTTCTCTTCGAGTGCCCCGGATTGGCCGCTGGGGAAGGATGCGTTTCGCAGTTTGAAGATTCGATTCGGTGAGCAGCGCGAGGGGATGATTCGCACGTTCGAAGCGCATGTTTCGGCGATCGAGCGAGTGCATTCGCCGAAGTTCTATCGCTCGCCTTGGCTTCTTTCTGGAGAACATCCGTTTCAGGATTGCCAGGTAGATCGGCTTCGGCTGTTCGCTGGGAACGACACGCACAGGCCTACGGTTCAGTGGGTGATCACAGATCTTTCCGCTTGTCGTAACCGTCCTTCCGTTACGGCGGTGCGGGGACCGAACTCCCTTGCGGACGAAGGACTTGTGATCGCCTGGCTGTTTCCGGAACGTCTTCAGGCCATCGACTACGACAAGTGGCCTGGTTGGTTTTGTGCCGGCTACGAGTCGAACGTTCCCGAGTTCGACGACGGGTCGTGGCAGGACGTGGTGTTCGTGGACCGTGGCCTGCGTGACGACACGGCGCGCCTGTGTGTGGACTTGCGTTGCGGTGCCGACTTGTTTTGCTCGGTTCCGTCCGCTGCGAGTAAGCGCTGAGCACTTGATCGCTAGGCGCTTGGTGGTACTTGTTCCTTGGCTCTTCGTCCCGCCTTTGGTGGACTCACCGCATCTTTGCTCATCACGAGTGGGGTGCGGTTCTTCTTTTTAAGGCTTTTGCTTCGTGGGCCTTTTCCTTGATTTCACCCTTTTTTCTTGCTACTCTGAGCTGGAAATCACTATCTATTTATGAGTCACGCGAAAAGAGAAGAGGATGTTTTGGCTTATTGGGACGAACATTCTGTTTTTAAAAAATCGGTTGAACAGCGGCCAGCGGGAAATCCGTATGTGTTTTATGATGGTCCTCCGTTTGCGACCGGGTTGCCGCATTATGGGCATATTGTTGGTAGCGTGATTAAAGATGTTGTTCCACGTTTTTGGACGATGCGAGGATATAGTGTGCCTCGTAAATGGGGGTGGGATTGTCATGGAATGCCGATTGAAAATATTGTGGAGAAGAAGTTGGATTTGAATTCTCGGCGCGATATTGAAGAATTGGGCGTGGCTGTTTTTAATGATAAATGTCGGGCAGAGGTTTTGTATTACGCGGAAGAATGGAAGAAGGTGATTCGTCGTTTGGGGCGATGGGTGGACATGGAGGATGATTACAAGACCATGGATTTGCCGTTTATGGAATCGGTTTGGTGGGTGTTTAAGCAGTTGTGGGACAAGGAATTGGTTTACGAAGGTCATAAGCCGATGCATATTTGTCCGCGATGTGAAACGGGGCTTTCGAATTTTGAAGTGAATCAAGGCTATCTGGATGTGACCGATATTTCGGCGTACGCGACGTTCACCCTTACGAGCGGTGATTATGCTGGTGCGAAGATGATTGCTTGGACAACGACTCCGTGGACATTGCCGGGGAACGTGTTGTTGGCTGTTGGGGCGCAGATTGAGTATGTGGTTGTTGAGCATGTCGATGCCCGATATGTGGTTGCGAAGAATTTGGTGGATGTAGTATTTGAAGGAAAAGAATTTTCTGTTGTTCAGGAAGTGAAAGGTGTGGATTTGGTTGGTTCAACTTATGAACCGTTGTTTTCGTTTTTTGCGGATCATGAAAATGGATTCCGTGTTGTTTCGGCTGAATTTGTGACGACGGATGACGGAACGGGCATTGTGCATATTGCTCCTGGATTTGGAGAGGATGACTACGTGCTTGGAAAGGCCGAGGGTGTTGCGCCGTTGATGCATGTAAAGATGAACGGTCATTTTGTGGATGAAGTGGCGAAACCGCTTGCGCAGGCTGGGTATGACGTTGACGGTGTGCCGGTGAAGGCGAAAGGGGAGACTCAGAAATTAGATATCGAAATTATCAAAGCTTTGGCACATGCAGGGAAGTTGTTTGCGAAGAAAAAGTTGGTGCACAGCTACCCGCATTGTTGGCGATGCGATACGCCGCTTTTGAATTACGCGACGTCTTCTTGGTTTGTGCGCGTCACTGATACGCGTGATGATTTGGTTCGAACGAATAAGGAAATCAACTGGGTGCCAGACAACATGAAAGAAGGTCGGTTTGGAAAGTGGTTGGAAGGGGCGCGAGATTGGTCTATTTCGCGTTCGCGTTTTTGGGGAACGCCGTTGCCCATTTGGCGAAGCGAGGATGGAGATTTGCTTTGTGTTGGTTCGGTTGCGGAATTAGAAGCTCTTACTGGCAAAAAAGTCGATGATTTACACAAGCAGCACGTGGATGCGTTGACGATTGAGAAGGATGGCAAGATGTATACACGTGTGCCTGATGTGCTTGATTGTTGGTTTGAATCTGGTTCGATGCCATATGCGCAAATTCACTACCCGTTCGAAAATGAATCTCATTTCGAAAACGGATTCCCGGCAGAATTTATTGCGGAAGGGCAGGATCAGACCCGTGGATGGTTTTATACCCTTCACGTTCTTTCGAATGCGCTTTTCGACATGCCTGCATTTAAGAATGTGGTTGTAAATGGAATTGTGTTGGCGGAAGATGGGAAGAAGATGAGCAAGCGTTTGAATAACTATCCGGATCCGATGGAGGTCATGAACAAGTATGGTTCGGACGCGGTTCGGTATTACTTAATGGCGTCCCCGGTAGTTCATGCAGAAAATCTTCGGTTTACCGAGAAGGATGTGGCGGAAGTTTCGAAGAAGTTTATTGCGATTTTGAACAATGTTGTGTCGTTTTACGGCTTGTATCGCGAGCATGATGATGGACGGATGCCGGCAGGTGTTCATGCGTTGGATGCGTGGATGTTGTCGCGATTGAATCAGACGTTGCAGGAAGAAACGGATGCGATGGAGCGGTATGATTTGCAGGCGGCGGCGCGCGTGCTGCAGACGTTTGTGACGGATTTATCGACTTGGTATGTGCGTCGAAGTCGTGATCGCGTGAAGGACGCGGGGGATGATCGCGCGGAAGCGTTGGCGACGTTGCGCGTTGTGCTAGAAACGTTCTCGCAGATGATTGCTCCATTTATGCCGTTTTTAGGCGAGGTGGTGTACCAAGATGTGAAGGGTGGATTTTTGGGCGGATCGGATCGGCTTTCGGTTCACCTTACTGATTGGCCGGAAGTGGAGCCGGTGAATGAAGGTTTGCTAGAAGAAATGGGGGTGGTTCGTGCATTGGTTTCGCGTGCGCTCGAGGCGCGTGAAGCGGCGGGGCGGCCGGTGAAGCAGGCGTTGGCTTCTGCTACGGTGCGAGTTCCGAGCGGCGTGTTGGCGGACGGGCTAGTTGAAGTGTTGCGCGACGAAATCAATGTAAAGGAAGTGATTGTTGAAAAAGGAGAGATGGCTGTTGAGCTCGATACGGTGCTTACGCCAGAATTGCTGCGTGAAGGAATGGCGCGTGAAGTTGTGCGACGCGTGAATCAATTGCGAAAGGATTCAGGACTGACGATTCAGGATCGTATTGAATTGTTTGTTTGGTCGGCGGATACAGAAGTGAAGCAGATGGTGGACGAATTTGGAACGCAGATTGGCGAACAAGTTCAAGCGGATGGAGCGATATTCGAGCAGACGGAGGTTGAGAAAACGCTTTCGTTCCGCGTTTCGGAGAAGGATGTTTGGGTCGGATTCAACGTGCGTTCTTAGGCTCAATTTCTTTTAACGGTTCATGCAAAATCCTCGAGCTTCTGCTTCGGGGATTTTGTTTTGTAGTTGATTAGATTATACTTTTTGCATAACCATTATTTTTTTATGCCAGCAGGTGCATTTGTCTTTAATTTCTTTGTTCAGTTGTTGTTTTCGGCGTTTTTGCTCCTTATTGGCTATAAGTTTTTTTCGATTATTTCGTATCAGAAGCATTTAACGGAGTATAAAAAGCATCCCGAGAAGTTTGGTTGGTTTGAGCATTATTTTTTGGGATGGAGCTTTTTTAATATGTGGTTTACTGAAGGGAGCATTAAAATGTTTGGTGACAAAGGGTTAACGCTGATGTGGCGAGCTGGTGGAGCTGTGCTGATGGCGTTTGGATTTTTTGGATGTTTGGGGTCGTTGGTTTGGTTGGTGAGGGTTTTGGTTGGGTAGGGTGCTTGCGCGTTGATCGATCGCTCGAGGTGAGGAGTTTTTGGAAAGATAGATCCTGAAGGTCATAAAGACTTATGGGATCTATTTTTATTTCATTACTGCTCTTTTCTCGTTTGTCATCCCGGACCTGATCCGGGATCCGTCGATTTTCGAATGCGTTTCCTCCCCTTAACAAGGGGAGGTTATGTGTTGATCGTACTGCGAGTTTTGCGTGGTATACTTTTTTTATGAAATTTCCCACATTTTCTTATTTTGCAGTTGGGGTGTCGGTGGTGATGGTTTTGTTTGCGTTTGGGTTATTATTTTTTTCGCCCGGGGTTGTGCAGGCGCCGGTGGTTTTTGAGCGGGATCAAGATGTTTCTGGTTGGTCGCGAGTGAACTATGCGTTTGCGCCGGATTCTTTGTATGAACGGGCTGTCGAAGGGGCTGCGAATGTGGTGGAGGGGAGCGATGCTTCGAAATCGATGATTTTGCCGCATCATTTGTTGGTAGGGAATGTGATGGCGGAGTCGCTTGCGGCTATTCCTCGTCGTCAGAATGTGCGGACAGTGGTGTTGATTGGACCAAATCACTTCGATGCAGGTTTTTCGACGCTTCAAACAGCAAAGGTGGTTTTTGAAACTCCGTTTGGAGAACTTCAAACGGATGAAAAATTGGTCGATGCGTTATTGCGAAAGGAAGTTGTTCAGGAGGAGGAACTGACATTTGTTCACGAACATAGTATTTCGGCCGTTGCGCCATTTGTTCGATATTATTTTCCAAATGCGCGTGTGTTGCCGGTGATTTTGCACGAAACGGCGAGCGCGGAAGAACGGCAGGCCTTGGCGCAGGCAATTTATGAGGTTGCGCCAGATGCGTTTGTGATTGCGAGCATTGATATGTCGCATAATCTTCCTGTTGCTGCGCAGCGGTTTCATGATGATGTAACTCTTCGGGCAATTCAGAATGGTGAACGGCGGCATGATTTAGAGATTGATTCGAATGCTTCGCTTGATGTGTTGTTTGCGATCAACGAATTGCGCGGGTCTCGGCAATGGCACTTGCAATCGCATGCGGCTTCGGGGGATTTGCTTCCTTCGCTCGATTGGCGGGAAAATACCAGTCATATTATTGGGTACTTTACACAAGGTCAGGCTGAGCGCTCGCGGTACGCTGCGTTTCATGTGGTGGGTGATGTGATGTTGGACCGTGGAACTCGACGGAAAATTGAGGAATTTGGGATTGAATACCCATGGGTGGAAATGGGGCGATTTTTGCGTGGGGTGGATTTGAGGATTGGGAATTTGGAAGGAACGGTAAATGAACAGCCGAGTACTTTTACTTACGATCCGCCGTTCCGCTTTGTGTTCGATCCTTCTTATATAGAGGCGATGTTGCCGTATTTGGATGTGGTGAGTTTAGCGAACAATCATGCGGCAGATGTTGGGGCAGGGGCCGGGCAGCAGGAGACACGCCGGTGGCTTGATGATATTGGCGTGAAGTGGTTTGGTGCTTGGGAAACGCCGGAACCTGCGTATGATTTTGAAATCGAAGGAATGTTGTTTCGACTTGTTGGGTATCACGAATTTCGACCAGACGTTGAGCGCATGGAGCAGTTGATTGCAGAAGGCGATGCTGCCGGACGGTTTGTGATTGTGGTTCCGCATTGGGGACCAGAATATCAATATTTCCCTTCAGCTAATCAGCGTGCACTTGCGGAATTGATAGTTGCTGCGGGAGCGGATTTGGTGATTGGTGGTCATCCACATGTTGTCCAGGGTGCCGAGATGATCGACGGTGTGCCCGTGCTCTATTCACTCGGAAACTTTGTGTTCGACCAGCAGATTCCGATGACGTGGCAGGCGACAACGGTTGGTGTGATCGTTGAAGATAACGAGCTCGTGCTATACTTTCTTCCAGTAAACGCACGCGATGGTCAGCCAACTCCGCTGGACGGTTTTGACGCAGATCGTGTGTTGCAAATAATCTCGGATCATTCCGACGATGAGTTAAAAAACTCTATTCTTAACGGCGTACTACGCATTCCATATGAAAGAACCGGGACATAATTCTACTCTGCATGTCGTTGCGCGAGTATTGGTTATTTTTTCGTTGTTGATTTTGATGTTTGTTGGTGGAATGTTTGTGGCGGAAAAGTTTTTCGTTGATGATGAGCCAGTTGAGAGCACGCCTTCGCGAGTGATTAATAAACCGGAAGAGGTTGAAATGAGCGAAGAAGTAGTGCCAGAAGAGGATGAAGAAGAGGAAGAAATGGATGTTGATGATGAACCATCGGAGTTTTTGACGATCGATTGGTATGCGGATGCAAGACAAATTGAGGGTAGTGCGCCTGCTTATTTTGAGCTTTTGAAAGATTCGCGTGCTATTTTTGAACCCGCTCGCATATATGAATTGGGCGTGGTTCGTGGAGGAGAATACGAAGGTTATCGTTTAAGACACGAGTTGGTTGAGGTTGGTGGCATGGGTACGACGTACGAAACGATTTACTATCTTGTACCGGATTCTGCTGTCGCGCCGATTGTGTATTTAGATCAGGAAACAAGATCGTATACGTTTTCTGGTTCGTACTATCCAGGGTCACCGACGAGTTATGCGAAAGTTCTGCGTGAAAATTTAGGTTGGGAAATTGATTATGTTTCGGCTGTTCAGGATGTTGCGCGCACAACGCCGCGACTTGCGAATGGAGTTGAGCTAGATTTTGTAGATGAATCACCACCTGTTCACAGTCCTTGGGCGACGGATCTCTATCCTCGTACCGAAGATCCGTCGTATCCGCTTTCGGGTGGAGGAGTTGCTTATTTGGCGCTACTTCCGGGAGGTCAGTTTGTTGCTAATGCTAATCTTTTATATATCGTTGGAGAGGATGGACATGTTTATTGGTATTCGGTGAAATCGCCTTTTGACATTGAGCGATTGTCTGCAAATTTCACCCTTACTCTTCAGAATCCAAGCATTGAACTTGGCGCGTATACTACCGGGACTCCCGGGGGATGCGGATACGGAACTCTTTATTCGGTTACTGCAGACGCTGTCGAAATCGCCTCATTGCAGTCCTTTGGTGTCAGTAAGGAAGGTGTTCAGTTGTATAAGCCAAACACTTACGATCAATTAGTTTATCGATCTGCTTTTGAACTCTGGCTTCATTGGAATGCAGAGGGAACATTTGCGGATTTTGAAGCGGACTATCCTTTCTTGTACTACAAAGATGCACTTGGTCGTTGGGTGAAGTTGATGTCGAATGAAGTAATTAGTGGAGCAGAATGTGGGAAGCCGGTGATTTATCTTTATCCGGAAGAGACGCAAGATATGACGGTGTGGGTGGATCCGGTTGGTGGGTTTACGAAGGTGGAGCCGGATTATAACGATGGTTGGCGAGTGACGGCGAACCCGGATGGGCGGTTGATGAACCGCGATGACGGGTCGTATTATCCGTATTTGTTCTGGGAAGGGCGGGGAGGCGCGTATGCCGAACCTTCGAAATATTGGGTTGTGTCGCAAGAAGAGTTGGATACGTTTTTGCCAGAAACGTTGTTAAAACTTGGATTGAATAAGGCGGAGGCAGGAGATTTTCTTGAATTCTGGCGGCCGTTGATGAAGGACGCTCCTTATTACAAGATTGGTTTTTGGGGAAATGACGTGATGGATGCATTGGCGCCGTTGAAGATTTCGCAGGACCCGGATGTTGTTGTGCGAATTTTGATGGACTACACGCCGCTCGACGCTCCGATTGCAGAAAATCCTCCTGTGTTGCCAGAAACGCCAGAGCGAACTGGGTTTACGGTGATTGAATGGGGCGGAGTATTTAGATAGTAAAAAGGCCACTCGTCGCAAGGCGGGTGGTTTTTTGTTACAATGCGCGGGTATGAAAATTGTTGTATTACGAGGGATTTCAGGGTCGGGGAAGAGTACCTGGGTGCGCGAACAGGCTCCGGAGGCATTTGTTGTTTCGGCCGATCATTTTTTTATCAAAGACGGTGAATATCGATTTGATCCAACTCGATTGCAAGAAGCGCATCAGGCGTGTTATCGGGCGTTTGTGGAGGCGGTTGCTCGGAAAGAGCCTTTTATCGCAGTTGATAATACCAATATTTCTGTGTGGGAAATGGCACCGTATGTTGTGCATGGACGGGTGTTTGGCTATGATGTTGAGATTTTAACGATGGACTGTTCAGCGGATGCAGCGGTTGCTCGTAAGGATTTGGTTCCGCCAGAGAAAGTGCGACAAACGGAACGATTTTTGAAAGAAGAAACACTGCGCATGCCGCCGTTCATGAAAGCTATTTACCGAACTATTCCTACTTGTTAATATGAAAGATTTACGAAAAACATCGGTATTGATTTGTCCGCGTAATGACGAAGAGTCGTTGATGATTTTGAAGATTGCTGCAGCGCTTGGTGTGGCGGTGGTGGAATCTGCTCAGCCTCATGGAGCGAAATTAGGTCGTGAAGCGGATTTGTTAGCGCGGATTCAGGATGCTCATGCTGATGCGGAAACGCTTGTGATTGTTGAGTTGCCTGGGGAAGAAGTGGAGCAGGAGCTTGAAAGTATGGGCTACACAATTGTGATTATTGATCACCATGCCTACGAAGGACTTGATCGTATGAAGCCGCAAAGTTCGCTTGAACAGTTTTTGGCGGTGTACGAAGTAGATGACGGGTTGCTTGCGGCACTGGGTTTTGAGGTTGATATGGTGGAAGCGGTTGGGGCGATTGATCGTGGATTTTTGTGGGAATTGGATGCGCTTGGATGGAATGAAGCAAAGAAGGCGAAGGCGCGGAAGTTTTATCGTTCGCTTACGATGGAATTGGGAGGTGAACGTCGTTTGCGCGAAGAAGAATATGCGCGCGAGGTTTGGCAGACGCGCGAAGAGCGGAATGGGTTTTTGATTATTCGCAGTCCCTACGATGATGTAAGTGTGCGTGATGCGGTTTCGTTTATTATTGCCGAACAAATTGGGAAGCCGACCCCGTTGATTTTGACTCAGGGCGAGCGACGGATTTATGTGCAAGAGGTTGATGATACGTCGGCGTTGTATGAGAAATTTGGTGGGTTTACGTTTGGAGGTGGAAGGTGTTGGGGGATTTTGAAAGAGGGAGGAGGGTTGCCTAGTGTGGAGGAGGTGTTGGAGGTTTTGGGTGGGGGAAAATAGATTATGTTTGTAGAAAAAAACCATTAGAGTGACGATCGTTACTCTAATGGTTCTTTGTTCCTGGATTTATTTGTGAGTTTAATCACTTCGTCATCCCGGACTTGATCTGGGATCTATCGCTTCTCGAATTCGCTTCCCCTCCATTTAAGGAGGGGCTAGGCGTGGTTACGCGTTGCTTGATCGCGCGCTTCTGAAGCGACTGCGTCGCTTCGACTTTGTCACAGCGCCTGGGAGTTTCACCCCCAGACCCCGACCCC
>CAZMTL010000008.1:0-50201 GCA_964569575.1 uncultured Gammaproteobacteria bacterium | reverse complement strand
GAGAATGAGTTGGCGTTTTGCTTGAGCGTCGATTTTTTGGTTTGGTGTGCCGGTTTTGTAGTCGATAATTTCAATTTCGCCGTTTGGTAATTGATCAATACGGTCTATACGTCCTTTGACGGTAATGTCCCCTACTTTTAGAGTGAAGCCTTTTTCGAGAAAAGCGATGGTGGGTATGTGTTGCTGAAGATCGCGATAAAATTCTTGTATAATCGAAAGACAATTTTGTTTGTATTCATTTCGTAGGGAGTCGTTTGGATACCATTCGTCGCGCCAAGATTCTTTGTAGAGGTTGATGAGTTGTGATTTTGGGGGAAGGTTGATGCCGTTTGTTTCCTCGAATAATGATGACTGAGGTTTTAGTTGTTGCTTTTGGAGTAGTTCCATGAATTTTTGCAAGGTTGTGTGCATGGTTTGTCCGAAGCTGAGCGAGTGTCGACCGAATACCGGAATTTTTAACACCTGTGAAAACTTATATTTTAACGGACAGGCTAAAAACTGATCTACTTGCGTAAAGCTGAGTGATTTTGGAAGTTCGTGAAAGGCTGTGTTTGAGGTTGGCTTTGTTTCGATTGGTGTTTTTTCTCCGAACAGTACGTGTTTTGCTGTTGATTGATTGCGTTCTATAGCTAGTTCTTGCAGAAAACGTGAAGGTTTTCGCTTGCGTCCGCCATTGTAATGATCGGCTGCGTAGAGATAGAGGCCTTTTTTTGCTCGTGTGATCGCTACGTAGAACAGCCGGCGTTCTTCTTCTATGTGCAGGTTTCGTTCGGTGTGGTCGATTTTTTCTAGTACTAGTTCTGGCGGGATGTCGATTGGGTCTTTTCGGCTTTGTGACGGAAAGCGTTGTTCTACCAGGTTTACGACGAATACGTGAGGAAATTCTAATCCTTTCGACGCGTGAATGGTCATGATTTGGATCGAATCGTGATCGGATATTTCGTCTGCGGCGACTGAGCCAGATTCCCCAGCTTCGCGTTCGTGTTTGAATTCTTCTAGGAACGATCGAATGTCTTTTTGATCATTGGATTGTTCAAACTTTTTTAATCGAACGAAAAATTGCTGTAACAGTTGAAATTGTTCTTGTTGTTCCCGTTCGTTTTGTAAGCGAATATCGCCGAGTAAGCCGGATTCTTGTAGTACGACGTGGAATAGTTCGGTGGCGGTTTTTTGTTTTGCGAGCGCGTTTAAACGAGAAAGGAACGCGATTAGATCTCGGATGCGAGTTTGGCCTTCGGTTGATATTTCTTGCACCGATCCGCACATTTTCATAGCTTCAAACAAGGTTTTCCCTTTTCGTTTCGCGAGATAGGTGAGTTCGATCGCGTCGCTTGGTTGAATGCCGAGTCGCGCGTGCGTAAGTGTTCGGTACATCGAAGGACTGTCTTGTGGTTCGTGGATCACGCGTAAATAAGCCAGAACATCTAGAATGATGGGCTTTGTATATAGACCCGAAAGGGCTAGGAAACGATACGGAACTTGAAGAAGATCGAATGCTTCCGCGAATGGCTCTGCGCTGTTGTTTCCGCGTACAAGAATGGCTATTTCACCCCATCCTACTCCTTGATTTCGGAGCGTAATGATTTTTTGAATAACTGCCTCTACTTCGTCTTCGCCAGTTTCGCAATGGTGGTATTCAACAACCCCTGCTTCTTCGGTTTGAGCGAGTAGTTCTTTGTTGAGTTGTTCCTGCGCTTCTAGCCGGTGTGGGTTGTTTTTTTGAATGAGCACGTAGGCGTAATCGAGTACTGCTTTTGTACTGCGGTAGTTTTTTTGGAGAACGATTTTTTTTGCTTTTGGGAAATCGGTTCGGAATGAAAGAATGTTGCTTAGTGATGCGCCTCGAAATTTGTAAATTGATTGATCATCATCGCCTACGACGGTGATGTTCTGCTCTTTATTGAGTAGCAGTTTGACCAGTTCGTATTGTGCCGAATTTGTGTCTTGGAATTCGTCGACCAGAACGTATCGAAATCGTTTATGAAACACGCCACGAATATTTGCTCGTTGCTTGAGAAGTTCGAGCGCGTAGAGGATGAGGTCGCCAAAATCAAATGCGCTGTGCTGTAGCAGAATGTTTTGATAGGTTTTGTATGCGTTTGCGAGTTCGGTGATTCGCTCAACTTCCAACCGCTCTTCTTCTTGTTCTTCGCTTGCGCGGGGGTCTTTTGATGCTAGCGCTATTTTTAATTTCTCAGCGTGGTCGATGTAGGCCGCTGGGGTGATGGTTTCGTCTTTTAGTCGTGAGAAGTGTTTGAGGAGCGGCTGAAGGAATTTTGTTGGATTTCCTCGAGGTCGATAGTAGTCGAGTTTGAACTGATCAAAATTTCGACGCATTAGTAAAAGTGCGTCTACTTCCGTAAGAAGAGTGAATTCTGAAGGTAGGCCGATTTCGATTCCGTATTCGCGGACTATTTTTTCGCAAAATGAGTGGAAGGTGGAGATAGAAAGATCAACATAGCCAAGTGGAAGTAGGCGGTCGACGCGTTCTTCCATTTCGGTGGCTGCTTTGTCGGTGAATGTGAGCGCGAGGATTTCTTCTGGTTTTGCAAGTTGTTGTTCGATTAGCCACGCGATGCGCTTTGTGATCACTGATGTTTTGCCGGTTCCAGCACCTGCAATAATCATGAGAGGTCCTTTTTTGTGTGTGACCGCTTGTGTTTGCTCACGATTCAGTTCTTTCAGAAGTTCGGATTTCATGCCTCTATGTTAGCACTTTTTGCTTCAAATGACACTGCATTTATTGACGAAACTGGTTGTTTTGGTATGCTTTTCCTGTGGAATCACTGCCTCCCCCGCGAGTTCTTGCGTCTCCTCCATTACCGGGAAAGGGTGTGGTGGGGTAGATGATTCCTCCTTCTTAGAACGGGCTCTTGTTGAGCAGGATCGCTTCGTTGCGATTTCGAAGGTCCAAATCCTTCACGTTCTTTCCTCCCCCCGCGAGCTTCGTGCTTCGGGGGTTTCTTATTTAAACTTGTGGTAAAAATTTTGAAGTGGAGTGGCGCTCGCTTTTTTTGCTGTCTTTAGCTTCGCGAGAATGTTATTTGTTTGTTCGTGCGTGAGGAAGTTGTTATCGTGATGATTATTTTTGTCGCGTGTCAGAATGTGTTCCAAGGTTTCGTGATTCATTTCTGGATGAAATTGTACGCTGCGAATGCGCTCCCCTATTGCGATCGCTTGAATGGCGTAGTTGTCGTTTGAGGCGAGGATTTTTACTTCCGGTTTGTTCGGTAGTTGTGCTACGTGATCACCGTGAATTTGAATTACGGGCACTTCCGTATCACATGTTGCAAACAAAAAATCAGCTTCGCCGTGTTCGGAAGGCGTAACGCTGTGAATGCCGATTTCGAGCTCGTGTCCTTTTTTTACTTCGCCACCGAGGGCTTTTACAATAATTTGATGACCGAAGCAGATGCCGAATAGTGGGATGTCTGCTTTCTCGATTTCACGGATTTTTTCTTCTAGTACAGGAATCCAAGAAAGATGATCGTTTACGGAGTATTTTGATCCGCTTATGATGATCATTTTATATTGTTTGAAATTTGGATACTGGGCGTTGGGTGCGAAGACGGTTTCGATCTCGCTTACGTTAATTGAAAGCGCGTTTGCGATGCGTGTGGCGTGTTCTGGCGTTGGTCGGTCGCGTTTCGGATGTTCTTCGCGAGGACAGATCAGTAAAATCGATTTCATATTAAAACAAATTGAATATGCGACGTGCGTTTTCGTTTGTGATCATGGCAACTTCTTCTACACTGCAATTTTTGATTTCAGCTATTTTCTTCGCGATAAATTCTACGTAGGCTGGTTCGTTTCGTTTTCCTCGGTGCGGTGGCGGTGTTAGGTAGGGTGCGTCTGTTTCGATCACCAACTGTTCGAGTGGGATTGATTGCAATTCGTTTTGAAGTTCTTTCGAAAATGTAATAATTCCGTTGATTCCAAGAAGGAACCCGCGTTCTTTGTACAGAGCGGCTTCGATGGCGTTTCCGGTGAAGGAATGGATCACTCCCCTTTTTTGTAATCCTCCTTGTTCGATCTGTTGATCAATCAGCGCGATTTGATCCGCGTGTGCGTCGCGGCAATGGATTACGATCGGTTTTTGAAATTGTGAAGCAAAAGAAAGCTGTTTTTTGCATTCAGCTTTTTGGTCAGCGATGACTTGTTCTCGGTTGGTGCCCTCGGGGATGCGATAATAATCTAGTCCGAATTCTCCAATCGCCACGACTTTTGGATGTTTGACGAGTTCTTCGTAATACGATGAATCGAATGCTTCTGCGCGGGTTTTTACTCGTGTTGGATGTTCTACTTTTCCGTTCGGTGCAGGTAATTCGTTTGTGTCAAAAAATTCTTGCGCGTGTAGATGGTTTGGATGAAGTCCGATCGTTGCCCAAACGCCATCGTATTTTTCTGCTAGCGCTATGCCGTTTTTACTCGTTGTGGATTGTGTTCCGATGGTGACCATGGCGACTCCAGCGTCGAGCGAGCGTTGAACGACTTCATCGACGTCGTCTTTGTAGGCCTCAAAGTGAACATGGCAGTGTGTGTCGATAAATTTGAACGACATACTTATTTGTCGCGGCGCATGAATAGTGGTTCTGCAACAAGAATCTTTTCTCCGCTGTAACGGCGTAGAATTTCTTCAGAAGTAGCTGGCATGATCGGTGACAGGTGCTTTCCGACAAATCGAATCATTTCAGCAAGCTGTGCAAGAACTTGTTTTGTTTTTTCCGGATCTTCTTTAATCAGCTTGAATGGCGCTGTGCGTTCGATGAGTTCGTTTGCTTCCCCAACAACGTCAAATAATTCGTCGAGGTAATCTTTAAAGCGATATTCTTGCATTGCTGTATCAAGTTTCTGTACACGATCTTGCCACTTCATTTCTACGTTTGGAAGAATTCCTTCAAAATACTTTTCGGTCATGGCGGCGACGCGACTTACGAGGTTTCCGAGCTGATTTGCGAGTTCTGCAAATCGTAGTTCCATTCTTTCCATCGAAAGGTCGCCATCGGACGCGTATGGCATTTCGCGTAACATAAAATATCGAACCGCATCAACGCCAAATTCTGTGACTAGCGCTTCTGGTGCAATTACGTTTCCGAGGGATTTGCTCATTTTTTGACCTTCTACCGTAAAGAATCCGTGTACGAATACTTCTGTTGGCACAGGAATGCCTGCCGACATAAGCATGGCTGGCCAGTACACTACGTGAAAGCGCGCGATGTCTTTTCCGATCACGTGCGCGCGACGTGTGCCGTTTTGCCAAAAGTGACTGTAGAGATTGCCTTCGTTTGCGTAGTCGAGGACGTTGATGTAGTTGCTAAGTGCATCCACCCAGACGTACATGACTTGTGATTCGTCACCAGGCACGGTTACGCCGAAGTTTTTTGCGCGTTCCATCGAGCGCGAGATCGAGAAATCTTCCAGTCCTTGTTTAATAAAGCTGAGCATTTCGTTTTTGCGGGTTTCGGGATAGATCTTGAGTTCGCCGCTTTCGATTAGGTGCTCTAACTTTTTTTGATAATTTGAAAGTTTGAAGAAATAGTTTTCTTCTTCTACGGCTTCTAATTGCTTTTTGTGCGTTGGGCACTTCCCTTCTTCTGCTTCTTCTTCTGTATAAAATGCTTCACAGCCTACGCAATATAGGCCTTTGTACGTCTTTGTATAGACGTCTTCTGGTTTAAAGTTAGACCACATTTTTTGCGCGCCTTTCATGTGGCGATCTTCGCGGGTGCGGATGAAGTCTTCGAATGAAAGGTTGAGCGTTTGGTAGAGGTCGCGGAAGTGTTTTGAGTGTTTTTCTACAAATGCCTCTACTTCAACGCCAGCGTCTTCGGCTGCTCGTACGTTTTTTAGACTGTTTTCGTCGGTTCCGGTTGTTGCGCGTACATGTTCGATTCCGTAGCGTTCGCGGTAGTATCGGGCTACTGCGTCTACTTGAATGAATTCTAACGCGTGTCCAACGTGTGGTTGGCCGTTTACGTATGGAATGGCTGCGGTGATGAAGAGTGTGTGTTTCATAAACTAATTCCAGTTTTTTGGAGCAAGAGCAATAGTGAATTCGCCTTTTGTTGAGGTAGTTACGCACTGTGCAAGAATTTCGGATGCGGTTCCTCGATAGAGTGTTTCGTGCATTTTTGTAAGCTCTCTACCAACTACCATGAAGCGATCTTGTGGAAGTTGCGCAAGGGTTTTTTCGATGCGGTGTTTTGATTCGAAGAGCACGACTGCGCTTTCTATCGAAGCGAGATGTTCGAAGAATGAGTTGCGTCCTTTTTTGTGTGGAGGGAATCCAAGAAAGACAAATTCGTCTGTTGGAAATCCGCTTACGGAGAGAAGCGTTGTGACGGCACTTACGCCCGGAATTGGAATAATCTGAATTTCGTGTCGCGCAGCTTCGGCGACCAGCTTTCCGCCTGGGTCTGAAATACCGGGCATTCCCGCGTCGCTTACAAATGCAACGCTTTCTGTTTCTAGAAGAGTGATCACTTTTTTGATGTCGTGATCACTCGAGTGCTGGTGCAGTGCGTGTAGAGTCGGTTTCACTCCTATGCTTGCAAGTAGCGAAGAAGTGACGCGCGTGTCTTCGCAGGCGACGTGTGGCACTTCCTTCAAAATTCGCTCTGCTCGTTTTGTCAGGTCTTCTAGGTTGCCAATGGGTGTTCCAATGATGAATAACGTTCCTTTTGTCACATTATTCGATTACAATGTCTGTTTCCTCTGCTTCGTTTGCCGAAGAATCTACTTGAGAAATGCGCACGTTGCTGTAACTAGGAGCTGCGCAAAACCAGTACGATTGAACAAGGTTGATTGCTTCAAGCTGTGTTCCTTCTAACTCACCCGCGGTTGCTTGTCCTGTTTTGTTCCATGTTGATTCTGTTTCGTTGTCTGTCCATGTCTGTGTGTTGAAGTCGTACGTGAATGTAAGCACTTGGTCGTTTGCTGTTGCGTTGAATGCACGGTTTAATTCGCTTTCGACGTCGAAGAATACGGCTACGTTTTCGTTTGCAGATGCTACATTTTCTACGCCAAATCCTTTTTCGATGTCCCGTGCGAAGGCCTGGTTCGTTTCGTTGCTTACTAGAACGTCCACGGCCCACTTTTCAGAAAGTTGGTCATCGAATGACGTTGATGGGAAGTAGATGATTTCGTTGTCGTCGTACGCACCGTATGGGTGGCGAGTGTAGTCAAAATCGAACCCTGTTTCGTTTGAAAGCACTTTTCCTTCTGGGTATAGAGTTTTCCATTCGCTCCAAAGAATCGATTCTGTTGGAATGGTTGTGATTACCGTTTCAGCGTTTAAATTAGATGCGGCAGCGCGTTCACCTTTTAGTTGTGACCAGATCGATCCCTGCTCATCAACCAGAAGTGCTCCGTTGTTGAATACGGTGTTTGTGTGCGAAAGGTGTTCGCCGGCAAATACGGTTTGGGCGTAACACAATGGATCGAATGTCACAGAATACTTGTTACCGTTTATTTCTAGCTGTACCACTTGGTGCCAGTTCATGATTTGGTAAGGGAAGAAGTACATCTCACCTTCTAGCTCAACCGAAATTCCTGGGAGTGCGTCGGAGATATATGTGTCCGCGATCGCTGGAGTTGTAAAAACTGGATTTGTGATTTCGTCTACTTCGGTGCCAAAATCATAAATTGCTTGCGGTGGAATTCGGTATTCCAGCCCGTCTTTATTTACGGAGTCTTTTAACCATCCATTTACAAGCGCAATTTCGTCGACATTTTTTTGTGCGTTGTGGAGTGCTAATTTTTGAATGCAGACGATTACGACAAGCGCGATGCTTGCTGTTGCTACTAAAGCGAAGAGTATTTTTCCATTTTTCATATAATTTTTCCTTCTAAATGTATCATTTATACCCATTTTTGCAAGCAAGGAGAAGTGTGATACTCTCAAGGTCGAGATCGTGTATCTCGAACATTATTCAATAAACACTTTATTCTTATGTTGCATGTTGGAAAACAGGCTCCGGATTTTGAGAATGTAACAGCGTATCATGCTGGAGAATTCACAAAAGTGAGCTTAAAAGATTATTCAGGAAGTTGGGTTGTTCTTTTCTTCTACCCACGCGATTTCACTTTTATCTGCCCTACCGAAATTAAAGGTTTCGCAAAGATGGAAGCTGAATTTGCGAAGTTTAATGCAAAAGTGATTGCAGCATCGACAGATTCTGAGTGGTCACACAAGAATTGGTTTGAAAAAGATTTACCAGAAGTGAAGTACCCGGTGTTGGCAGATACGACTCAGAATCTTTCTCGAGCGTATGGCGTGCTTAACACAGAAGATGGTTCTTCTGATCGCGGATTGTTCATTATCGATGACAAAGGAGTATTGCAGTATGTGGTTGTGTCAGCTGGTTCAGTAGGACGTTCGGTGAAGGAAACACTTCGAGTGTTAGAGGCACTGCAGAGCGGCGAGCTTTGTCCAGTGGAATGGGAACCAGGAGCTGATACTCTTGGAAAAGCGTAGAAATAAAAAAAAATCCGGGTCGTTTGACTCGGATTTTTTTGTTTACAGTTCTTCGATGAATTTAAGGAGCGTTCGTACACCAAATCCTGTTCCGCCTTTTTTGAGGTAAGACGACAGCGGACGTTCGGCAAATGCTGGTCCCGCGATGTCGATGTGTGCCCATTTTGTTTCTGGTGAGACGAATTCTGCAAGGAATAGACCAGCTGTTAGCGTGCCACCGTACTGGCTCGTGGCAATGTTTCGTAAATCAGCTACATCAGATTCGATCTGAGATCGGTATCGTTTTTCGAGTGGCAATTCCCATATTTTTTCTCCAGCGCTTGCGGCTGATTTTAATAAGGTTGATGCCAGTTCTGGTGTGTTCGACATTATGCCGGCGATTTCTTCACCTAGCGATACGACACAGGCTCCAGTAAGTGTTGCTAGATCGATTGTGTAGTCGGTTGGAATCTTGTCTGCGTACACCAGAGCGTCAGCGAGCGTTAACCTTCCTTCGGCATCGGTGTTGAGGATTTCGATGGTTTTTCCGTTCGAGGCTGTAACGACATCGCCTGGGCGCATCGCTTTTCCGGAAGGCATGTTTTCGGTTGCGGCGATAATGCCATGTACTTCCACGTTCGGTTTTGTGCGAGCGAGAGCGGTGAATAAACCAAGGACTGCGGCGGCTCCGGCCATGTCGCACTTCATGCTCATCATGTAGTTTGCAGGCTTGAGCGAAAGTCCGCCGGAATCGAAAGTTACCCCCTTCCCAATTACCGTGACGGATTTGGTTGTTTTCTTTTCTGGTTTGTAGGTGAGGTGAATGAACTTTGGTTCTTCGTCTGATCCCTGTGACACGGCTAGATACGCTCCCATGCCTCGTTTTTCGCATTGTTCGCGATCGAGTACTTTTACTTTAATCAATCCGTGCGACATGGTTGCGATGGTTTGCGCGACTTCTGAAAGCGTTGTCGGATGCATGTCTTTTGCTGGAGTGTTTACCAGATCTCGAGCCACAGCTACCGCATCTGCAACAGCAGACGCGCGTTCAATTCCTTTTGTCGCTCGGTTTGCATCGCGTCCATCTTCGGCAACGATAGTGATGGTTTTCACTCGGCTTTTTCCTTTTGGTTTTTTGTAGCTAATGAACTGGTATTCGGTTAGATACGCTGCGGTCGCGATTGCTTCTGCGGATTCTTTCGGGTCGAAGTTTTCCACACCCTCGTCTTCCCCGAAGAGTTCCATGGCGATACTAGAGAGACCGTATTTTTTTGCTGTTTGTACGGCGATGCCTGCTGCTTCGCGTACGCCTTCGAGTGAGACATATTCAAAGTTTCCAAGTCCTACAACCAGGATGAATTCTACACCCGAATTGCTTGGTGCCGGAAAGAGCATCGTTTGCCCACTTGCTCCTGTGAATTCATGAATTTTGCTTTGTTTTTTGAAGCGTCCTTGGAGTAAATCGTTTAAGCGATCAATGAAGGCATTTCCCCAATTGTCTTTGTCGTACACACCGATCACGACCAGATCTGCACTTTTTTCTAAGATATCCCCCTTTTCTGATTTGATTTCCATAATATTGGTTACATTTCGTCTATTTTTAGAGTAACGATTGTTGACAAAAATCGCAAGTAACGGTATTCTTCTTAAGATTTTTATTATCATTATGCCTACACGACACAAACTTGGACGCAAACTTGCGCGAGCGGCAAAAGCGAAGAAAGAGCTTACTGCACAGCGAAAGCGACGTCGAAATAAAGCGATGCGAATGCTAAAGCTTGAAAAAGCAGCAGAGCAAAAGTAAAACTCCCTTAAATGGGAGTTTTACTTTTGTAATTCAGCTAGATCTTGTAGGACTTCCGCTGCGTGTACCGCAGGTTTTACTTTTTCGTATATTTTTACGATTTTTCCTTTAGGATCAATTAGGAACGAGATGCGTTTTACGCCCAAGAATTCTCGACCCATAAATTTCTTTGGACCCCAGACGTCGTAGAGCTTTACGACTTCTTTTTCTTGGTCCGAAAGCAAAGTGAAGTTAAGGTTTTGTTTTGTGGAAAACTTCGCGTGACTTTCGGGTGAATCTGCACTTATTCCGAGAACGACTGCATTGATTTTTGAGAAGTCTGGAAGCGCATCGCGGAATTCGCAGGCTTCGCGTGTGCAGCCTGGTGTATTGTCTTTTGGATAGAAAAAGAGCAACACCCACTTCCCAGCGTAGCTAGAAAGTGAGTGTGTGTTCCCGCTTTGATCAGGAAGTGTGAAATCCGGCGCTTGCTGTCCTGTGGCGATCTTCATGTTATTGAACTAGCTGGTAGGTAATCGAAACATTCCATTCAAGTTCTTCCGTTCCTGGTTGAATGCTTGCTCCTCCTAGGTCTGATGCTCGGTCTTCAGCATAGACTGGGTATCCCATTCCGCTAGACCATTCCTCGTATGAAACAACTTCGCCTAGTTCAGCACCGAGTGAATCTGCAATTTCTTGTGCTTGCATTCGTGCGTTTTCGATTGCTGATTCTCGTGCATCGGCTTTTTGAGCTGTTTGATCTTTTACTTCAAAGTTTGGTCCACTTACGTTTGTTGCTCCATTCTGCCCAGCGATATTTAGAACTGTCGAAACAAGTTCTAGGTTGTCGAGTCGTACGCTAAGCGTTTGGTATACGATCCATCCGTTTGAATCGTATAATCCAGTTACTGGATTGTATGTTTCGTTTTCGTATACGTTGTAGTATTGAGTTTGAATGTCAGTTTGTGGAACACCTGCTGCTATTAGCTGGTTAGTCATTGCAGCTAGCACTACATTGCTCTGTGTTTGAGCTAGCTCAACTGTTTCTGCCGGAGTTTCTACGCCGATCGAAATCGTTGCGCGGTCCGGGGCTTGTTCTGATTGTGACGTTCCTGTTACGCTGATTGTTCGTTCCTGCGCGTCAGCCATACCGATGGTTTTTGATTCCATCAATGTTTTTACTGTAAGCGCTGCTAGGAATGTTGCTCCGACGATTACCAAAATCACCAGCGCTGTTGCGAATAGTGAATTATGATGTGCGTTTGGCCACGAGCATCCGCCATCGCAGCAAGTCATATCTCTTGTTCCTTTCTTCATAAAAAATGTTGGTTAATTTTTTGGTACAGAAAGAATCCTCCTGTACAACTAATACTAGTATAACATTTATTTTTTGTTTCAAAGAACCTGCCTGTGGTCAACTCTTTCCAGATTTGGTTCCCTCGAGTACACTCGGGCTATATGCTGACAAGAAGTGAAGAAAAATTTATTATTTCGTTGCATTCCAAAAAAGGACGTCGCGAAAGTGGACAGTGTTTAGTGGAAGGTGAAAAGTTTGTCGAAACGGCGAAGGATTTTGTGGTGCGTACGTTTACGCCAGAGGAATCTGATCGATTCGCGCACTTGGTGACCACCGAAACGCCTCAGGATATTGCGGCGATTGCAACTATTCCGACTCATGATTTGGCGTCGGTGGTGAGCAAAAAGACGGTTGTTGTGTTAGATGGCATTCAAGATCCTGGAAATGTAGGAGCGCTTTTTCGACTTGCGCGTGCGTTTGATGCGGGATTGATTTTGATCGAAAGTGCCGATCCTACAAATTCTAAAGTGATTCGTTCGAGTGCTGGCGAGATGTTTCATGTTCCTTGGGTGGAAGTGGCGCGAACGGAAGCGGTTGAGGTGCTGCAATCTACTTCTCTGCCTGTTGTGCGTTTAGAAAAAACAGAAGCCGCTCAACCTGTGACAACGATGTCGCAAGATGAACGGCTGTTGATTGTGGCTGGTTCGGAAGGTCGGGGTATTCAACTAGATCTCGCCGCGCCCTCGGTCTTCATCCCTCATGCTGGTGCTGTCGATTCCCTCAACGTCACTCACGCTGTTGCGATCGCGCTCTTCCTGAGGCAATAAATTTACTTCTTCTACTTGTGGAATCGCGGGCTCGTTTACGGGCTCGCGTTTCTTTTTTGTGATTAACATGATCGCGATCGCACTGAAGAATCCAACGAAGAAGGCTGGAAGTTGTTTTGCTACCGTGCCGGCAATTGTGTGGATCATTTTTTGCTGACCTAATTGTTTTTCGGTACGAATAGTGTTGTTGCGCACTTGTACGTATGTTTGGTCGTTCGAAGCATTTCCAGGAACGCCTATTGCGTAGTAGCCAGAGCTGTTGATTGAAAATGTTATTTCATTTTGTTCCAAATCAACATCAGCTTCACTTACTCGTCGCCAAATGGACGGGTTTTGCTCTACTTCAACTGGTGTTACATCCCAAATACGTTTTTCGAGAAGATAGACGGCTGGATCGGTACTCGATTCACCTGCTAGCTTCCAGGTGACTTCGATCGGTTCGGTTGGTTCGCTTGAAAAGAAGATGCCTTTCACTTCGTTGAGCGATTCGATGTCATTTAATTGGTGTTGAAGATTTGTGGTTTTGTGAACGCTGTTTATGTTGACGGTGACTGCTCTGCTCGATGTTTCAAAATTGTTTGAAGGGATTTGTAGTTCGAGTGTGTCTAGTTCGAGTGTGTTTGCGCGCGTGGTCGTGATTGATTCGCTTGTGAATTCTTCTTCACGGTTCGCGGCGTTTTTTGCTCGTTCGATGTCTTCGGTTGTTAGGTTTTGCAAATGTTGACCGGCGAGGCGTTTGTCGGACACGTTTGCGCTAATTGATTCACTTTGTTCACTTCCCTGCACGCGCATGGCTCGTGAAAAAATGTGCGCCAGCACGTCGATTGGGTCGTAGGTGAATTCGTCGGCTGTCGACCATCCGTCGCGTAAACCGTCCGTATTGTCTTGATTTGCTGGTAGCCACGACTTTGTGAGTTCCAAGTCTGCGTTCATCATAGCGATCATTCCGGCCATCGTACCGTTTGGAGGGGTCCCGAGACCAATTTCGTCTAGAAATAATGTTGTGAATGCGCCGTCGGTGGATTCGTCTAGTTCTTGAACGAGAAGAAAGACTTCGCAGCTTCCTCCTATAAACGGTGCTTCGCGCACTGTCCAGCCGGTGGTTTCGGATTCGTTATTCCATAATTCCATCGCTTCTTTTGCCCATTCGCGCCAATTCGAGGTAAGGCTGCGATGGAGGCAGACGTTTAAGACTCGTTTTTCTGTGTTGTTTCCGTCCCATTCAAAGGCGTATCCGGCGGCAGGTGTTGCGAGTATTCCGATCAGAGCAAGAAAAGCGTAGAGTTTTTTCATACAGGTTCATTCTTTTTTTGGATTGTAACACACCCCTAGTTGATCCCAAATTATCGGTGCAAAAACCATTTTTTGTTCTTTTTCTCGATCATTTTGTCCTTTTCTAGTCGACTGAGTAATGCAAGTAGCCATTCTTTGTCGCTTTTTGTGTTGATTGGTTCGTTGATCGCTTGGGTTAATTGGTTGAGTGTAGCGCCCTCGTTGTTGCCAACGCATTTTAAAAGACGTCCTCGGTAAATGCGGTCGGGATGCTTTTTTCCATCTTGGATGCGTTCGCGAGATTTTTTGATGGTGCGTTTTGGTGTTTCGACTTTGCCTGCAAGAAAATCCTTTGCTGCACGGCATTCATTCACTAACGGACACGCCGCGCAATTTGGCGTTTTGGTGCAGGTGGCAGTAGCTAGATCAAAAAGCGCTTGTGGGATTTGGTGGAAGTCTTTCTTAATCGCAAGCAGTGATGTACTTGCTTCTAAAATTGCCTGATCGTCGTCCAGTTGCGGAAAATGGATACCGAGCAATACTCGCCCGAGTACGCGCCGGATGTTGGTGTCGATTGGGATGTGTCGGTGGTGAAGACTGAACACCGAAAGTGCGGCGGATGTATACGGACCAATGCCTTTTAATTCTAGCCACTCTTCCCTGTTTGTTGGGACGCCTTTTTCTATCACTTGAACGGCGATGTCTCGAAGTGAAAGCGCGCGACGATTGTACCCAAGTCCCGACCAGAGTTGGATGACTTCCGCGTTCGAAGCGGCAGCGAGTGTTTTCCAATCCGGAAACGCCGTTAACCAACGTTCATAAAACGTGATTACGCGCGCTACTTGTGTTTGTTGAAGCATGATTTCGCTGACCAATATCAAGTACGCATCGGTCGTATTCCGCCATGGCAATTCCCTCCCCTCGGTTTCGAACCAAGAGAGAAGTTTTGATGCTAGTTGTTTTGTGGAACCGCTTTTTTCCATGTCGTTATTTCGATGCCGGATTTTGTTTCGGTGTGAAGTGTGTAGCCGTTATGAGTACGATCTTGTTTGCTTTCGATGAAAATTATTCCGCGCTCACTTGTGTCTTCGGCTAGCTTTGATGCGATGTTTACTGGCATGCCAGCGATTTCTCTTTCCCCGTTCTCTAGATTGAACAGAAGAATCTCCCCTTCTGCGATACCGGTGTTTAGTTGTAGCTGCGCGTCGGTGGCGTTTGTTTGCAGTTGTTCGGCGCACCGTTTTGCGGCTTCAATGTCGTTACACACGTAAATTGCCAGCTCCCCGTTTGTTTTTACCATCTCTACTTCGTGATGCATGGTTGATTGGTGTAGGAATTCGTTGCCGATTACGCGGGCTGTGAGTGTGTCGAGAAGTTGTTCGTAGGGCTTGTGGAATATTCTTGAGAGCAATACTACTTTTTTTGAGGTGTATTCTTGTTCTAGTGCCTTTGTGTCGACTTCTTCCGCGCGTAGTTGTTGGTGGAACGATTTTGGGAATGGAGCCGGATAGAATGGATTTGAATTTTGAGTCGGTTTTTTCGATTCAGCTTTTTCGATACGAATCATGGATCCTTGCTGTTTGTGCTTTGTTGGAATGGTGATGTTGTTGAATAGTTCTTTTGAAAGCAGAATGTCCCCTGCGTTCGACTGTTCTTCGGTTGTTTCTTCGTTTTCCAATGCAACGCTGCCGTAAAGTGAATTTTGTAAAAGATAGACCTCTCCGTAGTGCATGCCGATGCCGACTTGAATTTGCTTTTCGGTAATTTCTGCTTGGGCATTTTGCATGGCTTGTACGACTTTGTTTGGATCGATTGAGTAATCGTAAAACATTTGCGTGTTGTCTGCGGCCCATGTCCCGATGGCCGTACCTCCGATCGCTGTTCCGTGCGCATGGATCAGTTCTTTTGGTTCGTTAATCATTCGCATTACTTCGATTAATGAGTATTGGCTGCTTAATTTCGAAAGTCCGGCTGCGTCTGATGCGACAACAATTCCTGTGCGTTTGTAAGGGTTCAGTAGACGTTGTTCTGTTTCGGGTGAACGATCGCTCTCTACCCATTCTTTGATCAAGTTGATCGGAAGTGTGCTCGATGCGCTTGAAGGAAGGTCGAAAAATGCGGGGATGAGTGGCGCTTGTTTGTTCATAGTATTGGAAATGTTCGCACAGTTTTTTGTGTTTTGCAATTTACTTTTTTGATTGCTAGAGTGAGGGCATGTCTACGCATTATTATACAAAATTACTCGGTGAAACTCCGCTTGCAGCATTGAATCGGTTTAAGGAAGAGTTTCCTGAATACGCAGATCAGCCAATGACGTATGCTGGTCGGCTAGACCCGATGGCTCAGGGATTGATGTTGTTTCTTTCGGGTGAGGATTTGCAGAATAAGAATGCGTTTTTGGGTTTGGAGAAAACGTATCAGGCGCGCATTCTGCTTGGTATCGAAACGGATTCGCTGGATGTGTTGGGACTTGTGAAGTACGTGCGTTCTACGGTGATGCCGGTTGATCCGCACCAGCTTCTTCGAAATTTTGAAGGTCGACTGAATTTACCTGTTCCTGTGTATTCTGCGTTTCCAGTGAATGGTAAGCCGCTTTTTTCGTATGTTCAAAAAGGGTTGATTGATTCGATTGAAGTTCCTCTAAGAACAATGGAGGTGTACGAATGTGTGTTGAATCAGGTTTCTTGGATTTCTGCGTCGGATATTCTTGCGTATGCAGAATCAACTTTACCGCTTGTTCAGGGTGATTTCCGTCAGACGGACATTTTGAAATCTTGGAAACGATCTTTGGATGGAGTTGATTATTCTTTTCCAGTACTTACCGTTACTTTTCGCGTTTCGGGTGGAACGTATATTCGGTCGATTGCGAAAGCGATTGGTGATGCGCATGGTTATGGCGGACTGTTGCTTTCGTTGAGACGTGTGAAGATTGGTGACGTTGAATTGTAGAATTAAAATAGTCGGTTCAGAACGGCGTCGACCCACTTGGTTGGCGCTATTTTTGCGAGGAAAATTGGCAGACGAAGTTTTGCAGGTGCAAGATAACGTACTTTTGGTCGCGAGGATTGTACAGCGTGCATAATCGCGTTCACGATCGGTTCGGTACTTGCTTGGTTTGTAATCAATCCTTTCTCTGCTTTTTGAATGCGTTTGTGTTCTGACCAAAAGATGGAGGCGGTATTGAACCACTTATATTTTGACGCATTCATCCGTTCGTTGAATCCGGTGTCGATGGCTCCAGGTTCGATGATGCTGACATGTGTGCCCAGGTGTCGCATTTCTCTTCGTAAGGCGTCTGCGGCGGCTTCTAGCGCGAACTTGGTCATGCAGTAAGCGCCGAGGTAACTTGGCACAATAAGTCCTGCGACAGAAGTGATAAAGATGACGCGTTTGTTGTTCGGTTGTTTTTGAAGAAAGAGTTGCGTGAGGTGCAGTGTCCCGAAGACATTTACTTCAAAATTTGTTCGTACGTGTTCGAGTGGAATTTCGGCGAGTGGTCCAGATTCACCTACTCCAGCATTGTTGATGAGTATGGTGCCGTTCCATTTTTGGATTTTGGTGCGTGCATGTTCGTTTGTAATGTCGAGGACTTCTACTCGAAGCGTTATGTTTTTACGTGTTGCTTGCGCTTGGAGTGCTTCAGCAGAGTGAATGTTTTTGGCGCAGGCAATTACGTAATGACCGTTTTTCGCCAAAGCAAAAGCGGCATCTTTTCCGATGCCACTTTCTGCTCCAGTAATGATTATTCGCTCACTCATGCTAGTAATCGCGTAGTTTGTGGATGACTTCTTTTTGTTGGATTTTTTCGAGCGCCTTTGCTTCGATTTGTCGAATACGTTCGCGTGTTACATCGAATTCTTTCCCTACTTCTTCTAGCGTATGGCTGATTCCGTCTTCTAATCCAAATCGCATTTCCAAGATTTTTTGTTCTCGAGGTGAGAGATCGGACATGGCTTCTTTTACGTAGTCCTTCAACAATTCTCGGGCAGCCTGTTTAGAAGGAGAAATTGTTTTGGTGTCTTCGATAAAATCTTCCAGTTTTGAGTCTTCGTCGTCGTCACCAACGGATGCTTCGAGCGAAACGGTTTCTTGCGAGATTTTTTTGATGTGTCGCACTTTGTCAATTGGTAAATCCATTTCGGCGGCCAATTCTTCTGGAAGTGGTTCGCGTCCAAGGTCTTGGATCAGTCGTCGTTGTGTTTGTTTGAATCGGTTGATGGTTTCTACCATGTGTACCGGAATTCGGATGGTGCGTGATTGATCCGCAAGTGCTCGGGTGATTGCTTGTCGAATCCACCATGTCGCGTAGGTAGAAAATTTGAATCCTTTTCGGTACTCGAATTTTTTGACGGCACGGAACAGTCCGACGTTTCCTTCTTGAATCAAGTCTAGAAGTGACAGTTGCTTTCCGACGAATTTTTTTGCAATCGATACGACTAGTCGCAAGTTTGCTTCGATTAATCGGCGTTCTGCTTCTTTGTCGTCGCGTTCTTTTCGTTTTGCGAGTGCGATTTCTTCTTCTGCTGAGAGAAGTGGAATTTTTCCGATTTCGCGCAAGTACATTTGAATGGAATCCTGCGTAATGTCGGACATGTCTACTTTTGAATCCACTTTCATGCGGACTTTTTCGTAAACCTCTGTGCTCGAACTTGCTTTACCAAGAAAACCTTCTTTTTGTTCAATAAAATGCAGACCAGCTAAATCAACTCGGTCGAGGAACGCCTCGAAGAGTTCGAGGTGATCTTCTAATTCTCCGAAGGTGAACAGTGCTTCGTTTTCGGTGACGTATCCTCGTGTTCGACCGCGATCAATCAGACGTTGAAGTTTTTCTTCTGTTGGGGCGTCCGACTTCTTGTAGCGTTCGCGTGGAGCTGCTTTTACTGGAATGACTTTTTTCGTTCGTGGCTTTGCTGCCGCCGGTTTTTTTACTGCTTGTTTTGCCACCTTCTTTGCCGCTGGTTTTTTGCTAGCGGGTTTTTTGGCAGCGGACTTCTTTACTTGTTTTTTTGCGGGCATACGGACTCGGCACATTAAGTAAATTAAAGAAGCTTTGTATATTGTTCCATCAACAATTTTAGCCGGTCTGCATCGCCAGATTGTTCGGCAAGCCTAATCTGAGCTTGTAGCAGCTGCTTTTGCTCGTGGATGGATGCTTCTAAAATAAGTTGTAGATGCCGTTTGTATTCTTCGCGCACGTTGTTTCGGGAAAGGGTTGCGATAAGGTGCTCTACGCGGATGACGGCGCGATCGGCAATGGATGCCAGATCGTCTTTCCCGTCTTTTTGGAGAGCGTTTCGCAGTTCCGAAAAAAAATGTTTTTGCACGGATACATCGGTTTGGTGATCAGTATAGAATGCCCTGCTCTTTTTGTAAACTTCGCGCCACTCCCCTTCTGGTAATAGTTCTTCTGCTAAGTTAGCGAATAATTCGGTGCGAAGTTCTTCATCTTGCAGCGCAAGGCCCATTAGGAATTCTATGGCTGCTTCGATTTTGGTTGGTTTTTTCTTGATTATTGGCTTTGATGCTGGAGTTTGCTTCGTTTCTGGTTTTGGCTGGACGCTTGGCGTAAGGGCAGATCGAAGAATGCTGATGTCCATGTGAATGGTGTCAGACAGCTTTTGAAGCCAGTGCTCGCGTTCAATCGCGTCTGGAATTCGTGCGATTTCTTGTAGGAGGAAGTGTGCCAATTCTTTTTTTGAATCGATATTTGATGGATCGAACTTCGAGAGAGATTTTTCGAAGAAGTATTCCATTATGTGAACCGGATTTTTGGCCAGTTTGCGCCATTCGTCTGCTGATTTTTTGATTACGTCGTCTGGGTCTTTTCCGAGTTGTTTTGGAATTGCAATGACACCAATTTTGAATGCCATGCTTTGAGCTAGATGAATACCGCGTTGAGCGGCATTGTAGCCGGCTTCGTCGTCGTCGAAGCAGAACAGCAAGCGGTCGGTAACGCGTTTCAGTTGGCTTAGTTGTGATTCGGTGAGGGCTGTTCCTGAACTTGCCACGACGTGTGTGACTTCGGCTTTGTGCGAAGCGATTACATCTAGATTTCCTTCAACGATAATGACAGCGCCTTCTTCCCGTATCCCCTTCTTTGCTAGGTGTAATCCGTAGAGCACATCACTTTTGTGGTAGATGGGTGTTTCGGGTGAATTGAGATATTTCGGTCCGGTTTTTTCGGATTGTGGAATGAGTAAACGAGCTGTGAATCCAACGACTTCGCCGCGCGTGTTTGCGAGCGGGATCATTAGACGTTGGCGGAATTTGTCGATCACACCCGTGCCGTCTTTTCGTTTTTTTCCTAATCCTGATTCGACGATTTGTTGATCGCTGAATTTTTTTGAACGTAAAAATGTTACAAGTGCATCCCATTTTTCGGGAGCGGCGCCCAGTCGAAAGATGTCGGCGATGGGTTTTTGGAATTGACGTTCGGTGAGATAGGCTCGTGCGCTTGCTCCTTGGTCGTGTTGCCAAAGAAGGGTTTCGTAAAACTTTGTGGCGAGTTCGTGCATTTGTTTGTACACGTCGTGTTTTTTGTCTTCTTTTGGACGGTTTTTGTAGTCAGGAATTTCTACTCCGGCCTTTTCGCCCAGCATGCGCAGCGCTTCTGGGAACGACATCCCTTCCATTTCCATCACGAAGCTAAAGATGTCCCCTCCTTTGCTGCAGCCGAAGCAGTGCCAGATTTGTTTTTCTTTTGATACGTAAAAAGAGGGCGAACGTTCGCCGTGAAATGGACAGAGTGCCTTGAAGCTTCCGCTCCCGGCGGGCTTCAGCGTTAAATATCCTGCCACGACATCTGCGACATCGAGCCGTTCTTTGATTTCATCCTTGGGTTCCATGCACTGACTTTAGCACACTCGAATAAGAAGGACATTAGCCGCGCAAAATAATGTAGGTAACGTACGCGATATAGAGCAAGATGAAGAAAATTCCTTCTTTGCGATCGATTTGTCGCGTTTCTGGTGACGTTTCTTTTCGTAAAAAGAGCACGGCGATTAATAGGGCTGTGACCGCGAACACGACGATTGAATCGATGATTGTATCTTGTGAAACCGGGATTGGTTTGATGATAGCGGTCACTGCGAGGACGAATAACACATTGAACACGTTTGAACCAATCACGTTTCCGATGGCCAAGTCCGCCTCTCCTTTTCTTGCGGCGACGATTGATGACACAAGTTCTGGTAGCGATGTTCCAACGGCGACGATGGTGAGACCGATTAGCATTTCAGATACGCCCAATGCTGTTGCGATGGTTGTGGCTCCAGAAACAGCGAGCCGTCCTCCAAGTATCAGTGCGGCTAATCCAAGAACGGTAAATAAAATTGCCGGAGCGGTTTTGTATTTTGGTTCTTCGACTTCGGCGGAGGCAGTGTTTTTTGCTGAGTAAAATAGATAATAGAGAAAGATAACGAAGAATCCTAGAAAGAAGATGCCGTCTGTTCTCGAAATTGTGTCTGCTGTTCCGCTGCCAAGGACTAGATCAAGGCCAGCCACCACAAGCACCGCTGCTGTTAGAAGCGCGAACGGGATTTCTTTTAAAATGGTTTGTCGTTTGATTGGAATGGTGGCGAAGACGGCGGTACATCCCAAAATCAGCAAGATGTTTGCAATGTTTGATCCGTTGATGTTTCCAAGGGCTAGATCGGTTGATCCCGAAAGGGCCGAGAGTAAATTAACCGCCAATTCTGGCGCCGATGTTCCAAACGCGACAACGGTGAGTCCGATCACTAGGCTAGAAACACCAAATCGACGGGCAATAGAACTTGCGCCGTCGACTAGGTAATTCGCTCCGAGTATCAAGAGTAAACATCCGCCCAGAATACTTACAATCGAAAGAAGCATAGATTATTTTTGTTCTGCGTGATCAGCGAGCCAGTCTTCCATGATGTCGACTTCGTCTGCCTGAGTTTCGATAATGTTTCGAGCAAGTTCTTCTACTTCGTCACGTTCGGTGATTTGTAGAATCTGTTCTGCCATCACAATGGCTGCTTTGTGGTGTTTGATCATGTCTTCCATGAAGGCGACATCTAGTTCAGAGCCAGAGAGTTTTGATAGATCGCGCATCATTGGCGTGTAGTCGGCTTCTGGAATGTTGCGCCGGTGCCATTCTTCGTGCCATTCGTCCATTTGTTCGATTTCGGCTTGTTGCGCTGTCACGATTGAACCAGCGAGTCGTAGGACGTCTCCGTCTACTCCATTGTCGAGCACGTACTCTGATGAATCAATTGCTTCTTGGTGGTGCGCTTTCATGTGCGAAAGGAATTCTTCGTCGCTTGTAACCGCTGCCATGTCGTGATGCATGCCGTGGTCGTTTCCGCCTAGCAAGCCTGTTCCCTCTTCTTTCTTCATCATCTCTTTTGCTACCACGGCTCCGACGAGCACAAGAATGATAACGATCACGAGACCGATGGCGATTGCTTTGTTGTTTGATGTTCTATTTGATGTGTTGTTCATAGTCTTATTAGTATAAATTATTTTCGGATTTTCTTCTACTTACGTTCCGAAAGATAGATAATAGTGAGTCCGACCACGATGGCGACTCCGGAAGTGTAGAGGCGTGCGCCTGGGAAGAGGAGTGCATCTAAGTAGTCAAGTAGAAACCACATTCCTCGCCAAATAAGGACAAGAGCGACGAGTGACACGATGTGTTCGTGTACGAAGCTTCTGCGTAGTTGTTTTTTATTCATATTATTTTACAGGATAAAACCAGACAGGGGTTTCTGTGAGTGCTGACCATTGTTCGAAAGACAGGAATGAAACATCTTTGAATAAGTAGGTGGCACTTTGTTCATCGTTTCGGTTGATCCAGAAGAGTTCGATGTCGTAGGTGCCAAAAGGTGCGGTGATTGTTACGGATGTTTCTGGCGTTGTCCCGCTTCCCCACGGCGAATTGGTGGTTGCTGCGATGGTTGAGGTGAACTGATCTTGCACGCCCGGAATGCGGTATTGGATGTCTTTGTACGAGTCGTAGATGATAAATTGAAGCGTTGTTTCGTTCGTGTCGCCGGTTGGACTTGTTGTGAGTACGACTGGGTTGTCGAGCATAGCGTTCGCCTGTTCGTTGTCGAACTGGCTTGCGAGTCCGCGGATTGTGTTGCGTGCCGCGTCGTAAGCGAATGGACTAATAAAGTAGGTTTCGAGCTGATCGGTAACTGGAAGCGCTTCGTAGCTTTGGATTAATTCGCGAAGTACGGATTGATCCGCCGTTGTCCATTCGCGCGTCTGCTCTTCTTGAAAGATGCTTGTGCCGCCTGCGCTGTATTCCATCATCATCCAGTAGAGTAGAACCGAGTTGTCGCCGTAGCGTTCGCGTAGAGCTGTGTATTGTTCGCGTCGGTTTTTTGTGGAATCGGTTGTGGCTGCGTTCATGAGTTGAACAACGATGTTTGCTGGTTGTTCTAGTGACAGTTCTGCGTAGATGTTGCGTATTTCGCGGTTGGATAATTCGCTTTTCGCAATGGTGTTAAATTGTTGGTAGGCGTCTAAGTACGGATAACCGTACATGAAGAATTCTTCGTACGCTTCTACCGATGCTTTTGTTTCGCCTTGTGATGCAAGAAGAATGGCGTTTGTGTACCACTCAGCCGCAGTTGAAGGAGATGTCGAAATGGTTCCTGATTGCGCGGCAGCCAGTTCAGTTTTTAATCCTTGAATTTCTGCCAAAATTTGTTGGGTGTCGGATTGGATTTCTTCGGTGTTGCGTTTAATTTGTGATACGTCTTCTTTTACGATTCCAAGAGTTTGTTGCACGTTTTCGATGCTTGGAATAGCCGAAGCGGCATAGCCTTGCTCGGGCCCGACAAATTGTGCAACGGAAAAAATGCTCCAGACGCCGATGAAAAAGACAAAGAACACAATACGTGTAAGCGCTTCTTCGCGACGGGTGATGATTTTGTCGCGTTGAATGAAGAAGTAGAAGACCCAGGTCGCGATTAAGCCAATGATCGATCCTATTAGTAGGAAGAGTGCCAGGTTTGCAAGTGGACTAAGGACGTCCGAAATAAATCCTCCGATTCCCCCGATTGCTCCGAGCAGTGGGATATTCTTTTTTAAATAGTCTTTGATCACTTCTGTCATATTAAGCGTATAGTAGCGTATTTTTTTGGAAAAAACGAGGACCCCGCGCTCTTGTGAGGCGGGGCCTGAGGGTGACGCACAGAACCGTGTGTTCTGTGCGTCGAAGTCTAGAGCCGTTCAGCTCAGGGGATGTTGGGGTGCACCAGCGGCGCGCCCGAATCCCAGGTCTGGACGGAGAGGATGGCGAACGGGTTGCTCGGAGCCCCCGGTGCTTCGAAGATGGCGTGGTTCACGACGAACGCGCGGCCGAGGTCGGACGGGTCGAAGACCATGTTCGAAGGGTTCGAGAACGCCTGCGAACTGCCGCTCGGGCCGGTGATCCAGCCCACCGAGCTGGTGTTGTCGGGATCGTCGGCGTCGTTGAGCACGTCGATGGCGTTCTGGGTGGCCAGTACCACGTACAGCTTGCCATTGCTCCCGAACGAGATGCCGTCCGGCGTGCTGTAGGGGTCGTACTCGTACACCAGCTCGAGGTTGGCTTCGGTCGGGTTCGAGACGGGCAGTCGGTAGATGGCGCCGTTGCGCTCGAGCTCGAACTCGTTCGTGGCCGGACCTCCGCTGTAGGCGAAGTAGACCCACTCACCGTCGGGCGAGAGACGCAGACCGTTCGGACCGAGCTGGGCCGACCCGTAGGGGGCGATGGCCGCACTTCCGAACCAGGGCACGGGGCTTCCGCCGCCGGCCGGCACGCGCCAGATCACCGCCTGCAGCGAGTCGGTGACCAGGGCGTCGCCGTTCGGCAGGAAGATCATGTCGTTGGGCAGCGAGGGCAGCCCCATGTTGTTCACGATCGGGAACGGGCCGCTGTAGCTCTCCTGCGTCCAGCTGCTGCCCTGCTTGGTGAAGCGGAGCATGCCGAGCTGGGTGCTGAGCACGTACAGGCGACCCTGCGCGTCGTGATCGATGCCGGACGCACCGTGCAGCCAGGACTGATCCTCGCCCTGCAGGGTGATGGTGCCGACATGCGCGCCCGTGAGCACGCTGTACGACTCGACGGTGGACGGTCCCAGGCCGGCCGAGTCGAACCTGGCCTGCGTGGTGACGTACATGCGGTTGTCGAAGACGGCGACCGCTTCGGGGTATCCGGGCGTCTCCGCGACTTGCGCGTGGACGTCGCCTTCTCCGTAGTAGGGGTTGGACAGCGACCACAGGGCCGCCGAGATCAAGAGCAGGATGTTCATGCCACACCTCCAATGACTGTGTTGGCACGCGCAAGACTATCAAATTTTGTTTATTTTTGAAAGTACTTTGTCCACTATTATTCATTTTTTGTCTAATTTTAGCGTAATCATTTGCTAGTCAGTAAGCTTATAAAACGGTATAATGGGGTTAATGTAATTTTAGAAGTATGGCTTCGAAAAAAACTGTTTCACCTTGGATCGAGCAATTGAAAAATGATCGTCCGATTAGAAAGCTGCGTCAAAACATCAAAACAGATGTGGTGATTATTGGCGCTGGTATTGCTGGGGTAACAACGGCGTATTATCTTTTGAAAAACACGCGCGTGCGAGTTGTTCTTGTTGAAGCGAAACGTGTGGCTTCGGGTGCGACTGGTCACAATGCTGGTCAGTTGGTGAGTTATTCCGAGCGCGGGTTTGCGGATATCGCAGACGAATTCGGATTAGAAATGGCGGCGGATGGTCAGCGAGCCATTGATTCCACTTGGGACCTGATTGATCAGATTCGAGATGATTTACAGATCGAAACTCCCCTCCTTACCTTCAACGGTTACGCCGGGCTGATTGGGTTGGACGAAATTCTGATTCGGTTGAAAGATAATCAAGCGCGGGAAAAAGCGGGGTTGGAATCGGAGTTGATGTATATTGCCGACAATTTTAAAAGTTTGAAACGCATTCCGCGGAGTTTGAAAAAGTTTTATCGAACCACTTCTCACGAAGCAATTCTTTCTGCGCTTCAAACAAACGATTCTGCGTATGTTGCCATGCTTTCGAGCAAGAAGGGCTGCATGAACAGTGCGCTGTTTTGCGAAGAGATTATTGAGAAAATCACAGCTCGTTATTCGCATCGGTTTTCTTTGTACGAGCAATCACCTGTTAAAAAAGTTCATTTGTACAAAAATCATGCTCAGCTCGCGATCGGTAATTTTTCTATCACCTCGAAGCGCGTGATTTTGTGTACAAATGGATTTGAACGATTCCGCATTCACAATCATGCCGGCGCTGACATTGATGCAAAGTTTCATCATCTTGTTCGCGGATCGGTTGGGTATATGGCGGCGTTTAAAGAAGAACCTCCTTTGCAGCCAACAGCCATTAGTTACCTGCCGCTTCACTTGGACGGCATGACCGGTTCATATGATGCGGATCCGTATTACTATATTACTCGTCGCCCTTTGCCGGGTGAACGAGGGGTCAATTTGGTTTGTATCGGTGGACCGGAGGTGCTGATGGACGACACCAATGATTACAAAAAAGATCATCCGTTTCCGATGGAGGCGAAGAAGATGATTGATCGGTTTGTGAAGGAAACGTACATTCGCACCGGTCATCGGTTTACCTATTCGCACTTGTGGCATGGATTGATGGGGTACACACCAAACGGCATTCGGCGTGTTGGTGAAGAACCGTGTAATCCGGTGTTGCTCTACAATCTTGGTTGCAACGGCGTTGGGATTTTAGCGTCGGTGTACGGCGCGTTTCGAATCTCGACCATTATTCGAGGCGACGCGTTGAAGCCGAGTATTTTCGACCCGCATGATCAATCGTGCGAAATCGGCGTGCATGCAAAACCAATTCGCCGCTCCCCTGCGTTCGGCTGGGTAACGGCGACGTTGTTGATCTCGTTTAGTATTCTTGTCTATCTTCTCTCGCTCTACCTTTATTTGAATCTTTAGAAGATCCCTCCGAATAACTTGTCTTCTGGTTGCTGCTGTTTGGCCGGTTCTTCCTCATCTAGTTCTTCTTTTGATTCGCTTACGACCGGTTTTGAAACAACGCCAATCGCGTGGTTGACCCATCCTTGGATGCGTTTCATTTCTTTTTCTACCGTAGGTCCATCATATTCCCCACCGTGCATACGCGAACCAGCATAGCTCGGTTTTTTTTGGTCGAGGTGAAGATCGATAATCAATTCACTTCCCTGTTCTTTTACGTACACGTGAAATCGAGGATAGAACCCGCTGGTCAGTCGCAAGATAAAACTTTCTTTGTGCGACACCGGGTCGGTGAACGGTTGATAGCCGGCTGAACGCAGGACGACAAGTGGATTTTGAACAAGTGAGCGATCGTAAGAAATTTTCATACTGTTCCCATTATAGCAGGGTTGAGCTTTTTGCGATTGTTCATTATGATTCGTTGCGTGGAGAGGTGGCCGCCCGCTCATAACACCTTAGATCTTTGTGTGTTTGAGCGGGTCCGCTCACAGCTTCAGGATTACGAGCTGATGAGCGGAAGCGGTAGATGAGTTATACTTCTTCCATGCACTATACGTATGTTTTAAAAAGTAGTGTGTCGGGGCGTTTGTATGTTGGGTCTTCTTCAGATTTGCGTACTAGGCTTAGTTATCATAATTCTGGAAGGGTCACTTCAACAAAAAACTTTGTACCGTGGACGCTTATTTACTATGAAGCGCACCTAACAAAGACACTTGCTCTTGCAGCCGAAAGGCATTATAAGACAGGTCAAGGAAGGAGGCAGTTAAAGAAAAAATTGGGTGATTAAATACGGAGAGGTGGCCGAGCGGTTTAAGGCGCACGCCTGGAACGCGTGTTGGGCGCAAGCTCTCGCAGGTTCGAATCCTGTCCTCTCCGCCACCAAGCTCAGCTCGGTTTTGTCTCGGGTGAGTGAAAGCTTAGCTTTCACTTTGGCAAAACAGTTGGAGGGCTGAGCTTGGTGATTTAGTTTATTTTCTTTTAACATGAAAAGAAAATCGTTCGCGTATGAAGATTGGAAGAAATGAAAGATGTTTATGTGGGAGCGAAAAGAAATATAAAAAGTGTTGCATGAATAGACCTAAGGAAGTAGGCGTACTTCGTAAAGCGTATGATATGGGTAAAGATCGGGACTTTTATACCCGTTTTATAGTTCAGCTTGGAAATATCAGAGCTTGCGTTTATGAAAAAGATAAACAATCTGGATATGATAAGAGTTTTAATCCGGTTTTCCAAAATTTGGTGGAGATGAGCATTGTTAAAAATAAATGTATTGAACTTATTTCTCAACATGTAAAAGATGTATCATCAGGAAAGGATGGTCTGTATCACGGTAGTCAGATTGACGTAAACGAACCAATTGATGATGAATTAAATATTTTTTTTAAAGATTTTTTTATTAGAGGAGAGATCGCAATGCAAGGTTTGATTTCTCATTCGCGGTATATGGGATCAAATATTGGCTTTCTTTTTTCAGACAGCGAAAAAAAATTTCGAAAAGGTTTGAGTAAGTTTGTGTTGGATGAAAAGGATGACCGTTATAAGGCGCTTTATGAATTTATAACTTTTAGTAAAGTAGATTGGTATGAATCTTTCAACGAACTTCGAAATAAGATAGAGCATGACGGATGGCATTTGCCTAGGTTGAATTACACACTTGATTTTAATAATAAGGTGCAGATTCATTTTCCATTTTTTTCAGATCAAACTATCGACGAAGTTTTAGAATATTTTTGGAACAAAATAAGTAAATTTTGTGAAGAAGTAATCGTTTTTCTTTTAAGTCTTAAGTTGAGAAACGATCTGATCATTTTTTCTATACCTGAATCAAAGCGGGATAAAAATTTACCAATACAATATATTGTTAGTCATAAAAAACTTCCAGGAGTACCGTTTGGATGCGCTTAATAGTGCGTAAAAATCGCTCTGTGAATATAGCGACCCTTTATTCACATAAAAAAATCACAACCCTTTCGAGTTGTGATTTTTTGTTTATAGATTCAACGGGATTCGGAGCTCCGCGTCGTTTTCTGGCAAGCCTGATGGATTATCTTTCTTGGCTACTAGGTAGACCATGGTTGCTCCGGTTGGGGCTTCGAATTCTAGAGTGCCTTCGAAGGGGACGAATTCTTCGGTCATCCAGTCTTCGGTGGCGGTTACGTAGCCTTGGCCGATTACGTTTCCGTCTGTGTCTTCAATGTCGACTGGGAAGGATGCTTCGAAGTAGTACGTTCCTCGAGCTTCGCCAGTGAGGGTGATTGGTGATGTTACCGTGTCCCCTGCCGACGGTGTTGTTAGGCGAATGATGTCCATCATCTCTACCGTATTGCCGACATCGCGTGTGAATGATTGTCCGTTTGCGTTGCATTGCTCTGGGAACGATTCCATGATCGGGAATCCTGCAGCGACACATTCTTCGTAGGAAGTGACGACGATCACCTCTTGATCATTTTCATCTTCGATCGGTGTTTCTTCGATTGGACCGTCTTGTGGGATCCATTCAAAAACTGCCATGGCAATTAGCACGACAAGGAGCGAAACTAGGACGAAGGATAAAAAGTATTTCATATAGATGTCTATAGACTAAGGTTAGCGAAAAATGGAAATAAATGCAATCTTTTATCCCCGTTTGTTGTGATATAGTTGCATATATGACTTCATTTAAAGATTTGCTCAAAATTTCTTCTATTCCTGTTTTGGTGGCTTCGCTTTGCTGTATTGCACCCGTGGTGTTGGTGTTGTTGGGATTGAGTACAGTGGCAGCAGCTGTTTCGTTGACGGATGTGTTATACGGGCAATATAAATGGATTTTTCGAGGGGTTGGGTTGGCGTTGTTGATTGCTAGTTTGGTGTTTTATTTTAGACGGAAGAAGAATATTTGTACGCTCGATCAGGCGAAGCGGCAGCGGAATAAAATTGTGAATACCAGTATTGCAGCGTTGATTATTTCGATTATTGGATACGGTGTTGTGTATTACGGATTGGAATTGTTTGCGCGTGTTGCGTCGAATGAGTATTAACGCGAACACCACCGGCGAACCGGTGGTGCGAGAAGCGTGCAGATGCGCGCTTGAGTAGGGCTAGTCGTTGTTGCGAGCTTCTTGGAAGCGCTCGTAGACACTGCACAGATGATCTACCAGGCCGTAGATGGCCAGTGTGCCAAAGGGCACAAACAGAGCACACAGAACGGCTACGACAATGTTTTCCAGCATGCAACCTCCTGCCCTCAATTATAGCACAAACGTAAACGCCGCCGGATTTCTCCGACGGCGTAGATGTGGGTTGAACATGGACTACTCGTCGCGGTCCAGGAACGCCTTGCCGGCGATCCACAGGAACGCGAAGACAATGACCATGATGATGATGCCGAGGACTCCGGCCACGCCAAGCGCGATCCATCCCTCGGTGTACCAAGCAGCGGGAACGATGAACATTGAGAACCTCCGCGAATGTTTTAACGAATTTGAATAAAAAAATCAAGCTGTTAAGGCTTGATTTCTTTTTCCTCGGTATTGGTCTTAATAATCAACTGTCCGCAGGCCGCGCTTATGTCTTCTCCCATGGTTCGTCGGCGTGTCACTGTAATGCCGTGGTGTTCTAGAATGTCCATAAACTTCCGTAGTCCTTGGTCGGTGGTTGTATGGAATTCTCCACCGGTAAAGTTGTATGGAATCAAGTTCACTCGCACGTTTCCGATTTCGCGAACGAACTTAGCAAGCATGCGTGCGTGTTTTTCGGTATCGTTTACATCGCGCAACATTACGTATTCGAATGTAAGGTGATGTCGTCGGTTGCCGAATTTTTCCAAGTAACGTCGGCTCCAGTCCTTCACCTTTGGAAGGAAGTCGTCGTACGACGTTGGAACGATTTCTTTTCGTGTCTCTGGATCAGCACTGTGGAGTGAAATAGCGAGTCGGACATGTGGCCATTGTTCATCTTCGAGCAATTGTTCTAGTCGTGGCAAAACTCCCACGGTCGACACGGTGATTCGTGTGTGACCCATGTCGGTTTGTTCCAGCCAGGTGTTGATGGTTTCTTTTACGTTTGGATAGTTCGCCATCGGTTCCCCCATTCCCATGAATACAACGTTGGTGATTTTTTGAGCTAGTTCTGGTCGGCCGAGAAGGAAGTTGCTCCAGAATCGGTATTGGTCAACGATTTCGTCGGAAGTAAGACTGCGGAATAATCCCATTTTTCCTGTTGCGCAAAAACTACATCGCATCGCGCATCCGACTTGTGATGAGACGCAGATGGTCCACCAGCCACGCGGGTTTTGCATTAGGACGGTTTCTACTTGTTTGCCGTCTAAAACGGTAATAGCGGCTTTGAACGTGTCCTTGCGAATGCTTTCCTGAAGAAGACCTTCTTTTACACTAATCCAAGGAATACCCGAAGAAATCAGCTTTTCGCGCATTTCTTTCGGTAAACTAGAAGCATCTTCCCACCCTTTTGCTCCAGGTTGGAATAACGCTTTCTGCACCTGCTTCCATCGATACGCCGGAGCGCCTTCGAATAAGCGGTCAAATTGTTGTTTTCGTGTTTCGATTGCCATAACGGTGGAGTGTAGCATGGTTTTAGAGAAAAGAGAAGGTTCGGAGGGAGAGGGTACCCTTCGACAGGCTCAGGGTCCGCCTTCGAGGTAGATTTAATCGTAGATTTTTATTTCGTCATCCCGGACCCGATCCGGGATCCATCGCTTTTCGTTCGTTCGTGGTTGCGATGGTCTGAGATATATTTAAATGTTTATTGCTCCCTAAAAAGAAACACCCCGGAGCCGAGAGCCGTGGTGTCTCGGGGTCGGGGTGTGAGGTCAGTGTGCGATGATCATCTCGCGAACTCGGAAGCTGTACTTCGTCTCGATTTCCTGCGGACTCATTTTTGCCAGAATGTCCGTTTGGATTTCGATGATTAGCTTTTTGCATTCCCATTTCGCTTCGCTTGCTAGCCACTGCTGCTCTTCGCGTTCGTATAGCATCGCTATTCGTTCTTTCGACAACTTACGACTTACGCCGTTTTTGTCTAAGTATCGAATTCGGTATGCCGCTTTTCTCAGTCGGTCGTACCGATATCTATCTTGAACTTTCCTTGGCCACGTGTGGCGAAGAAGAGTCCATATGTTATCTTCGAACTCTGCACTGACTTTTCCGACGAGGTAAGTCTCTATTTCATTGAAGCTTTCCTTGAATTGCTTGTTCTGCTTTTCGGACAGCTCCTCCTTGTTCTGGATGTTCTCCATGACGATGTTGATGTACAGAAGTACGATCGCGGCCCCGATGAGTGAGCTATTCATGTTGTGCCTCGATGAGTATTCAACGAATGATTCGATGAACTTCGTAGTCTATCTTATCTTTTTGTTGTAGTCAAAGCAAAATCCCCGACTTTCCTATCGGGGATTTTTGCTTACTCCGTTGTTTTTCCGTCGAAGTGTTCTTCGGTTTCTGATTCTTTTGTGACGTGGATGACTCCGTCGCGGTGTTCTGGGGGTGAGTAGATGCTGTAGAGCTTTAGGTCTTCTGCACCGTGGTTGATCACGTTGTGGCGGGTGCCGGCTGGGATGATGACGGCCATGTCTGCGTGGATTTCGTTGTGTACTCCGTCTAGGATTACTGTGGCGCTTCCGGCTTCTAGTCGGATGAACTGATCTAGGTCGTGTGTTTCTGCTCCGATTTCATCGCCGGGTTTTATGCTCATTAATACGAGCTGGCAATTCTTTGCGGTGTAGAGCACACGACGGTAATCGGTGTTGTTCAACGTTTCTTGTTCTATGTTCGTAATGAATCCTTTCATAGGTGTAGGTTAGTCGATTAATTCTAAAATGGCGTCGATGTCTTCTTGTGTTTCGGTAGGTACGTCTAGTCGGCGCGCGATGTTTTGAAGAAGGGTTTTCATGCCAACGCGCGTGACTCCTTGGTCTGCTGATGTGGTTGCGTCACTTGTGTCCCCTACTTGCTGTACTCCGTCGAAATCTGATTCTTCTATTCCTGGGTAGACGGCTAGGAACATGATTGGTTCAATTCCTTCGATTGGTTGACCAAGTTGCGCGACGATTTCATCTTCTACGTTCATCATGAAGTACAAATCACTCAGCGTAATTCGATCAGATTCTGTTACCGTGATGACAACCGAATCTAAAACGAACTGACCGTATTCTTGGGCCGAGAATTCTTCCTGTTCTTCTTCACATTCACTCATTGCTTCTTCGTCATAGTTTGCGCATTGAGGCATGCGAATAACGAATTCGGTCGTGGTTGATTTTCCGTTTACCATCTTTTTGTAGGTGTGCGTGTGGTACACGGAACCGGCTGCCCCTTCGTTTACCGATTTTGTGCAGTACATTTCGCCGTCTAGGTAAACGGTTTCTTCATCGCTTCCGCATTCGAGTACGGCGATGTCCGTTGTTACCGTTGGTTGATCGACGAGCGAAAGATATTCATTATCCACGAGCGTTTGGTAGGAGTACGAAATTCCCGTTTCCTCGTCTTCTACTTTTCTTGTCCCAGAATCATAGGCTGGGCATGGAGCGAATGAGCAGTTTGGACCTGTGCGACTTACCGTTGTTCCGTCTGGGCAGATTCGGCCGTCGAGTGAACAGACTTGGTGGTAGAAGGTGTCGTCTTTTTTGATGTTGATGGCAAGGAAGAGAATCGCTAGAAGGAGGCTGGCTCCAAGAGCGATTGCTGTAAAGATAAGGCCGTTTTTTGCTTGAGTTGTCATATTACTCGATTGGGTTTCCTAGCTTGTACCGTGGGAAGAAGGCATCTGGCACATCGCGCACCATGTCGGCCCAGTCTGTTCCGTAGAGTGCTTCTGCGATCACAGAAGAAGTCACCCAACGCAATTCTCCGTCTGCGGCGATGGCGTATACTTTAGGATCGGTTTGAAGTTTGATTAAGTAACTCCCTGGTCGGTACGTGACAATTCCTTTTAATGGCACATTGCCCATTGCTTCCGTCGAGATGGTTTCTACGCTGTCGAAATCCTCGTACCACGAAAAGTAGGTTGATTCGTTTTGGAAGGCGTAGCGTCCGCCGTCACTTCCACAGTAGTAAACCGTGCTGACATCTGGGGTACGGATGAGTGAATTGGTTTCGCAGAGATGTTCTTGATTTGTGTCTGGCAAATCTTTGTCGAAGCTGATTGTGGTCGCGCGTTCCAGTTCTGCTAATCGATCGTAATCAAGATTGCGGTTTTCTTCGTCGCGTCTGCCGAGTGAAGCGAGAAGGCTTGGGTACGGGTTAATCGCTACGTCGTTCGAACCGCGAATTTCGAAGTGAAGTTGGTTCGCGACTTCTTCTGCGTTTCCACTGTCACCTACCCAGCCGATCAACTGACCTTCTTCTACTTCGGTACCTCGTTTAATTCCTGGTGCGTAGGCATTTTCTGGCCCTCCATTTCCATCATCTGTTCCTGGCGTGTCGTTGTTTAAGTGAATGTAGTGGTATTCGTACCCGTCATTTCCACGGATCGAAATCATGTAGCCGTAGCTTGGTTCGTCCATCGGAGCGAAGGTCACTTCCCCACTTGCGGCAGCGACCACGGGCACCATTTGATCTGCCATAATGTCGACACCTTCGTGCGAACGCGTTCCGCGCGATGCTCCAAACGTGTCTTGCATCACAAATTCGTCTTCCGTTGCGTCGAGCGGAAATGTGATTGGAATAATTTCCTGGGCGCTTGCGAGCATTGGCAAACATATGGCCGCAAAAGCGAGCGAAATAATCGAACGTTTTTTCATAGTTGATATGGTTACTGTGTTATCTTATCAATTTTTGAGGGGTTTTGCCATTGACTTTTTGTAAAATTTGGCTATACTTACGCGCATTATGATGATTCGAATCAACAAATTTTTAGCAGAACAGGGTATTTGTTCGCGCCGAAAGGCAGACGAGCTTATTTTGGATGGACGCGTTCGTGTTGACGGAGAAAAGGCTGTTACAGGAATGAAGATCGGTGGAGATGAACTGATTACGATTGACGATGTTCCACTTAAGACAAAACGTTTGGTGTACCAGTATTTTGCATTCCACAAACCAATCGGGATTATGACTTCGGTTGATCCGAATGGGCGCGATACAATTGCGACGTTTCTTGATTTGAAAGACCGGCTGTTCCCTGTTGGGCGACTAGACGTTGCTTCGAGCGGATTGTTGATTTTAACAAACGACGGAGCGCTTTCGGAAGCGATTACGCACCCGCGTGGAAATCACGAAAAAGAATATCTTGTTACCGTTGACCGATTTATTTACGACGAAGATTTGCAAGAAATGGAAGACGGGATGGAGATTTTGGGTTCGATGACAAAAAAAGCGCGAGTGAAGCGCATGGGTCAGAATAAATTTTCGATCGTGTTGACCGAAGGAAGAAATCGTCAAATTCGACGTATGTGTGAAGAACTGGGATACGAAGTAACAGCGTTGAAGCGCGTGCGTGTCATGAACATTCGACTTGGTACGCAGCCGGTAGGAACGTTGCGGCCGTTGAGCAAGACCGAGCTTTCGCAGTTGAAGAGTTTGCTGAAGATGCGAGCGTAAGTGGTTGTTGTGAGCGAAGTGGGACCTGCCTGCCAATAGGCTGGAATTTTTCCGTGAAAATTAAAGCGAAACTTCCTCAACTTCGTACTCCCCGATTTTTATTGTGAAACGTAGAATGCCTAGGACTTGTCCGCGTTCGGTTTCGATGCGTACTCGCCATTTTCCTGGAGTGAGTGTGCTTTTTTGGGAGTAGCCGCGGAATCCGTCTTGTCGGCCGCCCGAAACGGTGAAGGCAAGGTGGCTTCGGTCCACCCATTTTCCATCTACCTTATATTGCCAGCGATGGTAGATTGGAATGTTCAAGTTTTCTGGGGCGAAGATAGCGGAAAAAACATACAGCCGGTCCCCTGTTTGAATATGTTGCACGTTGCCTGGCAGTATGCGCTGAATGAAGGATTCTTTTTCTTGTTGTGCGGTGTAGACTGCTCCTCCTCTTGTGATCGAGTGATACACGTCTAGTTCGCGAATGGCGAGCGGGATTGGTGGGAGGATTTTTGAAAAATAAACCGCGTTGAAAGCGATGTAGATTGCTACAATGGCATAGATGCTTTTTTGCAAGACAGGTGCGACAGATGATTTTGCGCGCGACAACATTGAGAGCAGTAATGTGATCCACGCAATGGCAAATGCGCCAGCGAGCAGGAAGATCCACTGATCAATTGATGCGAATACGAACGGAAGTGCGATTGACGCGAAAGAGAACGTAACAAAGAAGAGGGCTGGAATTTGAACACTTGGTTTTTTGTACTGTTCGCGAAAGACGTCGTTTGATGTCATCAATGCGAGGAGCAATAAAAGAAACGGCCAGCTGACGGCGATAGCGCCGCTGAACCAGTAGAAGATGAATGTGGCGCTGAGTAATGCTCCGAACGAAAATTGAACAAGGAATGGCGCGATTAATCTTGCGTAGCGAATCGGAAGTGCGCGTTTCTCGATACTCGATTCGTCGATCAATAACATGATAGCGACGCCAATGGTTGCAATGCCAACATGAACGCTAAGCAGTGTAAGTGCCGTGTTGATGTTGAGTAATCGAAACGTAAAGAAATCGACAATTAACCCTGCAACCAAAATTCCTGGCAGTAACCAGCGTTCGTAGGTGCGGATGTAGTCTTTTATGTTTCGATACGTTTGAATCGTTTTTTGCGTGTAGCGTCGCGCGCGTTCGAGCATACTAGGCTTTCATTTCGTCTGGTGCTGCTTGGTATCCTCCTGCAAAATTCGAAACGTCGGTGTACCCCATTTTTTCGAGCGTTAAGACCGATTGCGAAGAACGTCCTCCGCGCTCGCAGTGCAGAACGATTTTTTGATCTTTGTTCGGTGCGACTTCTTCTATCTTTAAAGGAAGCAGCGCCATTGGAATGTTGATCGCGTCATTTAAATGACCAGCATCCCATTCGCTTGTTTCGCGAACGTCGATCAGGAGCATCTCGGTTCCGGCTGCTTTTTGAGTCAAATAGTCGCTTGGTGTAAGTTCTTTCATATTTTTCTTTTACTATAGCGCAAAAATGGTTTTGCGCACAGATGGTTTTGCGTTGACTTATTCCCTTTTTTCGACTATACTTCCGCCTATTATGTCGAACAAAGAAGTCATTTTACGTTTTGATAACGTGACGTTTGAACACGTCGAAGATAAACCGTTGCTCGAAGACGCCAGTTTTTCGGTGCGCGAAAATAATAAAATCACCCTGATGGGTCAGAATGGTGCCGGTAAATCAACCCTGTTTCAGTTGATTTTGGGTCAGCTTCAACCAAAGTCTGGGCAGATTTTTATTAAACAAGGAGTAAAGATCGCGATCGCGCGCCAGGTGATGAATCGTGATTATCTTCCGCTTACATTGGAAGAATATTTTGCTACCGCCTTCGAAACTGCTCCACGAAACTTGCCGGTATTGATCGAGGAGGTTCTTGAAACGGTTAACTTCACTGCCCCACGCGGAAAAACGGTGAAGGATTATTCTGGTGGTCAGCAAGCTCGACTGTTGTTGGCGCATGCGATTATTCAAAAGCCGGATATCCTTTTATTGGACGAACCTACGAACAATTTGGACTCGGACGGAATTGGATACCTGATTACTTTCTTGATGATGTACGAAAAAACGGTGATTGTTATTTCCCACGATACCGATTTCCTTAACAGCTTTACTGACGGCGTACTTTACCTCGACTTCGCTGGGCGACAGATTGATCAGTACCAAGGCGACTACTACGACGTAGTTGAAAAAATCAAAGCGCGCGTGGAAGCGGAACAGCGAAAGAACGCACAGTTGCGAAAATCGATTCAAGATCGCAAAGACAAAGTAAACTTCTTCGCTCACAAAGGAGGAAAGATGCGTAAGTTGGCAGCTAAGCTTAAAGACGAGGTGCGTGAAGCTGAAGAAAACATGGTGGATGTAAAACAGGATGACCGCACGATTGGATCATTCACGATCGAAAGTGAAACGTATGGAAAGCCTTACGTAACGATCACTTCGGTTGGAATTATGAAGGATCACGAACCTGTTCACGCAGATATCGACATCATTCTACGACGTGGGGATCGACTTCATATTAAAGGACCAAACGGAATCGGAAAGACGACATTGCTCGAACGTTTGGCGAATCGAACAGAAGAAGGTGCGACGATTCCAGAAGATTTGAACGTTGGATACTACCGACAAGATTTCTCGGGACTCGATTTTCAACAGACGGCGTACGATTCGATTAAAGATATTATTCAAATCGAAGACAAAGAAGTTATTTTCGCTACCGCTGCAAGATTCTTGTTGCGAAGCGAGGAATTGAACAGCCGGATCGGAACATTGAGCGAAGGTCAGAAAGCATTACTTTCATTCGCACGATTCGTTCTACAAAAACCACAACTGTTGATTCTAGACGAGCCTACAAACCACGTAAATTTCCGACACCTGCCCGTAATTGCAGAAGCGTTGGATAAGTTTCAGGGAGCGATGATTGTGGTAAGCCACGATGAACACTTCTTGAGTCAGATTAGTGGGTTGCAAGACTTGGACCTTGGAAAATTGCGAGATCGAATTTAGATCGTAAGAAAAAAACATCCTGCGTGAGTGGGATGTTTTTTTGTTGATTTACTTTTCGTTAAACAAAATACCCCCAGTCCGAGAACCGAGGGCGTTCTGCGAGGACGGGGGGCGAGATTCCGCTAGTTCAGCGGAGGGCGTAGGGGGCTAGCAGAGCTTCGAGGCTCTTTCGTCAGAGGTTTGCCAGCATGACGTGCTGGCTTGCGCTTCGGCTTCTTGGGCCTCGATCGGCGCTTGCTGCGTGGCTCTTGTCCTTGAGTGGTGGCCACCACCTTTTTCTTGTTCAGAGTGATGTAGTTTGCTACCACCATCAGACCGTGGTACGCGGGCTTCGCCACGATCAGACTGCTGAGTGCCACGATCAGCGCGGTTAACATGCCTTTTGACGCCCTACCTTTACAATGAGGAGCTCATTGATCGCGCTAGATTACAGGGTTTTTCTGCTCTCGTCAATTATTTCTGCACAGCCTTCTTGACTTTGACGTTACGTCATACCGTATGCTACATCTTGTAGTTCACCATTGAGCTCATGAAATACTACACCACTCAACAACTTGCTGATTTGGCACACGTCAGCGCCCGGACGCTTCGGTATTACGACAAAATCGATCTACTCAAGCCATCCAGTATTGCCGATAACGGTTACCGGCAATATGCGCACGCGGATTTACTGCGCCTGCAGGCGATTCTTTTTTATAAAGAATTAGATTTTGCATTGGATGACATCCGTTTCATGGTTTCGCATAGAAATTTTGATCCGACTCAGGCGTTGATAGATCAAAAATTGTTGTTGAAATCTAGACAGGCGCGACTTGGAAAGTTGATAAAAAAAATTGATCAAACTGTTGATCACCTAAAGCATACTCATATGATGAAAGACGAAGAACTCTACGACGTTTTTGCCGATGAAAGCGTTGCTAATTATCAAAACGAAGTAAAACAACGCTGGGGTGATACGGATGCGTATAAAGAGAGCATGAAGCGCGTTGCGCGTATGACGAAAGATGAAATGGCGGAGATAAAAGAAGCCGGCGAGCGATTGTGTCGTAAGATGGTAGACCACATGGCTCTCGACGTTCGTGATCCCGCGGTGCGTTTGTTGGTTGAAGAACATCGAGCTGGAATCGAACTTTTCTACGATTGCTCACCTGAAATGCACAAAAATCTCGCGCAGATGTACATAGACGATCCGCGGTTCACTGCCTACTACGATGCCTTCAAGCCCGGCCTTGCTCGTTTTTTACGCGATGCTATCTTTGCTTATTACCAAGATGCGCAAAACAAGTCGTAAATGATTCATTGCTTAAATCACTTCCCCTCCTTCTCAGATCTACAAGGAGGGGCTAGGGGTGGTTCTGCGCCAGTCGAATCAAATATCAAAACTACAAATCTTTTCGTGTTCAATCCCCTACCCTTCAAACTTAAACGTGTCCCTGTATCCAGTCGTGATTAATTCCTCTAGTACATCTAAATCGACATCCTCCAGTTTCTTCAAGTAGAGACAAGACTTCCCTAGCTTGTACTTACCTAGGTGTTTTAGGATTGATGAATAATCTTTGTAGCCTGGCATGATGTAGAGCGTGAGAGCGGCTTTTCTTGGGGAGAGGCCTGTGCGGAAAAAGGCGTGTTCGCTGCCGTCGGCGCGTTTGTAGGAATAGTCGTCGAAACCGATAATTGATGGTCCCCACATTTTTGGCTGTTTTTTGGTGATTTTTTTCATCATCTTCACCACCGTTTCAGTATCCTTTCGTTTTTGATCATCTTCGATGGTTTGCAAAAACTCTTTTACGCTTGCGGAATTCTTTTGTGTTTTCATTTCAGATTTTGGCATATAGCGTAAATATATCACAACCTAGTCATTTCCGACTTGACTTTTTTGTAAAATCAGGTATCCTATTCAGTCTCGAACGTACCGTTACTGCGGTCGTTCTCGAGCTACCCTGCTTCGGCAGGGTGTGTCTTCCTTTCGGCCGAGAGGCTTGGAGGAACGAGAGTTTCGTCTTGCAGACGAGGGCAGTCATTGCGACGGTATGGCGGCGCACCCAAACGCCAGATGTTCATGCGACCCACGGACTCAAACCATACGCCTGCGCAACTCTCGGGGGGCGGTGTGAGCTTCTACGGAAGTTCCACCGTCCCCGATCTGCGCGAACCGGTCCGTCTATCCTTCGGGAAGACGGACTTTTTTTGTTGTTCACCATTCACCTCGCGTAAGTTGACAGAAGCAACCGAACATCGTAAGTTGATTGGTCGTCACATGGAGAGAACATCATGATCGTCTGTGATAAGTGCATTAATGGATACGACAAGTCTGTAACCAAGCACGCGAGCGATCTTCGGATCTGCTCGAAGTGCTGCGGACTGGGGGTTCGGTACGCAGGTGCTGACTTCGCGTTCACCGCTTCCCAAATAGGAGCGATGCGGCTGCAACTCGGGCCGGACGATTCGTGGTACGCGATCACCGTGCCCTTCGATGTGCAGGAACATGCTCTTCGAACAATTCGTAACGAAGTGCAGCGACTGCGTGACCAGCACGTGCGGATTCCTGCGAATAGCATGGCTGCCTACGTTCTGTCGCAGACGATGGAACATGTGATCGATGTGGTGCGCGAGAAGGCAGCTGCTGTGAAGCGAACGCGTGAAGCGGCTCTCATCGATCTACACAAGTTCGATGCGGAGCTATTGCGAGCGGCGTTCGACCACCAGAAGGGGTTGGTCATTAACGCCGAAACAGCCTGGAAGCACGCTTACAGGATCCTCGTTCACCGACTGCCCCTGGTGGTGAGGTATCACTACGCCATGTACAAGCTGAACTACCGCAGGGATCCCCACGTGGCTTTCGAGCACTTGCTGGCCCTGAGCCAGGGTGAAACGAAGTACATTCAACACCTTCAGGATGCCATGACGGTCGCGCTCATGCTTGACGAAGTCGAGACCTACTACACCCTGGCTGCCGATGTGCCCGCGTGTGTTGACTACGACTCGCTTCCTCTGGAGGTTCGTGGAAAGATCGCAGCAGAAGCGCAAAAGGCGGTTCCGCTCAACTAAACTAAGCCCGCAGACGTCCTCGACGCTCTGCGGGCTGTGCTTTTTGAAGGATAATTTGTCAAAATCTAGCCAATCTTGATCACTTGAAAAAATCATGTTACTATCTCCGCACAAATTATTCCGGGGTAGCTCAGCGGCAGAGCAGTTGACTGTTAATCAATTGGTCGTGGGTTCGATCCCCACCCCCGGAGCCATGAGCGACAGTGTCTGGTGACCCGGACACTGTCATTCAAAAAACCACTACGAAAGTAGTGGTTTTTTGTTATTCTGTAGGAATATTTTAGCTAAAGCTCAATTGAAGGAAACTTGGAAATTGTACATCCCCATTCCACACTGACCCTTCAATACCCCCGTTGCCTGGTCCGCGCCAAGTGTCACAACCCTTGTGCCTGTTGCCGGCAATGACTCTTGAAACCCCAATGCTGGAATCGCGACCACCGAAGAGCAGTCATACGTTCCATTTGTTGCAAATCGAATTTGAGTCGGTACGCCGGCTTTTGCCTCAATGCGATTTGGACTATATCCACCCTTCACTGCGATATCAATAACCTGCACCCCGTTTTCAATCGATACACCATTTCCACCAATTTCTTGCTCGGGAGAACGATTAGAAACAAAGGTTCCGGCAAAAAGGAGAGCAACAATAAGGACTCCGAAACCTAGGGCCATTTTTGTATCGTTTTTCATACATCTATAATGAATAAATAGGTGGAGCGATGCCGAGCGTCACTAGCCCGTTCCAAAGATTGAAGAGTGCAAGTGCAATCACAATCAGCCCTGTTGCCTTGAAGAATGTTCCTTTCCATGGCTTGTGTGAAATTTCGAGCGCACCGAATGATAGAAGCGCGAGAACCGGAAGTGTACCGAGGGCAAAGGCAAGCATTGTGAATCCGCCCGTGAGATAATTACCTGTCGTCAAAGTATACACCTGCATGGACTGTGTGAAACCGCACGGCAGAAAGAATGTGGCAATACCCGCAAGAAGCGGTGCAATACTATGTGAGGACATTCCAGCGCGCGTAGCGTGATGCGCGAATATTTTTGGCAAACGGGGCTGGAAGCGTTGCATTTCGGGGAAAGTATCGAGTAAATTCAAGCCTAAAGCGAGCATGACGCCCGCGACAATAATGCTCAAAATCGCCGTACCCGTGAAGCCGAGCTGAAAAACTTTTCCAAGCATTCCGATGACGCCTCCGAGAATAAAGAATCCTCCAAGTCGGCCGGCGTGAAATAATGCTTGTGATTGCCAATGCCCGTTATTCTTCGCCGCATTCGCTGAGATCGAGAGAACAAGGCCGCCAACCACCGCAAGACAGGTAGACACTGACGCGATGAGACCGAGGACGAATGCTGTTCCATATGTAACCCCTCCGGACGAGACAAGGTTTACGAGACCGAGCTTTTGGAGAAGTGAGAATGCAATAATGAATGCAATCGCCGCCGGTATGGCAACTATGAATTCGCGGTGATTCGCTTTTTTTACACTCGCTTCGGTTACAATGCGATACCCATGCGCTGAAACGAGCGCCGTGAGTGTGTTCGCGAACTGAGACGGATCCTCTGGCAACTCACCGGATACAGTTACGCGGTTGTCATTGAGACTCGCCTTCACCTGAGTGACGCCTGCGGCCGCGGCAAGCTTGTCTTCAAGCATAAATTCACAAGCGGCGCAGTGCATGCCCTCGACATGAAATGTATGTGTTCTTTCTGTCATATTAGAGTTTCTTTGCTTTGAGCCGCAATGAGTTCAGAACAACGGATACGCTCGACATCGCCATCGCGAATCCTGCAAATACTGGAGACAGAAGCCATCCAAAGAGTGGGAAGAAAATACCTGTCGCGAGCGGAATACCGATCACATTGTAGATAAATGCCCAGAATAGATTCTGACGGACGGTGCTCATCGTCGCTTTTGAGAGTTCAATGGCCTGTGCGATCTTTCGAATGTCACCGTGGAGAAGTGCGACATCACTTGTTTCGATGGACACATCTGAGCCGGTCGCCATGGCGATACCAACATCGGCTTGTGCGAGCGCTGGAGCGTCGTTCACGCCGTCACCTGCCATCGCAACAATTTCGCCTTCCTTTTGTAGCTCTTGAATCTTGGCGAGTTTTTCTTGCGGAAGAACCTGCGCGAGAACATCACTAATGCCGAGCTCTTTTGCAACGGCATTTGCAACTTCCTTATTGTCCCCTGTTGCCATGATGACTTTTACTCCCAGCGAGGAGAGCTTACTGATTGCTTCTTTAGCACCTTCTTTAATGCGGTCGCCGATCGCCACAGATAAAAGCACCTCCTTCTTAGTCGTGAGATAGACCACCGTTGCCACTTCTTTCGATGTCGTCTTGGGCGCGTTGAGGTTGAGAGTTTTGAGAAGATTCGGGCCGCCGGCATAATACGTTATTCCATCGATCACCGCTTTCAAACCTTGCCCTGGAATATTCTCAAAGCCATTCACTTTCATTTTTGTAATACCTTCTTTTTCGGCGTAACGAACAAGGGCGTCTGCAATTGGATGCTCTGATTGCGCTTCAAGGCTTGCGAGAATGGCGAGTGCTTCATTTTGAGAAAGTTCGCCGGCTGCCGTAACACTCATAACCTCCGGCTTTCCTTCCGTGAGTGTTCCCGTCTTATCAATAACGAGCGTTGTCACCTGATGGAGTTTCTCAAGAACTTCGGCGTTCTTAATCAAAATGCCCTGCAATGCCCCACGTCCGACACCGACCATAATAGCCGTTGGTGTTGCAAGACCAAGTGCGCATGGACATGCAATTACGAGAACGCCGACAAATGAAATCAGACCGTATGAGAGAGTCTCCGCGAATGGAAGATACTGACCACCAATCACGAGCCATGCGATAAGCGAAATAACAGCGATTATGAGCACGATTGGAACGAAAATGCTCGAGATTTTATCCGCGAGACGCTGAATTGGCGCTTTTGACCCCTGCGCTTCTTCCACGAGGGCGATAATGTGTGCGAGAAGCGTTTCGGCGCCAACCCCGGTTGCCTGCATAGAAAATGCGCCCGTGGTATTGAGCGTTCCAGCCGAAACTTTGTCGCCCGCTTTCTTTTCAACGGGCACCGACTCACCGGTAAGCATAGATTCATCTAGAAATGACGAACCCTCCACAATTACGCCATCGACAGGGATTTTCATTCCTGGCTTCACAAGCACGGTGTCACCTTTTTGCACCTGATCAATACCAATAGTCATTTCTTGGCCGTCACGAAGTACGGTTGCCGTTTTTGCCTGCAAGCCAAGAAGTTGTTTGATTGCACTTCCTGTGCGAGCTTTGGCGCGCGCTTCAAAATATTTTCCAAGTGTAATCAACCCAATCACCACAATAGTGACATCGTAATAGGTTGCTTCCACATCAACGTATGGTGCAAGCGGCACTTCAAATGCAGCAAGCACGAAGCTGTAAAGAAAAGCTGCCATGGTGCCGAGACCGACGAGCGTATCCATATCCGCTACACCGCGACGCATGAACATCCACAGGCCACGAAGATACGGAGTACCAACCGCAAAGAGCATGTAGGTTGCAAAAACCGGTAGAAGATGGTGGAAGAACTCGTATAGCGTTTCCGACATTTCGGGTACAATGTTGAATTTCCCAAGAATATCCCAAAACATTACGGCCGAAGCAAAAACAACCATCGGCATGGAGATGAGTACTTTTTTGCGAAGCGCCTCTGTTTCGCCGGCGGTCACTTTGGCGTGATCGTGGCCATTCATATCGTGTCCCGCATGAGGGTCTGCTACGGGAGCGGGATTTTTGGGATGCAGTTGATAGCCAAATGGCTCAATCGTTTTTGAGAGCGCATGAATGTCGGTTTGCGATTCATCGAATGTAACCCGAGCTTCATTTGTAGCAAAATTCACTGAAACATCCTTCACGCCTGGTTGACCGCCGACTGTTTTCTCAATTCGGTGAACGCATGATGCACAGTGCATCCCACTGACATGAGCATTAATTTTTTGCATACTATTTTCGTTTTAGCTGATAAACTTTCAAAATCTCCTCAACAGCCTTCTTTTCCTTACCGCTCTTAATCTGATTGATGGCGCAGTGACCGAGATGCCCTTCGAGAAGAATATCTTCAATATTCGAAAGACCCTGTTTCACCGCCGAAGTTTGAGTGATGACATCGATGCAATATTTATCCGCCTGTATCATCTCCTGAAGGCCGCGTATTTGTCCCTCAAGAATTTTAAGGCGCCGCAAGATCTTTTCTTTTTTTGGTTTTTCCATATGCAAAAAGTGTATACCCCCATGGGGGTATGGTCAAGATGAGCTGTGATGATTTTTAAAACATCACATTATCTACTTAAGGCATGAGGCGTGCTTGTGTCTCATTTGTGTCATTTTTCCCTGGGGCCCGGGTGCCTTTTTGATGCCCCAAAATACCCCTTGAATCATTGACCAAAAGAGAGTTCTTCACCCGTACGCCGAGCCATCAGAAAGCCACCGTTTTACGGTGGTTTTTTGCTTCATCCAAGTGGGACTTCAGAACCCGAACATGATAAACTGGATTCAATTATGAACATTCAGGCAACATACGCTCGTCACAAGGACATCGAAAATATACTCAAAGCCTCAAAGGCTAGAAATTCAACCAAGCTCACCACTACGCAAAAACTGTACGTGGAAAAATACGGTGAGGAGTTTGATGCGGATACAGTCGGCAAGTTTCTTGATTGGTATTTTACCGAGCATGAAATTGACATCAGTAAAGAAGTTGAGCGAATACGCCATAACTGGGATGAAATAAAGGATGTAGCGATTCAGCGACTCAACCAGATGTTCGGAATTGACTTGAACAACGAGTTGACCGCATATCTAACGACGGATAGCAGATGCACTTACAACACGGATAATGACTACTTCTTTGTCAGCTATACCAGTACATCCAACCCACCGAATCTCATCATTCTCCACGAACTCCTGCATTTCTACACCAACCAAAAGTACTATAATGTACTGAAACAGAATGGAATGCCTGATGAGCAGTACAACAACATCAAAGAATCAATGACCGTTTTGCTCAATGTTGTGTTCAAAGACCTCTTAGGAGGCGCAACTGACAAGGGCTACCCACGGCATCAAAATATGCGTAACTGGATGCGAGACGAATACACTAAAAATCCCAACCTTGATGCACTAATTGAAAAGGCGAAGCAATATGAGTGAGAAACCACACATAATAATCCGTGGCCCGCTAGGTGTTGGAAAGAGTACAGTTGCAAAACTCCTAGCCGATTACCTAAAAGTTTATTATATTTCTGTAGACAAAGTATTGGAAAATAACCATCTGGCAGGAAAAGACGGGATTCCGATGGAAAACTTTCTTACAGCAAACATAATCATTGAAAAAGAGGTTAAAGAAAATGAAAACGGCGCCGTAATAGATGGAAATTTCTATCATAAGGAACAATTAGACGACTTAATAGAAAGAATAGATAAAGATACAATCGTTTTTACACTAAAGGCAACCGTGGGAACATGTATAGAACGAGATAAGGGTCGCACAAAGCCATACGGAGAAGATTCTGCACGATTCGTTCATATGATGACCTCGAGGTTTGATGCGGGATTTGTAATAAACACGGAAGACCAGACAGTACACGAAACTCTTGAGGAGATAATCAATCGAATATGAGTAATCAAGTACCACAAATCATCAAAGAGGTCGGGTTCGACTTTAGCTGGAGTTCAAAGAGAGTCTGGGCGCTCGATGAACCTGTGACAGAGATTCCCATCGAGGAACTTCTTTGGCATTTTGATATTCCGTTTTGGGATTCAGAAGGAACGGACGAATATAATCTCAGTCCAAAGCAATTACTTGAAGACCCTCAAAAAGAACCAACGCATTGGGAGAAGATTCAAAGCGCCGATACCTCATACCCGATTGATATTATGGAAAATAAGGGTAGATGGCTGATATTGGATGGATTGCACAGATTGGTAAAACTACATCTTGCAGGTTATAAAACGGTAAAAGTACGAATCATCCCACGCTCAAGGATTCCTGAGATTGAAGTGAAAAAGTAACTCGTAGTGAACGTTGAAAAACGCTAAAACGTTTCTGACGTTGTAAGTTTAGGAATGTGAATATACTCCTCATGCTCCCGAATGGCGGTTCCGATTCCGTCCACGATGCGGAGCCAATAAAAAATCACCGTTTACTCGGTGGTTTTTTATTTCACCTCGGTCGGGACTTTGGAACTGAAGTTTGATAAGCTGATATCAATACATGACAAACGATACTATACCCACACAAAAAAATAATCCCCTGCACGGCATTACACTTAAAATGATCCTTGAAACGTTGGTTGAAAAATATGGCTGGGAAGAGCTTGCTGACAGAATACGGATAAATTGCTTTAGCGAAAATCCAAGTATTAATTCGAGCTTGGTATTCTTACGGAAGACTCCATGGGCTCGAGAGAAGGTGGAGAAACTTTATCTTCGTCTTGTGAGTTAGTACGTACTTGTCAATTTTATCGTATTGACTACGTTCGTTATTCAAACTCAATAAAAAACCACCGAACAAACGGTGGTTTTTTTATTTTGATAATCACTTTAGTAATCATCTCAGCATTACCGCCTATTTCTCCGCCAACCCCTTCAACGTCTTCAATGCTTCTGGCCACATTTCTTCGAACATTTCTTTGTGTTCCGAAATTACGTCGAGGCTCACTGATACCTCTGTTCCGCCGTCTACTTCTTTGAATGTGTAGTTTTCGAGTGCTGGAGTCCATTTTTTTGCATCTTCGCTTGTTGTGTCCACGACGCCTTTCTTCACGATGCCGATATGTTCGATCGAGACGAATTCTGGCTTTCGGTTTTCCTTTATTTTACTCGCCATTCCCGTTTCAGAATCCCCGCCCAGGAATTGAATGCTCGCGCCTTCGCTCCAATCCCCTTTGTAATGAGATCCTTCTCCAAATGCCTTCGACCATTCCTCGTATGTTCCCTTCTGAAGCATCGTGTCCCACACCTTTTCGCGAGGTGCGTTTATGTGGATTGAAAAGTGAAGAGTTTCCATAGGGCTGTGTTTATTGGAATTAACTTGTTGATCTGTTGTTATTATATCAATTATCTAGCTCGTGTCAGTAGTTTGAACAAAATCACCCACCAAGCACTTAAGTATCTTGACTTTTCTCGAAATTTCCTCTAGTATTCCGTGTTGGACGTTCAAACCAACTGGAGGAATGCCATGTCAAAGTCTTCTGATCGAAGCGTCACCTTCCTGCTCGGTTTTCTTGCGGTAAACAAGATGATCAAGATGGTCAAGCTCGCTAAGATCGCAAAGCCCGCAGTCACCTTCGTGTCGATGCTGCTGTCGATGTTCGCCTACGCATTTTCGCTCGGTCCTTGGTTCGCGATCGGCTTGGTTCTCATGCTCTTCGTCCATGAGATGGGGCATGTGATCGCACTGCGACTGAAGGGCTACGAGGCCTCCACGCCGGTCTTCATCCCGTTTCTAGGTGCGGCGGTATTTGCGCCGAAGTTCCGTGACAAGGAAAGTGAGGCGTACGTGGGTTACGGCGGTCCCCTGCTCGGTAGCATTGGCGCAGCAATGCTGTTCGGAGTGTGGTTCTTGATGCCGGATGATTCAATCGCCGCTGACATCGTGCTACTTACGAGTCATGCCGCGGTGTATCTCAACCTGTTCAACATGATACCGGTCAGTCCGCTCGACGGCGGACGGGTTACTCAGATCGCAGGGCCGGCGTTTCAGTACATCGGCATGATCACCTTGGCGATCTTCTCCATCGCGATCTTCCGACAACCTGCCATCCTACTCATCTGGATCCTGGTCGCTTCCGAACTCCGGATCATCAGCTGGAGGTCTCGTGCGGTCATCGCGGCACTGTGTACCTTTGCCATGCTGGCACTCATGAGCCTTGGCTACAGTCATCAACCCTGGTGGGTGGACTGTCTGGATGTGATTGTTGCCATCGGTCTGACGCTGTCCTTCGCGTGGCTTGCACGAGCCAAGTACGAAGACCCTGTCGATACCGATCAGCAAATCGAGCCAACCGTCAAGCAACGCATTTGGTGGTTACTGCTCTACGCGATCCTCACGGTTGCACTTGTGCTGTTGGCGGCCTACCAGGTGACGCTGCTTCCACAGGTGCCCGCTTAGTAGCTACCGAATTACTAGCAGTTTCACCCGACACTGCTCTGCCCCGCCTGAAAATGGCGGGGCTTTCTGTTGCGAAATCTTTTTAACGCCTCTCATGATACAATTGCTGCAATAGAAGAATAAGAATCTATGAAAAAGTTGCTGTTGGAATTATTTCGAGAACACGTAAAGATGGTGTTGCAGAATATCTGCTCGCTAATTCGAAAAATGACTTTGGAAAATGTACCGGATTTTATTATCCGCCCGGTGGTCATGTAGAAGACGGCGAGAGTGTTGAAGAGGCTCTTGTCAGAGAAGTGAGTGAAGAGCTTGGACTTGAGATAAAGACGATTAGCGAAGTAGCTGTCACGTCCGGTGATGTTCCAAATCAGCAAACGCATTGGTGGAAGTGCCGGTTGGTTACGGGAGAGATCAGAATTCAACAGGAAGAGATTGGTGATGCTGGTTACTTCACTCGAAGAGAGATGGAAGGAATGAATATTTGGCCGGCGACACAAGATTTCTTTTTAACGTATAATGATACTGATTTAACCGCGGAATAGCGTCAATTATCTATTTTTTTGCATGAACAAACAAACATTCTCCATCGAAATTAAGGCTTCTCGCGAAGTGGTTTGGCGGGTACTTTGGGATGACAAAACATTTCGAGATTGGGCGGGATTTATTGATGAGGGAACTTATATGCGTGGTGAGCTGAAGGAAGGAGAAGAAGTGGAGTTTATTTCTTCGGTTGGAGGTTATGGTGTGAGAAGTTTGGTTGCCAAGCTTGTACCGAACGAATCTGTGGTGTTTAAGCAGATTAGGGATACCAAAGAT
>CAZMTL010000007.1:16434-53261 GCA_964569575.1 uncultured Gammaproteobacteria bacterium | reverse complement strand
TGTTGATGTCTAGCTTGATCGCAGGTCCCATTGTTGAAGTGATGGTTGCTGTTTTCAAGAAGATTCCCTTTGTCGAACTTGGCTTTGTTTTCTTTACAGCTTCGATAACGGTTTTAACGTTGTCGGTCAATTTCGCTACTTCGAACGAAGCCTTTCCGGCGCTTACGTGTACGTTTGAAGTGTCGTCATTTTTGAAAGAAACCTTACCGGCCTTTTGTTCGCGAATCATCTTTTCGATGTTCGGACCAACTGTGTCTGTCTTCGGGTTTGGCATCATTCCTCGTGGACCAAGGATACGAGCTGCTTTCGCAAGCTTTGGCATCATTGCCGGTACAGCGATTGCAACGTCGAATTCAATCTTTCCTGTTTTTACCAATTCGTCGATTGTTTCTTCTGTTCCTACAATGTCCGCACCTGCTTCTTTTGCTGCTGTTTCGTTTTTAGAATCAACGAACGCTGCTACTCGAACTGTTTTTCCAGAACCATGTGGAAGTACCACTGTTCCTCGAATCTGCTGATCACCTTTCTTTGGATCAATTCCAGTGTTGAAGTGAAGTTCGATCGTTTCATCAAACTTTGCATTCGCCGCCGCTTTCAAAATCGCAACAGCTTCATCAACTCCGTACAACTTTGCTTTATCAACAGTCTTTTTTACCGCCTGAAATCGTTTACTTTTCATACAATAGATGTGGTGCAAGCGTCCTTCGTGGCTTTAGCGTAGAAGGACTCCCACGGTTATAATTATTTTTTCTTAGTTGGCTTTTTCTTTTCAGAATGGCCACGTTCTGTCCAATCTCGATACACGATACGGAAATGCAGAGCGAAGAGCGGAAGCGAAACGACGATTAACGCCAGGTTTCGAACAGCGTCCGATGCTTTCTGTACTTTGTAATTCTCCTTTTGATTTTCGTTGCGCAATTCGCATGCAGCAACGGCTTCTTCGTCATACTCTTCCGAACCATCGTTAAGATACATTCTTTGCGAAACTAGGTCGCATTGTTCCAGGTAAGTTGGACCATCTGCGTACGTAAAGACGTATGTTTTCAACCCGATTGTTAAGAAGTCGATCGTTCCGTACATAAGTGTAAAGAGCGTGACCGCCGAAACAACGGCAAAGTAGAGTCGAAGAATGAATGAGCTTGCTTGTGACATATTTCCTCCTTTTAAATAGTTATGCCTCTATTTTACATCAACTCCCATTTGTCGGCATGTACCTTCAACGATTCGCATTGCTGCTTCAATGTTCGCGGTGTTCAAATCGGCAAGCTTCTTCTCTGCAATGTCTCGAAGCTGATCCTTTGTGATGCTTCCAACTTTTTCCGTAAGAGGCTTTCCAGATCCTTTTTGAATTCCAGCGGCCTTTTTGATCAACTCAGAAGTTGGAGCTGTTTTCAAAATGAAGCTGAATGAACGATCCTCGTAAATGGTAAGTACAGCTGGAACTACTTCTCCTCGGCGATCTTGAGTCGCGTTGTTGAAGTCGTTAATAAATTGCTGAATGTTTACCCCGTGCTGACCAAGAGCTGGCCCTAGAGGAGGTCCTGGAGTAGCTGCGGCACCTGTCGCCTGCACTTTCATGACCACCTTAATTTTTTTCTCTGCCATATGAATGACTGATTTTTACAGTAGATTCCCGCAGGCCTCGAAACCGAGATCCTGAACGAGCAACTACGTCATTAATTAGTGCCCGGATTGTGCCAGTTTTAGGGAAAAATGTCAATGAAAGAAGGGGGAGGGAAGGGGGTAGGGTGGTAGTCTTACGCCTTGATCAACCGCGACCCCTTGTGTCCCGCTTGAGGGGACGCGAGCGTGCGGCACTCCCTCCCCTTGCCAAGGGGGAGGTTAGGAAGGGTCTATGTCGAATAAATCGACTCCATACCTACACCCTAATCCCCACCTCCTACACCCTCTCGCCCAATCCATTCACTAGCCTTCGTTAAAACAAACGAAGCAAACAACCCAATTAAATACATATAAATATCCACCACATCAAACGTGGATCCAATCGTAAGCTCCTCAAGGGCATTTCGTGGTTCGGGTTCAAAAATCAACTGCGAGAATTCAACCGCTAGCGCGAGCACAAGGAGCAGAAGAAGCTTCACGTACGTATTCAATCGCGTAAAACTAAGTAAGCCATACAGAAAAAGAATCACCACGATGTCGCCTCCGTAAAATCGAATGTCGCTATATCCAAATCCGTATGTAAAAAAAATAACAAGTCCCAAAACGAGGCTTGTTATCGAAAGCGTTGTCGCAAAAGTAACGCGAGTCATTACACTTTCTTTACTTGAAGGAAATCGAGTTCCACAGGAGTTTCACGTCCAAACATCGAAACCAATACTTTAATTTTTCCACGCTGTTCATCGATTTCATCAACCTTCCCTTGCTGACCTTTGAACGGTCCGTCTGTAATTTGAATCGGATCACCTTTTTGAACATCGAGCTTAAATTCGGGTTCATCTACCTTTACGCGCTTCATCAAGGCTTCAATTTCCGCTTCCGCGATTGGGGTAGGGGTTGTTCCGGTTCCGATAAATCCAGTCACGTTTGGCGTGTTACGCACAACATACCAAGAATCGTCGGTTACGATCATTTCAACAAGAACATATCCAGGAAAAATCTTTTCCTCAACAATCTTGCGTTTTCCGTTTTTGATTTTAATTTTCTTTTCTTTTGGAACAAGGACGCTAAAAATCTTTTCGTCCATGTCCATCGTGTCGATACGCTGGTGAAGACTTTCTTCTACGTTTTCTTCGTAGCCAGAGTAGGTATGAATCGCATACCACCGCCGACCGTAATTGGCTGTTTGCTTTGCCATAGAAATAAATGAGCAAGTAATGATTAATTTTCGGTTTCTTCTGTGTCGGTAGCTGTTTCGTCAACAACCACATCTCCATCTACAACAGCTTCGTCAGAAGTTGTATCGGCCTCAACGATGGTTGAGGTGCCTTCGCCGTTTACAATAATATCTTCAATGTTGAGTGGCGTCGATTCCTGAGTGAACGTTGATGCGTTAAAGGTGTTGATAAGTCCTCGAAGTCCCTGTGAAGCACCGAAATCTACCAAGGTGAAAAAGAGGGAAAGAAGCACGGTTGCCACAATCACTGTAAGCGTATATCGCACAACTTCGCGCTGGCTAGGCCAAGTCACTTTTTGCATTTCTTCCTTTGCTTCGATGAAGTATTTAACCACTTTTGTATCTGCAATTGCCATAAAAATGTATTTTAAAAAGCCCGCTCGGGGCATCTGCGAATAATATAGACGAATTTTCGCCTTTTGACAAGTGCCTGTTTATAAAAGATCGCCCTCAAAACGAAGGCGATCTTTTGCGCTAAACGTCCAAGTTTACAACGTCTTTTGCATGCGTCTGAATGAATTTTTTTCGTGGAGCCACTTCGCTTCCCATCAAAATGTCGAATGTTTGGTTCGCGATTTCGGCGTCGTCCACAGTTACCAGCTTCATGACACGATTCTCGGGATCCATTGTGGTATCCCACAACTGCTCGGCGTTCATTTCTCCCAACCCCTTGTATCGCTGAATGTTCACCTTCACGCCACCACTCTCAACTACCTCGGCTTCGATTGATTCGTCGTCCGATCCATCAACGGTCGCTTTTGCCACTTTCTCCGCCTTCGCTCCTTTGCCACCAGTCATCTTTTCGATCAACGCATCCTTCTCTTCATCCGAAAATGCGTAGTTGAAGCTCTTTCCAACTTGCACTCGGTAAAGTGGAGGCATTGCGATGAATAAATGGTTGGCTCGGATCAATTCAGGGAAGTAGCGGAAGAACAAAGTAAGAAGAAGTGTTCGAATGTGCGCTCCATCGACGTCGGCATCCGTCATGATGATAATTTTGTTATATCGCAGTCCCGACAAATCAAATCCTTCACCAATATTTGTTCCAAGCGCAATCACCAGGTTCTTGATTTCATTGTTCGTTAGCAACTTGTCCAATCGAGCACGTTCAACGTTCAATACCTTTCCTCGAAGAGGAAGAATCGCCTGAATGTCGCGATCACGTCCTTGTTTCGCCGAACCGCCCGCAGAGTCTCCCTCCACAATGAATAGCTCGGTTGTTGTTTTATCTTTGCTCGAACAATCTGCCAATTTTCCTGGCAACATCAATCCTTCAAGCGCCCCTTTTCGCAAAACTGTATCACGCGCCGCTCGTGCCGCCGCTCGAGCTCGAGCAGAAAGAAGACATTTTCCAATAATTTCTTCTGCATCCTTCGGGTGTTCTTCTAGGAAGATCTGAAACGCTTCCGCAAAAACAGTTTCTACTGCCGCACGCGCTTCTGGGTTTCCAAGTTTTCCTTTTGTTTGACCTTCAAACTGCGGTTCGGGAAGCTTTACGCTAATCACTGCTGTAAGTCCTTCACGCGTGTCTTCACCAGTTAGGTTTGCATCTTTTTCCTTCAAGTAGCCTTTTTCACGTGCGTAATTGTTCAAACTGCGAGTCAATGCAGATCGGAAACCAGCCAAGTGCGTTCCGCCGTCTGGGTTGGTGATGTTGTTTGCAAAGCAGCGAACGTTGTCGTGATATTCGGTCGTGTATTGAACCGAAACTTCAACGTCGAGTGATTCGTACGGCTTATGAACGTAAAACACGTTCTGATGCTTCACTTCTTTCGTGCTGTTCAAAAAGCGTACATACGAAGCAACTCCGCCTTCAAAATAAAACCCGTAACGCAACGGCTTCTCTCCGCGTTCATCAACGATTTCAATTTCCACTCCAGCCGTAAGGTACGTATGCTGACGTAAGTGGTCGATAATGGTTTGGTAGTTGAATTCGATTGTTTCGAAAATACTCGCGTCCGGATGGAATCGAATAATCGTTCCACGCTTTTTCGATTTCCCAATCGCCTTTACTTTCGCCTGAGGTTTTCCAATTTTAAAATTCTGCTGCCAAATCTGTCCGTCGCGGTGAATAATCGCTTCCAAATCAGTCGAAAGGGCGTTTACAACCGAAACACCCACACCGTGCAATCCTCCCGAAACTTTGTATCCGCTTGCATCTCCTCCAAATTTACCTCCAGCATGCAGTTTTGTAAGAACAAGTTCGAGGGCAGAAATACCTTGTTGTGGATGGATGTCGACCGGAATTCCGCGCCCGTCGTCTTCCACTTCAATCCAGTTGTCTGGCTGAAGTTTAATAATCACCTTTGTTGCGTGACCAGCCATCGCTTCGTCGATCGAGTTGTCGACAACTTCCCAAATAAGATGGTGCAGTCCTTGTGGTCCGGTTGAACCAATATACATTCCCGGTCGTTTACGAACCGGATCCAGTCCTTCTAAAACAGTGATGTTTTGCGCGCTGTATCCTCCAGCTTTTGCCTTGGTCGGTTTTTTGGTTGCCATATCGATAGTAATTTCGGATTGATTTTAACATGTAGCCATTTTAGGAACAAGCAGATTTTGATTTAGTCGATGACGGTTTCGTGGTATAATTTGGCTACATAGACACTCGCATGTTTGGAAAAAAGAAATCCACAGAATCAAACGAAACACCGTTCGAACCGCTTAATCCAGAGCTGGCTCAAGTTGAGCGTCAGTACAAGCGCGATGTACTTATCGTCGAATCGAAGCCGCTCATTCGTCGCGGATTTTTCCTTGCATGGGCAGCGATCGACGTGGCGTTGTTAATATTTTTCTGCGTCTATCTTGCCGTTTACTTCTTTTCGGGTGCGCGCGCAGACAAGCAGTCGCTTTCAACCGTACAGGAAAATATATCCGTGCTCGATTCAATTCGGACATCACGTTCAGCATCCGCTCTCCAGATCGGAAGCGCTCGAGTGCTGACATCTACCCAGGATAAATACGATCTCTTTGTAACGGTCACCAATCCAAACGAACGCTGGTACGCCACATTTACTTATCACTTTTCAACAAGTCAGGGCGAAACACCGTCGCAAACAACGTTTATTTTGCCCGACACCGACCGGTCGGTTCTGTCGCTTGGTCAAACCTTTGGAGCGCGTCCATCGAACCCAGAGCTAGTCATCGAATCAATCGAATGGCACCGTATACCGGCAGATCAACAGGCTGGTAATTCGAGCTGGATCAACGATCACGAACAATTCACCGTAACGAATACATTTTACGGAATGCCAACAGATGTAGAAGGAGAAGCCGGTTCCACGCTTGCTCCACGCGCAACATTCACGATTCGAAATGATTCACCATACAGTTATTGGTCGGCAGATTTTGTTGTGATGATTGTACGAGCAGGTTCGGTGGCAGCGGTTGATCGTGTAAGCTTGGCATCGTTCGAAGCAGGGGAATCGCGCGATGTAGTCATTCAATGGCTCACCGGTGCACCAAGTTCAGGAGAAGTGGTCGTTGTTCCAGACATTCAGTTTTTCGATGAAAGTGTGTACATGAATCCACAAGGCTCAACAACAGGCGATGTACGCGACACCATTTCCGACCGCCAGCGTTAATTTTGACACGTTCGAATTCATTCTCTACGGTAAAAGCATAAACACGATCTGCATGCCTAGCTTTTCATTTCTTAACGTATTCAGACGGTTCGATTGGATCTTTTTTGTTTCAACAACGGTGCTGTTCCTTCTAGGCTTGGCGGCTATCTATTCAGTCGAGCTTTCGCGCGAAGCGGCAGAATTCGCTCTTATCCGAAAGCAGTTGATTGCGTGTGGGCTTGGGCTGATACTCTACTTCGTACTTGCGAGTACAAATGTCATTTCGCTCCGCAACTATGCAAGAGGAATGTACTTGTTTGGCGTGTTACTACTCGTATTAGTACTTTTATTCGGCCGCGAAATCAGTGGAACAAAAGGATGGTTTGTGATCTTCGGATTCTCGTTCCAGCCGGTAGAGTTTATGAAATTCGCGCTCGCGGTACAGTTGGCACGCTATTTCGGTGAACATGCACGACGACGCTTTGGGTGGAAAGAGATTTTTGGAAGCGGATTGCTAATGGCCATTCCATTCGGTCTGGTAATGATGCAGCCCGACTTAGGAAGTGCGTTGCTGCTCTTCGGGTTGTGGGTAATGTTGATGATTTTCGCCGGAATAAAAATCCACCACGTATCCGTGCTCGCAGGAATCGGAGGTGCATTTTCTATTCTGAGCTGGTTTTTCTTGCTACAACCGTTTCAGAAAAATCGTATAAACGTTTTTTTAAATCCAGAACTCGATCCGCTTGGTGTTGGGTACAATATCAACCAAGCAAAAATCGCCATCGGTTCGGGAAAATTATTCGGAAGGGGATTGGGGTTTGGTTCACAAAGTCAGCTCAAATTTTTACCAGAAAGCCAAACGGATTTTATCTTCGCTGTAATCGCGGAAGAATTGGGCTTCCTCGGGATCATGATTCTATTAAGTGCATGGGCAATTGTATTTTGGCGCATCGTACATTCAGCCTACTCGGCACGCGATAATTTTAGCGCCTTCCTCGCAGCAGGAATATTTTCACTCTTTTTTGTACAAATGACCGTAAACATTGGCGTAAACATGGCGATATTACCGGCAACCGGAATCGCACTGCCATTTGTGAGCTACGGAGGATCTTCCTTGCTTATCTCGTGCATGATGGCAGGGGTAGCGCAAAGCATGATGATGCGTTCCGAACGCTGGCAAACTGACGCTTCGCGGTCGATCGGCTAAGGCTTGCTGTGGTATGATGAATGTGTTAATTCACTGCATATGAAGCAAGAGCAACTTATCGGGGTAACTCACTGCCCGCACTGTTCCACGCCCTATCAAAACGAAGCAATGCACGTAATAAAGAAAGAGGGTCGAAAGGCAATTTTTCACTTTTCCTGCAAGGAATGCGGGAAGAATATGCTGTTTTGTGTAGAGCGCCAGGCCGAATCCGTGCTCGCTCGGGGAATCTTTACAGACTGCGAACAAGAAGAAAGTAAACAGTTCTGGGAGGCTCCGGTGATTTCGATTGACGACGTTCTTGCGGCACATCATGCACTTCAGTTTGACAATTTTCTGAAAATGAGGTGAAATAGCCTCGATTTTTACCTATAAAATATGGATCAGCTTACTATTAGCGCAAAAGCGCGAACCCTCAAGGGTCGAAAAACGGATGCACTTCGAGGTGAAGGCGCAATTCCGGCCGTAGTTTACGGTTTTAACACAGAGCCAACAAACATTACCGTTGACCGAAACGAAATGGAACGACTCTACCAGACAGCTGGAGAAAGTACCGTTGTTGCCTTGGAAGTAGAAGGAAAGACAGTAAATGTTCTTCTTCAAGATTATCAGCGCGACGCGTTGACAAGCTTCCTTACGCACGTAGATTTTCGAGCAATCGACATGAGCCAAAAGGTAGAAGCGGTTATTACGCTTAAACTGGTTGGTGAAGCGCCGGCGGTAAAGGAACTTGGTGGAACACTTGTAGAAAGTATCGACGAAGTAGAAGTGTCAGCACTTCCGTCAGCACTTGTGCGAGAAATCGAAATCGATATTTCAACATTGAAAACATTCGAAGACGCAATTCACGTATCGGACATCAAAGTACCAGCTGGAATCGAAATTCTTACCGAAGGTGATGTCACAATCGCTTCAGTACAACCTCCGCGATCTGAAGCCGAAATGGCAGCACTCGATGGAGCAGTAGAAGAAAACGTCGAATCAGTTCAGGTAACGACAGAAAAGAAAGAAGAAGCTCCAGCAGCTGAATAGTATGAAAAATTTCGTCCGCTCATGCTTAGCGCGACAGAAGAAAGCAAGCGAATCCTTAAAACGATTCGCTTCTTTTGTTGCAAGTGGAAAATGGAAAGGATCAAAAAAAGCAATCGCGATAGGATTATTTGCGCTTGTGGTAGCGATTGCTATTCCGCTTCTGATTATTCTTTCAATTATTCAAACAACACAGACCTCGAAGCCGGGATCAGATACTGACACGAGCGAAGAGCAGGCCGGTCCTCGGCATCCGCTCACCGGTGAAGTAATTCAGGATGAGCGAACAAATCTTCCGGGTGTTTTTGCTGTCATGGTAGAAAACGCCGCAGACGCGTGGCCGCTTTCGGGAATCGAAGACGCATTCCTGGTAATCGAAGCACCAGTTGAAGGAAATATTCCGCGCTTCGTGGCATTTTATTCCGAAGAATCCGAATCAGAAAAAATAGGACCAGTACGTTCGGCTCGACCATATTATTTAGATTGGACAGCCTGGTTCAATCCACTTTACGCACATGTTGGTGGATCACCAGAAGGGTTGCAGATCGTTCGCGAACGAGATGTGCGTGACCTAGATGAATTCTTCCAAAGCGAATACTTCTGGCGCCAAACAACCGGCGGCCGCTACGCTCCACACAATACGTTTACAAGCACCGATCTACTTAAAAAGGCGTTGATCGAATTTCCACAAGAAGAGGTACAGTACGAGTCATGGAAATACGAAAACGGAGAATCGAAGGGAGCAAAATCCGTCTCACTCGATTGGAGCGGGGGAACTACCTACGACGTAAAATGGGAATACAACCCGGAAACGAATCGATACACGCGATGGCAGGGAATTCGTGAGATGATTGCAGAAGACGGCGACAATATCTTTGCAGACTCGATCGTATTCGTTCAAATGGACATGCAAACCATTGATGCTGTTGGTAGAAAAAATGTAGAAACACTAGGCGAAGGCGAGGCTGTATTTGCGCAAAATGGGGAAGTATTTTTTGGAACATGGCGGCAAAGCGAATTCGATCAGCGCATGCGATTTTACACACACGCAGGTCAAGAAGTGTCCTTGGTTGCAGGAGTCACCTGGATCGAAATCACGGATTCAGTAAGCAAAATCGAAATCAAAGAACCTACGGTCGAATAGCAATATGCACAACCCGTGCCAACCCGCGCAAATCAGCGAGTATTCGAACAGGAGTAGTGGCAAAATATTCCGCAACAAGATGACGGATGTCTGTTGCTTGATCAGGATCAATCTCTAAAAGCACGTCAAGGTATTTTGGCAGCAGGGAAGAAGATTCGATCAGTTGCTGAAAGAGCCTATCGTACAAATCAAGTCCGTCAATTCCGGCTGTAAGCGCTAGTTTTGGCTCAAATAGTTTCACATCAGGATCAAGCGACTCCCATTGTCTTAAGCGAATGTAAGGAAGGTTGGCGAGAATGATGCCGTGCGCATCCCGAGCAGAGGATGATGTTTTCGCAAGATAAGGTTTGAGTAAGTCACCCTGCAGGAACGTAATGCGAGAAGCTGCCTTGAGCGTATCTGCGTTACGACGAGCAACCGAAAGCGCATCCTCGCTAATATCAATCGCAATCGTTGGTACCTTTATCTCAAGCGCAGTAGTAATCGCGATCGCGCCAGAACCTGTTCCAACATCAATAATAATTGAATCAGGTCGAGCAAGTTCTTTTGCGGTGTCAATTAACAATTCGGTGTCCGGACGAGGAATGAGAACGGACGGAGTGACAAAAAAATCACGACCATAGAATGCTTTTTCGCAAAGAATATAAGCAACTGGTTCGTGATTTTTTCGTCTCGCAATAAATTCTTCAAATCTAGCTCGCTGTTCGGCGTTCAGGATTTGATCAACATGCGAAAATAAATACGCATTCGATTTACCAAGTACGCGCGCAAGCAACACCTGCGCATCAAATTTTGGATGATGCGCTTCGGTGACTTTTTCATTCAACGTAGCACGCAATTCACGCTCGGCCCACTGAAGCGCTTCCAAAATGGTCATACTACGACAATTCGCGATCTGCCTGTTTTAGTTTTGCAAGAATTTCTTCAATTTCACCCGAAAGAATCGTTTCTAGGTTGTGCCAAGATTCTTTAATGCGGTGATCGGTAATGCGATCTTGTGGAAAGTTATACGTTCGAATTTTCTCCGATCGATCTCCGGTTCCGATCTGTCCTCGACGCTGTTCGCTTAATTCAGCCTGCTTGCGTTCGCGTTCGTGCGCGAAAACACGTGCGCGAATCACTTCCATGGCGCGTTCTTTGTTCTGTCGCTGCGAGCGCTCTTCTTGCATGTACACCATAATTCCGGTTGGAATATGCGTCATACGAATGGCAGAATAGGTCGTGTTAACCGACTGACCACCCGCTCCAGTAGAAGTTGTTGCTTCAATTTTCAAATCCTTCGGATCAATATCAAAATCCGCTTCTTCAATTTTCGGAAGTACCGCAACGGTAGCGGTAGACGTATGAATACGCCCCTGTTTCTCGGTCGCAGGAACACGCTGAACGCGGTGCACACCAGACTCGTACTTCATGTCGCCGTACACATTCGCGCCAGTTACTTCAAAAATCACTTCTTTAAAACCACCAACATCGTTCATGCTCTGTGAAGCAATTTCAACATCCCATCCCTGTTTTTCGGCATAATGCGAATACATGCGGAATAGATCGGTTGCGAATAAGGCAGCTTCATCACCACCGGCACCGGCTCGAACTTCAACGATCACGTCATTCTGATCGAGTGGATCTTTCGGAATAAGTACTTCTTGCAAATGAGCTTCCAATTCAGGAAGGGTCGATTCGATCTGCGCAATTTCTTCTTCTGCCATGCTGCGTAGCTCGGCATCATCTTCTTCCAGCGCTTTTTTTGCTTCTGCGAGGTTGTTCTGAGCCTTCTCCCAAGCATCCACCGCAAGCATCACCGATTTAAGGGCATGGTATTGAATGTTGAGCTTTTTAAACTTTCGCTGATCGCTCAGAATGGTCGGGTCACCAAGCTGAGCTTCCAGTTGAGCAAGCTCTTCTTTCTTCTCGCTAATTTTTTGTGAGTAATCCATAGAATAATCTTCAGTGTATCAAAAGAAAACAAAAACGCCCAAACGGAAAGGTAAGGGCGTTTTCGGTGTGGCTACGCTTCAGCTTTCGCTTTCTTGTCAGCCTTTTGCTTTGCTCGAGCAGCCTTCTTGGCAACTTTCGCTGCGTGGTCGGTTGCTTCTTGCTTCTGGTCTTCACGAGCTTGGAATTTTTCAACGCGTCGTGCAGTGTCCAAAATCTTCTGCTTACCTGTGTAAAACGGGTGGCATTGTGAGCACAATTCGATTGCGATCGTTGGTTTTGTGGAACCAATTGTGTAAACGGTTCCGCAAGCGCAAGTAATTGCTGCGTCTGTGTGATAATTTGGATGAATATCCTTTTTCATAGAATTTCCTAAAAAGTTAGCAAAATCCTATCAGGAACAGAAAAGAATGTCAATAAAAACCGCGGATAAGTGAGTGACGAAGCAAGAGGCCGAGGAATTACTCAGAATATAGGCTATTTATTGCCAAAACTAGCCAAAAACTTTACAAAACGCCAATTTTATGGTAAGAATGTAAGTTCGATCGTTCGTTTTCATGACCACTTAGATTGAATCTCACCCTATTAAGGAGGTGCTACATGGCACGCACGCTCATCGCTTTTTTCGGCCTGCTCGCGGGCTGTGCCTGGATCGACCAGGCGCGCTTCGAGGAGGACCTCTGCAACATGAGCCCTGAGGAGTACTGTCCGGAAACCCTGGTGTTGCCGGAAGGCGACGCCGATACGGATGCGGACACCGACACGGACACCGATTCCGACACCGACCTCGAGACCGCCGACACCGGCGAGACCGAGGGAGATGCGGATACGGACGCTGACACCGATTCCGACACGGACAGCGATACGGACGCCGACAGCGACGCTGATTCGGACACCGACGCAGACACCGATTCGGACAGTGACGCCGACAGCGACGCCGATGCGGATTCGGACTCTGACGCAGACGCCGACAGCGACGCGGATGCCGATGCGGATTCCGATGCGGATTCCGATGCTGACGCAGATGCAGACAGCGACGCCGATGCGGATTCGGACACCGACAGCGACGCGGACACCGACCCGGTCGCACCGATCGAGGTCGAGTGCGTCGATGTCGGCACCGACATGTCCATCACCATTCAGGGCCCTGTGTCCGAGTGGGTGGATACGTCTGGGTTCGATGGTGGCGAGCAGGGAATCTTCTTCCGGAAGGTTCCTTCGCCCGGAGACGTCGAAGAGCCGTGCGGCGGAAGCTGCGACGGCCAGGCGATCTCGGCCATCCTCGCCGACGGAGACGGATGGTACGCCTACCTGTTCGACATCAGCATGGGCGTCGCGGTCAGCAGTCAGCTGATCCCGGCAGACGCCTACCTGGTCACGGCCGGCCCCTGCGAGCCAGACGTCCCCGGTGGAAGCGGCGTGGTCGACTGGACCACGCCCTAACGATCCTGTAGCAGGGATCGTTCTCGGAGCTCAGCACCTACGTGCCGGGCTCCTTTTCGTTTCGTGATAAAATTGGATGAATTATTAACCACGCGCAGTCATCATGTCATTTAAATTGTGCGGAAAGCGCCCGGTGTTTATAGATAGCAGTAAGTCGTCCACCAACAACTTGTGGATAACTCAAAAAAATAGCTAGTAAAAGCTATTTTTTTATACCAATAAGCACGCAAAACGGTGCGCAAGCGCGTTGACAGGCGGGTAAAATTTTGCTAAAGTAAGCCGTTATTTATTTTTATGAATATTTCACTTCTTACCGACTCACAACTTTTACGCGAAAACACGACAGCCGAAGCGCATGTATTCGCCGTGGGCGGCGCGTGTGCAATTGATGGCGACGCCGTGACCCTTTTTGCAGGCGTTGATGCTGGAAGCGGTACGCGAAACGGATGTGAAAACAAGCGCATTCCATTCCTGTTGTATTTCGGAAGCCGAACACTCTACACGTTTTGGGCGACTGCGTTCGCGATCGTCTTCGAGAAGGCAGATGTTCTTCATATCTACGGAAACAAGTCTGCAAAATTCATCTGGCTCGCGCGATTGCTTCGAAGTCGATTGGTCATTGTAGTCACGCTCTTCGATACAGACTTCGCAAAAGGAGCATCGACAACAAGCGCGGTAATTGGAGTGATCTACACAAAGTTGATCACAAAATTCGCCAACGAAATTATTGCCACGCAAAAATCAGTTCAAAACGAACTACTTCTAAATCAAGGATTTCTTGCCAGCTGGATTCCAAACGGCGTAAGCGTAAAGCGATCGGCGACAAATGATGTCGTTCTAGAACCGCTCGGCGTACGATCAGGATCATATGTTGTGTATTCGGTAGAAGGAGTAAACGAGGCAAGCGACGCTCAAGAAGTTGTGCATAAAATCGAAGCCACCTTCGGTGAAATGAATGCAAAACAAGTGCGATTAGTTATTTTCGCAAAACGCGAACAAAAGATTGTTGCGCAATTAGAGTCAACTTCAGTCGTCGAAAGTCCTTCTCTCGATGTGCGCAAAGCGCTATTCACAGGGGCTCGAGCTGTGGTTTTCTCTTCAAAGAAACAAACACATCTACTCACGTCTGTACTCGAAGCAATGAGTTACGGAAAAACCGTAGTTGCTCCTGAAGCCTTCGTTATTCGCGAAATCATGCAAGGATTCGGGGTTCCGTATCCAGTTGCAGATTGGTCTGCGTGCAAAACAGCCATCGAAGCTGTATTGGCAGACGAAATGCTTGCGGCATCCATCGGTCATTCGGCGCGATCGTATATCGAGGAAAACTATCGATGGGAAGCCACGGCTCAGTTAGTTCAAGAGCTCTACCATCATCACTATTTGTTCCGAAAAGGAATCTTGGCACTACACTAAAGAAGAGCATCCCCAAAAGGGATGTTTTTCGTTATACTGATAATATATGAATCAACCAGATGTCGAAAAGCGAAAAGAAGAGCTCTCTGATGCTCAGAAGAATATCTGTTTTCTAAAAGGGACCGAACCGCCGTTTTCAGGAAAATATTATAAACACAACGAAGACGGAACGTATCGATGCGTTGTGTGTATGGAGCCTTTATTTTCGTCGGAAGCAAAGTTCGATTCGGGTACTGGCTGGCCAAGTTTCGACGATGTGGTGAAAAATGGAAATGTTCGAATAGAGGAAGATCGCAGTCACGGCATGACGCGCCAAGAAGTGGTCTGCGCAAATTGCGGTTCACACTTAGGTCACGTATTCAACGACGGTCCAACCGAAACAGGGAAGCGCTACTGTATCAACTCACTCTCGCTCGACTTCGAGAAAAAATCCGAATAAAAAACAGACGCTACAATGCGTCTGTTTTTAAAATCTGCTTTACCACATCTTCGCAAATAAATTCCGGGGTAACAATATCATCTCGATCCGGTAATTTAATCGCTTCCCGAAACGATGTGTGTCCAGCATATAGCCGCTTCCACCCATCGGAATGCTTCTGAAGAAACTTCTCTGTTTCATCCAGTCCTGTGCGATAAATGTGATCGCGTCCGTAAAAAAGCCCCGGGGCATCCGCTCGCGCAATACCGCGTTGCGCTCGAATGCTCAACCGCCAAGCAGCGTCGTCCGCCTTCTTCTCGGGATTCTTTTCCTTCCGAGCCTCGGCTACTTGCAGTCGGGCTTCACGAATCCGGTCGTACGCTTCTTTAAAATCATACTTCTTCCGAAGCGCCGCCATGTACCCATCCCAAAAACCAGGCGTAGGCGTTTTCCATTTTTTTCCGTACTTCTGCTGAATAAACATCGCAAGCCCTTCTTCGGCCGAAATATAATTCGCGAGCCCGACTTTGACCAACGAAATATCCGACTGCTCGCTATTAAAATGTCGCAACACATGACCTTCGATTTCGTGACCAAGGACTCGCACCGCGCGATCGGCAGTAATTCGTATCTGCTTCGGAATAACGATCTTTGTAAAACCGCGGTTAGATCGCGAAATTCGAATAGACGTACGGTCGTGGAATCCAGTCAGCCACGTATCGATAGAGTAGTGAGCAAGAATCTTACGAATCGCACGCGTGAGCGAGCTCGAGGTGATCACAAGGTTCGACGACCGCGCTTTTGATTTGGGCGAGGCAAGCAGCGAAAGTTCTTCTTCAAACTGCTTCAAGGTTTGTTTCTGTGTACCAAAAAGTTCAATTGATTTCTGCGCAACTAACTGACCGTCTTGCTTCTGTATTCCTCGAATAAGCTCTGCCCGGTGAAGAAGTTCATCCGCTTTATCTTTATATAGCCGAGCAACGGTCGTATCATCGGTGAGCGAATGAATCTGTTTAGCGAAGTGCTTTACAGCCTTCTGATAAGTAACAATGTCAAACCTGGACGCGTCGGGAAAAGAAAGGGTAGGAGCGGTACCGGTTTTTTGAAACGCTAATCGCTGCGACTGCATCTGTGCAACCGAGGGACGAACAAGTTTAAAGAAGGGAAACGAGGGAAGTTTTTTGTATGCCCGAAAAAGATCGTGGTCGCGATTTTTTGGCATATTTATTCTTCGTCGTTTGTAATCGCTGCCGGGTTTGGTGAGTAGAGTGTATTTTTGATCCGCCACTTTTCTACAAACTGCCCAATGCCATTCTGGTCACGCTTCTTGCGAACGGTCGTGCTCGACTGCGACCATTTCAACAAAGATTCAAAACTAATTTTGTATCTACCCTGTACAACAATGTACGTAATCTCCGCATTCGCAATTGCACGACGAATGGTGCGCGTACTTACACCAAACATCTTCGCTGCCTCAGAAACCGAGAGTCGTACAGAATTTTGTGAAGTCATAGAATAATTATTTGTCTACTCTAGCGTAGTCAAAATAGAGTGTAATGTCAATGACGCTATTGTCTAAAGTTCAATTTTTGTCTAAGGTTAGTGATCATAACTACGCCGTGGTCGACAGGTGTAACCTTTTTCGAAAATAAACGACTATTGTCATGTCGATGCGTAACAAATTTCTCCTCTTTCGAGTCCATCGTTTCCGGGACACTTCCGCGTACGCTCAACTGTACGATCAATATTTTGGCAAAATTCGAAGATACATTTTCTTCAAAGTGCCACGATCTGAAGACGCAGACGAGCTTGCTGGAGAGGTCTTTCTACGAGGATGGGAATATGCCACTTCAAGTAAAGTGGAGCACCCAGGGGCATTGTTCTACCGCATCGCTCGAAACTTGATCTCGGATTTTTACAGAACAAGAAAAGAAACCGAATCAATCGAAGGAGTGGCGCTCGCGGATACAAAAGATGTCCTCGAAGACGCCATGCAAAAAGACGAGCAAAGTGCACTCTTGAAAAAGCTCAAAGAATTAAAAGAAGAATATAGGGAAGTGCTCGTCATGAAATATCTAGACGAAATGAGCATAAATGAAATCGCCCTAGCGCTCGAAAAGAAACCAAGTACCGTTCGCGTAACGTTGCATCGAGCAAAAAAAGCCTTACAAAAAATCGTGTAAATAACTATGTCGAAAGATCTTCTCCGACAACTTGCAGACCTAAAGCAGCACCCCGACGCCGGGACTGCTCATGTTGCTGTTGTAAAAGAAGGTCGCGCTCGACTCATGACAGCTATCCATCATGAATCATCGGTCGACTTCGAATACAGTGTTCAGGGGGCAACAGCCTTCTATAGATGGTTCCTCCACGACATGATTTCGAGACCAATGGTTGTAGGGGTAGCATCATTCGTTCTCCTTTTCGGCGGATGGATGACCTCGGTAAACGCTGCATCAGCCAGTTTGCCAGGCGACACGCTCTACTCATTTAAACGAGCCGGTGAGTACGCACGAATTCGTTTAGCCTCTTCCGAGCGCCGAGCGGTACTACATACAGAATTCGCTCGCCGTCGTTATGAAGAGCTACTCGCCCTTCAGGCAGCGCCAGATCGCCAAGCGGACGCAGCGGTAGCGATGAATGATTTCAAAGAACAAATCGACCTCGCGAATACAAACTTCCAACGAATCAAAGAAGGCGACGAAACGCAAGTGCTCGCCGTCGCGACTCAATTAGACGAACGACTCGAAGAACTAAACGCGGTCATTGGTGAAGTAAATCAAATTGAAGCATCGAGCGCAGACGCGGTAACCGCCGAAGAAGCAAAGGCTTCAACACGCAAGGCGCAAGAAGCGGTGGTAGATGCGATTATCGAAAAGCAAGAAGGAGCATCGGTAGAAGACATATCCACACGCGAACTTGAACGGCTCTTTTCAAAAGAACTCAACGATCTCCGTCGCCGCGAAGCATTCGACCTCGGTCGACTGATGGTGATCACGGCAGCAATCGGTCAACTTCAATACGAAAACGCACCAACCGACGATGCGCTTCAAGTGATCAATTACCAGATCACAACTGCAGGTGAATCAATGAACGAAGCGCTCAACTTAGCAGCAGCTGGAGGGTATCGATCGGCATTTGCTATAATGCGCGAAGCAGATAATTCGCTAAAGGCAATCGAGCAACAACTAGCGCAAATCGAACTTCAAATTATGGAAGAACGAGCGCGCCTAAAAGCGGTTGACGAACAGCCTGAGGTAAGCGAAGATGAAGTATCTTCAAACGAAGAACGAGTGGAAGGAATAGCCGAATAGGTGGTTCCGCCGAGCAACAGCATCTGTTCCTTGGCGGAATCGCGTAAGCGTATTCCTGAATGTGTGATTGAGGGTGAAGGCTGAGATTTTCCACACAATTTCCCCCGTGGGGAAAATCGAAAGGTCGAGACCGTCTGGTCGCTGGAACCCATTATTATTAAAACTATAGAAAGGATTATATAAAATTATGAGTAACTCTCTTACTCTCGGAAAGCGTGCGTTTGCAGCAGCAGTAGCAGCTGTAACCATTCTTTCAACAGTAGGACTTGCAGCGTTCGCTCCGGCAGCGCAAGCGATGACTACAGCAGTAACAGGCGCGGACCCTGGAGATAACATCAAAGGATCAGCTGTCTCTACTGTGTACTACTACGGATACGATGGATCTCGATACACGTATCCAAATGCTAAGACTTACATGACTTGGTTCGAAGATTTCAGCGATGTACGAACAGTATCTGATGCTGAACTTGCTGACGTTTCTCTAGCAGGAAACGTTGTGTACCGACCAGGTTCACGATGGATCAAGATCACTTCAGATAACAAAACTTACGCGGTATCACGCGACGGAATGATCCACTGGGTGGAGACCGAAGCTGTGGCAACTGCATACGATGGAAGCGACTGGAACACAAACATTGATGACGTTGCAGACGTATTCTTCGTAGACTACACCGCTGGTGCATCTCTAATGAGCGCAACTGCGTTCGACGGAATGATGTACATGGACGGTACTGACTACATGCTTGCTTGGGACGGCGAATCACGAATGGTGACTTCTGCTGGACGATCAGCAAACGACATGAAAATGGACTTCTTCCTAGATGGAGCTGGAATCAATGATTCTGCGCTTACAGTAGGAGATGACATCACAGGAGCTGTTTGCGACCTTCAGGACGCAGCGCAAACTGGATGTGTAGAAGATATCACTGGTAACCTAACAGTTAGCCTTGCTTCTTCTAGCCCAGCTTCAGCAACAGTTCCTGACACCGCTACAGGTGTGGAAGTTGCGAAGTTCCGTTTGACAGCTGGTGATGCAACTGAATTGGAAACACTTGCAGTTGAATTGACTGGCCTTACAGACACAAATGCGATCGATGGAAACGGTGTATACCTTTACGAAGGTGCAAACCGTTTGACAGATGGTCGAACAGTTAACTCTTCAACTCGAAAGGCAACTTTCGCTGGTTTGAACCTAGATTTCTCAGCAGGTCAATCACGAGAACTTTCAGTTGTAGTAGATATGGGTAACTCTGGCGAAACAGGAACATTTGGTTTCCAAATCGCTACGAACAACGATGTAATGACTACCGGAACAGTTTCTGGTTCTTACCCTGTTCGAGGAGCAACTCACTCTATCGTTGACTTGACAGTAGGTGAAATCACAATCGATGCAACTGGATCTATTCCAGTACCAACTCTTGGTGAACAAGATGCGGAAATCGCTGAATTCAACCTAGGAGCTGGATCTGCAGAAGACGTATGGGTAAAGCGTTTGACGCTTACTATCGAAGACGCTGCTGATCACGCTGACTTCCAGTTGTACCAAGGTTCTAACTGGATGGCTTCTGGTCAATCAATTGGTAGCGACCTAGTTGTATTCGCATTCTCTGGAAACGGATACTACATGGAAGACGGATCTGACCGAGACTTCACAGTAACAGCTGACATCGGTGGAGAAGCTGACGACACGATCGTTACTTACCTCGACAACGATGCAGACTTGTACGCTGTTGGAGCTGACTACGGATTCGGAGTTTCAGTAGACCGAACTGGTTACGATGGAACAGCTGGAGATCTTTCAACTGTTACAATCGAAGGCGGTGAAGTAACTGTTTCTTTCAACGGTCCAGCTTCTGACGACGTTCAAAATGGTGCAGACGAAGTTTCATTCTTCGAATTCACTATTACAGCTGAACGATACACAGAAGTACAGGAACTTCAATTGACAGTTGATGGTAACAATCTTACTGATGGAACAGATACAGCTCTTGAAGACATTCGAGTAGAAGAATGTGGTTCAGGAATGCTTGTTACTGGTCCAGAAGAACTTGTTGCCGGAGGTGGAGGTTTGGTGACATCTCAAGACCTTACATTCACTGATGTATTCACTGTAGAAGCAGGAGAATCATTGGAACTTTGTGTAACAGCTGACATCAACGATGCAGTTGCTGTAGAAGGTGATGAAGTTACATTCACACTTGTTACTTCAGCGTTGGACGTAGAAGACAGCTCTGGTGATGCAATCGAAGACGTTGTTCCTTCTTCAGACATCGTTGGTAACACAATGACTATTCAGGACGCTTCTCTTGCAATCAGTCTTGCTTCTAGCCCAGCTGGAAACACTGATTACGTAAAGGGACAGAATGGAGTAGTAACTGCTGGATTCAACTTCACAGCAGGAACAGGATCTAACATTGTAGTAACTGACCTAGAGGTAGGAGTTTACGTAAATGAAGATGGTGGAGGAGGTGGATTTGCTACAGGAAATCCTTTAATCGGAGACTCGATTCTTACTTGTACTCTTAATGATTCAGCTGACGATTCAGTAATCGCTGGTCCAGAATCAATCGAGACAGATGCGAATTTGATCTTTGATAACTTCTCTTGGGACGTGCGAGCAGGCGAAACAGAAACAGCGGAAGTTGTTTGTAACCTTGCAAACCTAGACCCAGGAACAGCTGACATCTACGCATTCGAAATCGGAGCAGGAACTGACGTTCAGGCAGAAGATGCGGAAGGTGACGATGTAACACCAACAGGAGATGCAAACACAGCTCAAGCTGTAACAGTAACTGTGAACGATTCAGGTGAACTTACAATCGATGCAGGTGATGACGTACCAGATGCGGAATACCTAGTAACAGGATCTGTAAACAACCTAGTATCAACATTCCGAGTGGATGCTGATGCAGAAGGATACCGAATTGACCGTTTGACAGTTGCAGAATTGCAAGCAACTGCTGATGGGCTTGATGCAGCTGCTTACGCGAACAACATCGCGAAGGTAACAATTGCATACCCTAAGATGGACGGAACAGAAGGTATGTCTTCAGGAGCTCTTACTGGAAACGAACGAACATTCAACCTCACTGGAGGAAATGAAATGTACGTTGAAAAGAATGGCTCTGCGGAAATTGAAGTTTGGGTGGACGTTTCAGCATCTGACCGATCAGGCGGATCTGCAACTTCAAACGAACGAATTCGAATGGGTCTTTCTCTAGACGGTGGAGCTGACGATCAGTTCCGAGCTCGAGGAGGTGCTTCAAACGAAACATTGGTTGACAGCAACGTAACTCTTGGAACAGCTAGCGACGAACAGGAAATCTTCCGAGTTCGAGAAACAGCTCCAACAGTAGCGCTTTCAGCTCTAACTCCTACAGGACAGCGATCACCTGGTGACTTCGAAGTACTTCGATTCACTGTGGCGGCAAACGCAAACGAAGCAGTAGTCATGCGTTCAGTAATGTTCAAGGTAACAGCATCTGATGCTGCAGCTGGAACATGGAACGAATGTACAACTGGTGATGGAGACATCGCAGCTACAGACTTCAACCTGTACGACATGTCTAACGAAGCAGTTGCGCTTGACGACGCTGCTGAATGGACATTGTTCGCAGCTGATGGATCAACTTGTGGAAACGCAGAAGTTGTTGCATACGCACTTTTGACCTTCGACACTGATGCTGAACAAGTAACAGTAGGAGCAGGTTTAACAAAGACATTTGCACTTCACTTCGATTCAACAGGAGCAAGCGTTGACGATTCAATCCAGTTCTCATTGGCTGGAGACCTCACTTCAGTTGCATACACTGCAGCAAGTGACTTGAACGAAGCAGACTTGCAGCCAGAAGATACGACTCTTACAGTTACTTCTTCTGCTGGATACTCAATCGGAGACATCGCATGTCTAGACACGGCTGATGACGGATGTGGAGCAACTGACGAAAAATTGTTGGTTGTTGCAGTTCCAGACGGAACAAGCATCTCTGTTGTACGTGGATACATGGGAACAACTCCAGATTCAACTGACGCAAACGATGCAGGTGACGATATCGACGTTCTTCCAGGAGGATTCCTCTGGCAGGATGACGGATCTAAGGCTGTAACAGATGCGACTCAGGAATACTACGGTGCTGACCTAGTAAACAACTTGCCACTTACTCCAAGTAATGGTATCGCTCTTTAATCAGAGCTAGTTGCTACAAGTCTGTACTTGTAAACGAAAAACCGCCCTTCGGGGCGGTTTTTCGTTTGAGAAAAAGATTCAAAAGTACGGAATCCCGATAGCCTTCGACGAAGCGGTAAATCGTTCACAGATGAAGAAACGAACAGCATTACGTGCAGAATAACAGAATAAAGAGCGGACAATCCGCTCTTTATTGCTTTTTTCCCTTTTTTTGGGTAATCTCAACCCTATATGCAAACGCAATTATCCCGAAATTCGATCGCGATCATGCTAGGTTTTTTAGCGGTTATAGCAATCGTTATTGTTACAGCAATTTTGCTTCAGTCTCAAGTGAAAAACGAAACGCAGTACACGCAAGTCGAAATCGACATGGACGAACAGAGTAAGGTGTTGTTCGAAAAGCGATTAGCAGTCGCAAAGGCAGGGCTCGAGGCACGTAAACGAGCCGGACAAGAAGATCTTCGTCTTACCGAAGCGGTCGCGTCTGACGCGTACTTCCTAGGGCGTTTGACCGAAGCGAAAGAAATCTACGAAGAGTATTTACAGTTAAACCCGATCAATCCGGTCGTGTGGACAGCGTACGCAAGTATTTTAGAAGAAATGAATGAACTGGAATCCGCAGAGGAAGCTTACTATCAAGCGTTGAGCGTAAACGCGACATCGGCAAACTTCGATCGCTACATCCGTTTCACGAAACGTCATTACGCCGACGAACGTCATCAAGAAATCCGAGCCATGTACGAACTAGCGCTTCAAACATTGGGCGACGAAACCTGGATCTTGAACGGACTTGCAGAGTGGTACGCAAAAGACGGCAATTGTGAGCAAGAAGTAGAGCACTACGAAAAAGCTCTGCAAGTCGCCACAAACAAAGAATCAGCCCAAAAAAACCTAGACGACGCCCGCGAATCTTGCGGAATGTAGAGAAAAAACCCACTCGATTGAGTGGGTTTTTGGTTCAAAATTTACTGCGTACAGCGGTACTGAAGACCTGTGCAAACATCTAGGATCAAATTCTAAAAATCTTGCTATACTACTCGGGTATGTACAAACAAATTCTGTTTCTAGTGGCTTTTTTATTGCCGTCAACTACGCTCGCGCTCACGCCAAACGACGACCTTGTGAACGAACTTTGGTATCTTGGAAAAGTGAATGCCTTCGAAGCTTGGGATGTAACGACCGGCGACTCTGAAGTTATTGTGGCTGTGCTCGATGCGGGTATCGATACAACTCACCCCGATCTACAAGCAAACATTTGGCAAAACACAGAAGAGATCCCAGCGAACGGGATCGATGATGATAATAATGGCTACATCGACGACGTAGAGGGGTGGGATTTTGTCGGCAACGATTACAATCCCGCGCCAGACACAGCGGCAGGCGATGTCGGAAGCGCGTCTCATGGAACGCTTGTAGCAGGAATCGTTGGTGCGGTGGGAGATAACGGTCGTGGAGTAACGGGCGTAAACTGGGAAGTCTCGATTATGCCAATCCGCATCCTCGACGGGGAAGGATCGGGCGTTTCGAGCGACGCGATCAAGGCAATCGAATACGCGGTAAATAATGGGGCAAAGGTAATCAACCTGTCATTTTCGGGCGTAACAAACGATCCAAAATTTGGCGAAGCGATCCGCAAAGCTCACAACCAAGGTGTTCTACTTGTAGCAGCAGTGGGGAATGAACACGTATTTATCAATGACGAACCAGCGTACCCAGCCTGCTACGACGAAAACGACGGGTACTGGATTTTGGGAGTAGCCGCAACAGATCAGTCCGACCGCCGAGCCGATTTTTCTAACTACGGCGACGATTGTGTAGATTTAAGCGCCCCGGGCGAAGACATTTACGGCTTGTTTTACGGAGAAGAGGATTACAATGGTTACTGGTCAGGAACATCGATGGCCGCACCAATCGTAAGTGGAGCAGCGGCATTGTTGTTGGCTGAGTATCCAGGACTGACGCCAAATCAAATAGTAACCATTCTTAAATGGTCGGTCGACCCGATCCCGGCCGAAGAAGAACAGCGCGAGCATCTTGGCGTAGGACGGTTAAACATCGGGAAGGCATTCGAAGTAGCCCAAGAAATGTTCCAACAGGTACCCGAGCCAGATGAGCAGGTGGAAGAAGGTGAAGATGATCAAGAAGAGCAGGTTCCGATCACCGAAATCGCTCCAGTGGTAACGGCAGGAAATCCAACTGTATACGCACTAGAAGAAAACACTCGGCGCGCATTTATAAACGCAACTACGTACTTCACATATTTCGACACATTCAACAAGGTTGATTCGGTATCGCCAGAAACACTCAGTCAGCGAACGTTGAGCGGACTAGTGCTGCCAAAGCCGGGTGTCGTATTGGTAAAAATCCAATCAGACCCACGTGTTTATGCCCTCGAAAATAATCCGCAAGATGTGTACTCGCCAGTTCTACGCGAAATTGCTTCCGAATCGATCGCGCAAGCAATGTATGGCCAGTCGTGGGCCGATTACGTGATAGACATCGAACCAACTTTCTTCACAAAATTCACAAAAGGCGCACGAATTGATTCGCCCATTTCAGTCAACAGAAGTATAATGAAAACCAGGATGCAGTTAGCTGAACTTACGTCACAAAATTAATATGGCAGACCAAGACAAAAAAGTAGCGCTCGTCACCGGGGGCGCGGGATTTATCGGATCATTTCTTTGTGAAGAACTGCTCCGAGAAGGATACAGAGTGATCTGTATCGACGATTTTAGTACCGGAAACGTACGAAATATCGAACCCTATCTACGCAATCCAGATTTTCAATTTCTACGGCTGGACATCAACATTCCATTTGATTTAGAAGCATTTCCCGAACTTGAACCATTCAATCTTCCGTTCAAAGGTCTTCACGAAATTTATCACCTTGCCGTTCCGACATCGGTGAAAAACTTCGATCAATTCAAGCATAAAACACTTGTCACTAATTCAGTCGGAACAAAAAATATTCTAGACATTGCTGTAAAGTATAAGTCCAAAATCATCCTCGCCTCCAGTTCAGTGGTATACGGGCCTCGCACAGCTGATCAGGAGGTATTCAAAGAAAACTACAACGGAGTCGTGGATCACCTTACGCCTCGAGCCTGCTACGACGAAGGAAAGCAATTTGCGGAAACACTATTCTACACGTATCGAGACGTGTTCGGCATCGACGCTCGCATCGCTCGTGTTTTCCGCACCTACGGACCACGCATGCCGTTGTTCGACGGCCATCAAATTCCTGATTTTATTTTAAACGCGCTCAACGGCGACCCGCTCGTTATTAACGGCGACCCAGAATTGAAGTCTAGTTTCGTTTACGTAAAAGACACGGTAGACGGAATCGTTCGCGTGCTACACGCACCAACCGATCTAGGTCCGGTCAATCTTGGAAGCGATGCAGAGATCAGCATCACTCAAGTCGCACAGAAAATCATCGACATGACCGGCTCGCAATCACAGATCGAATTCGGTCAGTCGGACGAAATTCTCTCCGAACTCGGTCGACCCGACATTCAAAAAGCAAAATTAGAACTAGCCTGGACACCGCTCGTACTTCTCGAAGACGGTCTGCGAAGAACGATCGACTACATCCAAGCAAATAAAATCTTGCTTACATCAGAACACGAATAGATTGTTGATTTGCATCATCTCGTACATCAAGAGCAAGCCCTGTAGGTCGAATACGTCCTACGGGGCTTATTCGTATAAAAATACCCAATTTTCGCCACTTTCCGCCTAGACACATTGCCTCCAAATTGATACCCTTGCGGTATGAAAGTTGTTGCCGTCATACCAGCATTTTACGAAGAAAAACGTGTAAACAACGCTATTTTAGACGCGCTTCGCTTTGTGGACGAAGTGGTGGTTGTCGACGATGCATCCACCGACAAAACGGCAGATATCGCGCGAACATCTGGCGCATCGGTGCTGCGACATGTGGTAAATCGAGGGCAAGGCGCTGCACTTCAAACCGGAACCGAATACGCGCTTGACGTCTTGAATGCTGACATCATCGTGCATTTCGACGCCGACGGCCAGATGCGCGGTGAAGATATTCCAAAGTTAATCGAACCAATTGCAAAGTCAGAAGCAGATGTCGTGCTCGGAAGTCGATTCTTGGGCGAAGCAGCGGTAAATATCCCATTCGTCCGAAAGTGGCTTACACTCAAACCAGCGATCATTTTCACCATGGCCGTTTCGGGAATTTGGGTGACAGATACACATAACGGGTTCCGAGCGCTTTCCAAAGACGCAGCATCAAAAATGCGCATCACTATCGACCGCATGGCACACGCCTCGCAAGTACTCGATTTAATCAATGTGCACAATCTGCGTTATGTAGAACGTCCGGTGCAGATCAGATACTCGGCTGAAACACTGCAGAAAGGTCAGTCATTTACACACGGCTTTATTGTAATAAAAGATTTCTTCAAAAATAAATTCTTCGGCTAGTATGTTGTTCCAAATTTTCCTTATCGCTTTTTCCGCCTTTGCTATTTTGCGAACATCAAAACAATATCGCGAGAAAAAAGTAAGCGTGTACTGGTTCGCCGTCTGGACACTCTTCTGGGTGCTGGTCATTTTTGTAGCTATTTCACCGGAAACAACCGACGTCATCGCAACACGATTGGGCGTTGAACGTGGAGCGGACTTGCTTGTTTACACAGCGGTTGTGTTCCTCGCGTACGCTGTCTATCGAATTTTAATCACGCTCGAACGTCAAAACCAAGAAATCACAAACCTAGTGCGCGAAGTGGCATTACTCGAAGCAGAACGTGCAGGTGAAGTGACAGAAGTAGAAGTTGTCACCGTGTATGAATCAGAAAAATAGTCCACGCGTAGCAATTGTCTACCTTTGTTACAATGCGGAAAAATATGTAGAAGAAGTCGTGAGTGCATTCGCGAATTTGAATTATCAAAAAGATCGTCTCGAGATTTTGTTTGTTCTAAACGCTTCACCCGACGGCACAGAAGGGAAGTTGAAAAACGAAGTACTCCCTCGATATCAAGAACAACTTCCTGCGTATCAATTTTACGGAGATAACCAAAATCTAGGATTTGCCGGTGGAAATAATTCAGCAACTCAATACGCAATCGACCAAGGCTTTGATTATGTTTTTTTGAATAATGGGGATTTGAAGCTACACAAAGACGCGATCCAGGAACTGGTGAACGCCGCTGAGGCGGACAAGAAGATCGGTTCCGCGCAATCACTTGTCTACTACTGGAACGATCACGAAAAAGTGAATGTCTCAGGCGGAGTATTCCACATTGCCGGATACGCCTACGCAAAAGATAATCTTAAAAAACTTTCACCAAACTCATTCGAGCCCGTCAGTGAAATAACCTACTCTTCAGGCGCAGCTGTTCTGTACCGAACAAGCGCGCTCAAGAAAGTAGGACTGCTCGAAGAAGGTTTTTTCATGTACCACGAAGATGTCGAACTTGGTTTGCGTTTGAAGCTTGCTGGATACAAAAACGTCCTCGCTGCAAAATCACTCGCGTATCACGACTACCAGTTCGCACGCAATCCGAAAAAATTCGCTTGGATGGAATTGTACCGCTGGGTCGTAGTGCTTGCGTACTACAAAACAGCCACGCTCGTTTTGCTCGCGCCACTACTTGTCGCGATCGAACTTGGTACATGGTTAATGGCCGCAAAAGGCGGTTGGTTGAAGGCAAAAATCTGGCAGTACCAAGAAGCATTCAAACCACGAACCTGGAAACTGGTGGCGAACATGCGTAAACGTGCAAAGCGACTGCGCGTAATTACGGACAGTGAATTAATCAAATCGGTAACAGGCGCCATCGAAGCCGATTCCCAAGAACAGTCGAGCTGGATTCTGGAATATTTCGCAAACCCAGTCATCGAAATGCTCACGACACAAATCAAAAAACTAATTCGTTGGTAATGTGAAAATCACTCAAGTAACACCGGTCTATCCGCCACGCGGAGGAATGGGAACCGTCGCGCACCAATATGCGGAACAGGTGCGTGCAATGGGACACGAATCAGAGGTATATTCACCTTCGTACGGAACATACTCCGGCCAATCCGTGCACTGGTTGCGCGGACTATTTTCGTACGGAAACGCGGCATTAGTGCCGTCACTGATGTGGAAATTGCGTGAAACGGACGTGATCCATCTTCACTATCCATTTTACGGAGGCGATCTATTTGTCGCCATCGCAGCAGCCATTTGGCGCAAACCGCTCGTTGTTACCTACCATATGAAAACACGCGCTGCTGGTTGGCTTGGAGTGATTTTTCAACTTCATCGTTGGCTATTGGAGCCGTTCATCCTTCGTCGTGCAAACACGATCTTGGTGAGTTCGCTAGATTATGCAGAATCGGTTGGATTAAATTACGAAAGCTTGCGCGAACTTCCATTCGGAGTAGATACAGAAAGATTCTTGCCAGCTTCGGGTGAACAGCTGCGTAATCGTTTACGTATCGCAGAAAACGAAACAGTCTTTACCTTTGTGGGAGGGATGGACGACGCGCACTATTTCAAAGGTATCCCTGTATTACTTAAGGCGCTCGCTCGGTTGCCGTACTTGCATACTGTGCGACTCGTGCTCGTAGGCGATGGAAACAAGCGTGCAGAGTTCGAAAACCTCGCATCCACACTTGGCCTTCGCGACAGGGTTATTTTTGCCGGAAAAGTATCCGATGAAGAACTACCAGACTACTATCGAATCGCCCAAGCGCACATTCTGCCCTCCATCGATCGCTCTGAAGCATTCGGCCTAGTTACGCTAGAAGCAGCTGCCTCGGGCATCCCTTCCATCGTAACCGATTTGCCGGGAGTGCGAACATTGGTAGAGCAAAATAACACCGGATTAAAAGTCGGCACAGAAGATGTGTCAGGATTAGAAGCGGCTATGCGGGCGATGATCGAATCTGGGTCGAACGCTCAGCAAATGGGAATAAACGCACGAAATCGAATAGAAAGACTCTATTCCAACACCGTGATTGCAAAAAAGTTGCAAGACATCTACGAGCAAGTTACAGTAAACACATATGAAGATCGGAATCGTCAGTAATTTGTACCCTCCCTATGCGCGCGGCGGCGCCGAACATGTGGTAGTTCGTACAGTCGAACAGCTCATGGAACGACAAACCGATATTTTTATTATCTCCGCAGGACCAAAAGATCGCGGTCCAGGAATTTGGCGCGAACACAATGCAACTGAACGTATTTACCGATTTTTTCCACGCAACCTCTATTTTGTTCTGGATGACTATAAAAACATCTGGTTACGAAGATTTTTCTGGCATGTGATTGACGCCTTTTCCTCTTCAGGAGCAAATGCCGTTGGCGAAATCGTCGACGAAGAAAGGCCAGATATTATTGTGACTCATAACCTGAAAGGCATCGGACTCACCATACCACGCGCCATTCAGCGTCGCGGCATCACGCATGTTCATGTCGTGCACGATCTTCAACTAATCTATCCTTCAGGACTGGTATTTGCTGGAAAAGAAAAAGAATTTATTCTCTTCCGTCCAATCTACGCTGCCTACCGCTGGATTTGTAAAATGAGATTAGGAAAACCGGATTTAGTCATATTTCCGTCAAAATACCTCAAAGACGAATACCTGAAGCACGGCTTCTTCAAAAACACCGAAATTCAAGTGATGCCAAATCCTGCACCAAGAATGCAGGTAGAAGAACGGCCAGAACGCTCGCCTGGATCACTGCGACTGCTATTCGTCGGTCAGCTCGAAAGTCACAAAGGCATTCAATTTCTCCTCGACGAATTTCTGAAGCTCGACATCGACGCAAAGCTCATTATTGCAGGAGAAGGAACATATGCCGAGCAAGTGAAGAAGGCAGCAGAGAAAGATAAGCGAATCGTGTATCTCGGTTACGTATCACTCGAACAACTCACAAGTTGTTTTGGTATCGCAGATGCGCTCGTAGTGCCATCGCTCTGCTACGAAAACTCACCAACCGTTATTTACGAAAGTTTGAAAGCAGGAGTGCCGGTCGTGGCTTCGAATATTGGTGGAGTAGGAGAGTTGGTGCAAGATGGAGTGAACGGATTTCTCTTCACGCCAGGATCAAAGTCAGATTTGATCCGAACGCTATGGAAGCTGGACGGCCAGAAAAAAGAATTCAGCAAAAAACGCGCCATCATCCGCGAAACCGTCGCGCCTTACGCTCTCGATATCTACACGGGGAAGTTGCTAGAGATGTTGCAGAGGAAGGTAGACGCAAAGAAAAAATAAAAAAAACTCACCGTTCACGCGGTGGGTTTTTTGGATGAAAATAAAGCATCATCTACTTGTCATCCCGGTCCCCGACCTAGGATTTATCGATTCTTAAATTTGTCCCCTTTTATTTAAGGAGGGGTTGGGGCTGGTTACTTGTTGATCAAGTGCGAATTAAAATTAAGTCTCCATCCCTGGGACCTGCTCCCTAACGCACCCGTCGCGGCTACTCCCGATCGTACACAAAGATAAACACCGCTCCGTTGTCGATCGAAAACCATTCGTCCGCTTCTGCCTTCGCACGTTCTGCAACAATTTCAGATTGCCACCAATAATCATTCAGAACAAAATATACGCGTTCAGCGCCAGTTAGATCAAGGGCGCTGAGAGCGTTTTCACGGCTTGGAAAGTCATCTGCCATCTGCAAATAGATTTCGTACAGTTCGCCGCCAGTTGGAATAGGGTAGTAAAAAATATCACCATGGTAGTAGCGCAAAAATCCAAACGATTCGAGTGCTGCAGCTGAAACAGCCTGGTTTGCAAGGACGACATAATCACGTTCTTCCGCGTGCGATGCAACGGCGTACACGGCATCAAAATCCGTCTTCGCGACATTAAATCCAGCTGAACGCGCATAATTATCATGACGCGGGTAAGCGGAGTAGATATTTGCGGTAATAAGAAGGGCGCAGGTAATAACGATGGCAGCTTTCAACAGCCTGCTTGTAGGGCGAGAAAAAAGAGCTAATGTTAGAGCATATCCAGCGAGCGGAAGCAGGAAAATGTGCGTCAGTGTCTCAAGACGCAGGGCATAATTTTGTCGTTCGTACTCAATTAAAAAATCAAATTCCAGCAACGAACTCAAAAACCAATAATTACAAAACCAAATTCCTGCCGCAAGAAACGGAAGTAAAAATCCCTTCGAAAACTTCTTTCGAAAAATAACCACGGCGGCACAAACATTCAATACAAGTAATATTGGAACAAGATTATTGATTGCGAGGTAGAGTAAATCAAACTGAGAGGAGAATTGAGATGTGAACTGTGGAACGAACGTCGACGGAATGCGTGTGAATAAATGTTGCCACTGAACCGTCAACGCAAGGCCGGAAAGTTTTGCTTGAAGAAGGAAAACAACGGGGGTAGAGACCGCTCCAAGAAGGCTCGCGACAACAAGGGCGGCGATCTTCATCGAGCGCGAAGGAACAAATCTCCACAAGAAGACGAGCGTTAAATAAATAAGTGCAGGAATTCCGGCGAGCGGATGAACGCTAAACGCAGCGAGTGAAAATAACACTCCGCCTGCAATAACGCCCCGCGATTTATCGCCAGAAAGAAGTGGCAAGGTAAGGAAGAGCGCGCTTGCGGTAAAAATATATGCAAGTCCCTGAGGTGTGCTCGAGATCAAATCTGCCAATGGAAACAGGAACACGATGAAGAGTGCGAAAGCGTGTGGCGACAAAGAACGACGCAAGCCGTATGCGGCAGAAGGAATAAGGAAGAGTGTCGCGAGTACCGGCAGGAGCAGTGTGTCGACACCATGAAGTGGGAGCTGGAAGACATGCATGGCAAAAAGTTCCAACGCGTACTGTCCGATATAGTAAAACGGCTTTGGAGTAATTGTCCCAAACTGCGCAATATGCTCGACGGTTGCGCGATGAATAAACGGATCAAATCCATATCCAGCTGGATACGCAAATGCGGCAAGTGAAATGCCGGAGAAGAAAAGGAGCATCGTGGCAATCAACGAAAGTCTACCTCGCAAGTACAAAAGCAACCCAACCGTCGCACTTGCAATAAAATACGCAAGTAACGCAACCGAAGGTACCGCATCCCAAATTGAACGAAGTGGCACATCGATCTGCGCACGTGTCGCGACCCACCAGGCAGCGATCGAAAAACCAAATACAACCAAAGCGACGACCGGAAGAATCCACGGGCGTTGCGCAGGTTCTTGATGTAAAGAATCTAATTCATCCGCTTCGGGTACAGACTTCGAAAACAAAATCGCAAGCACAACCGCGATGGAGTAAAGAATCAAAAATTCAATTTGGGATGTTGGCGCGGCGTAGTAGGCAATTGCTCCAGCGAGCGCGAGTACAGCGGCAAAAACCTGCGCACCGAGCAGCATTGATTCGCTCTTCGTCCCTCCTTCAAACATCGGACGACCAACCAGTGAGCCGGTTGAAAATACGCTCAAAATAAGTAGAATCAATCCAAGCGTAGGAGAATGCGCGATCAATGCATTAAAAAACACTCCGGCAAGCGAGGTAAGCGAAACAAGAATAAGTAATTTTCGAGTAAAAAAAGACGCCATAGTATCTTCATGCTATCATTAAAACACGATTCGAAACAAAGTATATGAAGCCCGCCAAGCCATTCAAACACGACTACCTCTTCAAGCCATTCATTGGTTTGGTGCCGCATTTCGTGACACCGAACAGTTTGACGGCGGTACGATTCATCCTGATTCCAATTCTAGCCTACGTTCTATTTCGAGAATGGTGGCTGGCGGGAATGATTATATTTATCGTTGCAGCGCTTACCGATGCGCTGGACGGTACCATCGCGCGACTGCGAAACAAGATTACAAAGTGGGGAATTTTCAACGACCCAGTGGCGGATAAGTTGCTTATTTTAGTGACCGCAACGTTAGTGCTAATCAAATCAGTTCCGCTCTGGATTACTATCTCACTTTTTGCGGTTGAATTGATGATTGTTGGCGGTGGATGGTATCGAAAAAAGTTTGGCGACGGAGTGAAGTCAGCAAATTGGTGGGGGAAGGCGAAGATGATTTTTGAAGTGATCGGAATTTCGTTTGCGCTATTAGGTCTAGTCGTCGAAATCGATGTCTTCTTCCACATCGCACAAGGAACGCTAATCGCTGCGCTCGCGCTCGCTGTTATTTCACTTTTCACCTACAGTCTTTAAATATGCGAGCATGGAAGGCGCTCCAAGTTATTCTCTACACGTTATTTTTTGTTTCGAGCTTCACGATGGTGGCTGGATTTTGGCAAACAGTAAATTCTCCCGACGAACGGGCAAATCTGCTCGTAGCAACTGCCTTTGCGGAAAGAAGTGAATTCTTTTTAGTCGAATCTAGAAATGTCGAATTGCAAGGCGTTCTGCATCCACGAAGTTTTTTTGCAAAAGGTGAACAGCTGTTTGGCCGCAGTTTTTTAGGACTTCCGGTTTTAGCTGGATTGGTAGCGAAAGCGATGGGGAGTTACGGAGTATTTTTTGTCACTCCGGTACTCGCCTTGCTCGCGGTCATCGCATGGCGAAGTACGATCAACACACTTTCAAAAAACCAACTCTTTGCAGATTTTGCAGCGCTCGCACTATTAGCTCATCCAGCATTCTGGTACTACAGCGGAAGAGTCATGATGCACAACGTTGGGTTTCTCGCTCTCCTTATTATTAGTTTTTGGGCAGTAGTCGTGAATCCGTTCAAGAAATGGAAAGAAGGAATGAGTTGGATGGGATTTGTGCTAAGCGGAGCATTGTTCGCGCTCGCACTCGCATTTCGAGCAAGCGAAGTGATCTGGCTCCTGCCATTGGTTCTCGTGCTTTTCGCACTCGCAAGAAAACAGCTCTCGCCAAAATTGATCTTCGCGTGGTGCATTGGTGCACTCATCGTTGGACTTCCGTTTGCTTACCTGCAAAACAATCTCTACGGCGCCCCTTGGAATTCCGGCTACCAAGTGCAAGCAGATGCTCCGGCTATTGAATTATCGACGACCTCGTTGGACCCACAACCCGAGCCACACCCAATTGTAAAAATCCTTCTCCCATTCGGATTCGCCGAACGCGCCATCCTTCGTCACGCATGGCAATACGGCATCGCTCTGTACCCATGGATGTCCTTGCTTGCATTCGCTGGAATCGGGATGTGGCTGTTTGATCAAAATAAAAAAGAGCTATTTCCGTGGAAGAAATGGATGGCGGTCTCCACCGCCGTTTCGGCATGGTTAGTTGTGGTTTACGGAAGTTGGACATTCCACGACAACCCAGATCCAAACATTTTTACACTCGGAAATTCCTACGCACGCTACTGGCTGCCGGTATTCCTGCTCGCAACTCCATTTGTAGCGCTTCCGCTCGAAACCATCGCATCGTGGTTTAAGAAAAAGCCAGCGCAGCAGTTTGCTGCAATCATTCTGGCCTTAGTGGTTATTGCACCAGGCGCGTGGTTGGTGTTTTACGGTCATGACGGATTTATCCCAACGCGCGCCGCACTCGCTTCGTTCGAAGAAAAGCGAGAGTTTATCTTGGCGAATACCGATCAAGAAGCAGTCGTCATCACCGACCGCTCTGACAAATTCATCTTCCCCGACCGCGCTGTTGTCGTACCTCTTCGAAGTGAAGTCACCTACGCGTCATTACCTGCAATGCTTAGAACGTCACCGGTCTACTATTTTGGCATCACACTTCCCGAAAAAGATGTACAATACTTAAACGAAGAAAAGCTGCGTCCAGACGGCATACGTATTGAATATATCGGCACCTGGGACGACGAATCACTCTATCGATTTACCCTGTCACCATGAAAACGCTCATCACCTGCATTCTGATACTCATTCCACTTGCACTTGCAGGATTTTTAGTGTGGAAAGATATTGATCCAGACGGAAGCTTCGAAATTCGACATCAATTAGCCGATCGCTCGCCCTACATAGACCGTTTTCTGCCAGACGAGCGTGTAGAAGTGAGTGAAGATGGAGTGGTGACCGTCGCCGAAGAGCCAATTTACATCGCTCTTCATTTACCTCGAACAAACTACGAAACAGTCGAAGTTACCCTCGAATTTCAGCCGGGCGATCAACCGGTCATTGAACTTGGAGCAATTAAAGACATCTTTTCACAAACAGTTGATTTAAAACCAATCTATCACGCATTCCTCGAATCACTAGACTGGAATCGGATGGAAGATGACGGCGTGACGTTGTACCAAAAAACAAAACAATTCACATCGGTGGAAGATTTTTTGAACAACCTACCCGATCGCAGTCGAATTGCGTCATACCGATACGATCTAGAAACACCATTTAGATTACCTAACTACACGCCGCTCAACAGCGAGCGAAATTTCGACGTCTCGCTGCGTGGCTATCACCGATTTGTCACGTACATCAAAAACGAATCATTCTATCTCGAACTTCGGGCGATGGACATGAACCGCACGGCCGGTCGAGACGATCTGTCGATTGTTGTTCGAAATGAACAGAAAGAAGTGGTCTACGAACAAGAATGGAAAGACGACGGTAACATCGACGAAAATCAATTAAGCACAACACGCACGATTCAGATCAGCCAATCTGGTCTGCCAGAAGGTGTGTATACAGTTGAGCTAATCACAACAAGCGATGTCTTCTGGCGATCGATCAAAACGAATCTTCGTTATGTGACATTTATCAACCAGCTCTACATTGGTGACGACGTTGGTCACAAAGCCGAGGCGCGATCAACCACATTTTTCACAAACGTAAAATACCTCTCAACCGAAACATTCCACACCGAATCACCAAAGCAAATGACAGTTGCGGGCCAACTAATCACGATTCCAACAACGCACGAAATCATCCGAACGCCACTAGCATACGAAGGAATTGGGGAATCAATCGTTTCGGCGGGCGGAATACGGTTGATTGGTGAAGGAAAGTTTGCTCTGTCTGCCGACAGTTTTTTCGACCCAGATCCAATAAAAATTCCAGCAAGCGACCACGTCGACAGTTCGGGCATCGATTTCATCATCACCTCGTACAAATCACCAACGCAAGCAGGTGAGTGGCTCACTCAAACGGTAGAATTTACTGTTGAGCAAATGCGAAACCAGGAAAACGACGCAACGCTCCTTCTTTCAACACCACTTGTTGCCGACCGCGCGCAACTCCCGATGGTGAACGCGCTGCATCTTCGTTTTAAAAAGACACCGCTTACAACGAAGGAGGTGATAAGCGAATTACGCGAACGATTACCTTTCGGATTATGAAATCACACTTTTTCTCCATCGCATTCAAGGTAAGTATTGTGAGCTACGTAGCCTTTTTACTGATGGAATACATTCGACCAGGATTTGTCGCCTACACATTCTCGCCAC
>CAZMTL010000007.1:0-16424 GCA_964569575.1 uncultured Gammaproteobacteria bacterium | reverse complement strand
TCTCGCCACACCTATTCTTGATTGCAATCATCATTACCGGAATAGGACATGCAGTCACGTACAAGGAACAGCAAACCGAATCCGTCATCGAAAAAGCGCTTTCGTGGGCAATGCTCGTCGTACTCGGCCTCTGTTTCGCGTCTCTTGTGTGGCGCGAAGGATCAGCTTTTGAAGATCTCCGCTTCCTGCTCGCGACAAGTGCATTCGCTCTCCCTATTCTCCTTCGACTAGCATTTCAATCAAAAAAATAACATCACTTTATGCAAGACTGCCTATTCTGCAAAATAATCGCAGGCACAATCCCATGTGAAAAAATCTACGAAGACACCGACACGTTTGCGTTTCTAGATATCGGACCCGTGAGCAAAGGCCATCTACTCATCATTCCAAAACAGCACGCCACCGATTTAAATTCGGGCTCACAGGAAAACGCGGTAGCATTAATGAAAACAGTTCATAAATTAGCACCCACAATTCTAAAGGCTCTCAACGCCACCGCGTACAACCTAGGAATGAACCACGGCGTAGACGCCGGCCAAGAAGTCTTCCACACCCACCTCCACCTCATGCCACGCTACGCAGGCGAAACACGATCATTTGTAAAAACACATCCGTCGAAAGAGGAGTTAAGCGTTGTCGCGGAGAAGATTCGATCAGAAATGAAGGAATAGAGAAGGGAAAAATCAAGTCATGTGTCGATCTCGACATCCCAGGCCCCGACCCAGGATCCATCGATTTTGCGCACGCTTCTCCTCCTTCTCAGGCCAGCAAGGAGGGGCTAAGGGAGGTTGTGTGTTGATCAAGAGTAGCTGACTCTTTTGGTTGCATTTAACGATGGATAAGTGGGTTTAAAGCACCCGTCAAAACAAGCAGAGGAAAGACTTGTCCTTTCTCCATTTTTTCGCTAGTGTAAGAATATATTGATGTGTTCAAGCTATGAAAGTATTAGTCACAGGTGGGTGTGGATTTATTGGGTCGCATTTCATTCGGACGATTTTTCGTGAACGTCCGGATTGGGAGGTGTGGAATTTGGACGCGTTAACCTACGCGGGGAATTTGACGAACACGATCGACATTCAAACGCATCCAAAATATCGTTTTATTTACGGCTCAATCTCGAACAAGGAACTGGTCGATAGTTTAGTAAAAGAAGTAGATATCGTTGTAAACTTCGCCGCTGAAACGCACGTTGATCGATCTATTCAGGACAACGAGCCATTCATCCTTACAAACATTCTTGGAACGCAACGCATCATCGACGCGTGCGTGCGTCACGGAAAGCGTCTACATCACATTAGCACCGACGAAGTGTTTGGCTCGCTTCGACCAAACGAACCAAAATTTTCCGAATCAACTCCGTACGACCCGCGCAATCCGTACAGTGCGACAAAAGCAGCATCTGACCATCTTGTACGAGCAGCCGTTCATACACATGGACTGCGAGCAACCATTTCGAACTGTACAAACAACTACGGACCATTTTTGTACCCAGAAAAATTCCTCTCGATTTCAATCACCAATCTTCTCGACGGCAAGCCGATTTTGGTTCACGGCGATGGTCAGCAGGTTCGGGATTGGATTCATGTAAAGGATCACAACTTAGCTGTACTTGCGATTATCGAAAAAGGTCAGCTAGGGGAGACCTACATGCTTGGAGGAAATGCAGAGTATTCAGTAAAGCAAACGTCTGAACTTCTGCTGAAGGTAATGGGATTGTCCGACAACATGCTGCGCTACATTTCGGATCGCCCAGGCCAAGATCGTCGTTACGCGATTGATTTCTCGAAAGCACAAAACGAACTAGGATGGACGCAAACGCTCACGTTCGAAGAAGGGCTCGCCGGAATGGTAAATTGGTACCGCAAAAACGAACAATGGTGGCGACCAATTAAGCAGTCATCTGGGTACCGACGTTGGTACAAATCTCAATTTGGTGAAGACGTAACATAACGCTATGCAAAAAAAAGAAACCCCACTCAAGGACCTCTATCTCATCGAACCGCAAGTGTTCGGTGATGATCGTGGGTTCTTTTTTGAATCGTGGAATGCGGATAAATTTGCAGCGATTGATATCGACTTTGCGCCAAAGCAAGCAAATTACTCACGTTCTCAAAAAGGTGTTTTACGCGGACTCCACTTTCAGCTTCCTCCAAGACCAATGGCGAAGCTGGTCTACTGCACGCGCGGGAAGGTGTGGGATGTAGTAGTGGATTTGCGAAAAGAATCACCTACATACATGAAGTGGTTCGGCGCAGAGCTTTCTGAAGAGAATCACCACGCGCTTTTCGTGCCCGCTGGATTCGGCCACGGCTTTTACGCGCTCGAGGATGCGGATTTGATGTATCTTTCCTCGAACACGTTCGACGGAATACTGGACGCAAATGTAAAGTGGGACGACAAAGCATTTGATATCGACTGGAAGTTGCAAGGCGAGCCAACGCTCTCTGCTCGCGATCAAGCGGCGCCTACACTCGATCAACTCGATCTTCCATTTTAATATGAATATTCTTATCACTGGTTCAAACGGTACGCTTGGAACAGCGCTCGTAAAACAAGTTACGGCAGCAGGTCACGAAGTAATCGCGGCTACATCGGTCATGCTCGATATTACAAATAAAGAGGCTGTAGAAACATTTATTACAGAAACAAAGCCGGGTTTAGTCATCAATGCCGCAGCGTTTAATTTTGTAGACGACATCGAGCAGGACGAGGTGTACGAAAAAGCGCTCAAAATCAACGGTCTCGCGCCAGGACACCTTGCGCAAGCAGCAAAAAACAACGGTGCGAAGTTTATTCACTTCAGTACAGATTACGTATTCGCAGGTGAAAAGCCGGAAGGGTACAAAGAAGACGACGCTCCACGACCCATTTCGCGCTACGGCGAAACAAAGCTAGCAGGCGAAGCATCGGTGCTAGCGGTTGGTGGGGAGTCCTACATTTTTCGAGTATCAAAACTATTCGGTGAACCAGGATCTTCTGCGTCATCAAAAGAAAGCTTCGTGGACATCATGCTGCGCTTGGCCGCTTCAAAACCAGAACTTTCTATCGTGCACGAAGAAGTCGGTTGCCCAACATACGCAAAAGATGCAGCAGAAGCAGTGCTCAAGTACACGCTCGACGAACCGAAAGAACCGGGTATCTATCACTTAGTAAACGACGGAAAAGGAGTTACCTGGTACGAATTTGCAGAAGAAGTGTTCGAGCTAGCAAGCATTACAACTCCGCGAAAACCAGTGACCTCGGCCGAATTCCCAAAACCAGCCAAGCGACCAAAGTTCGCTGCGCTTCTAAACACAAAGCTGCCACCTCTCCGCGACCGCAAAGAAGCACTTGCCGAATATCTAAAAACAAAAAACACCACTTCGTAAGAAGCGGTGTTTTTTTGCAGTCTAGTTCGTTCCAATAAATGGTAGATACGAAGTCGAGGCAAGCAAGTCGAGCGAATAAATACCTTCTGCGCCTTCAACGATTCCTTCAAAAAAAGCCACGCGCCCATCTCTCGAAAGCCAGAAATGTTCAATTGTTTGCGGAGTAGCGAGCGAGAATCGAAGTGATCGTTTACCGATTTGTTCTGTTTCAATAGCGAATAATTCCGTCTGGGAAGCGGCAAATAAATACGATGTGCCATGCTGCCACGAAAGTCCCACAAGCGAATCGCTCTGACGCGTGAAAAACTGAACTCGGTGAGGATCGACACGATAGACCGAAATTTCGTTCCCATCCGAAAATGCCAATTCGCGCGTTTCGCTATTCCAGTCATATAGCTGAACGCGACGTTCGAATAAAATTGGTTCTGCGCTCGAAAGATCAATCAATAAAACGGTTCCGCGCACATCGGTTAAGATCAAGAATGATCCAGTTTGTTCTTGTAAAGTGTATTCGCCGCGAGGTAATAGCGCTGCAACTTCCTGACGCCCATTAATCGTTTGACGTAGCTCGATCATGTTGCCGTTATCAACGAAGCTGATTGATCGACCGTCGATGTCAACGGAAAAATCAGCAAGTACTTCGATCTCGTTAATCGTCGAATTTTCGATTCTGTACGAAGTAACCTCGTCCGCATCTTCTACAAAAAACGCATTCGCAGCACTTGGATGCCAAGTAAGTCGCATGCTTTCGTCAAAATTGGAAAGTGCATCAATGCGATCGCCCGAACGCGAAAACAGAACCATCTCCGCAGTGACTGGGTTGCTAAACGAAAAATACGCAGAATCCGCCGACCAAGTAATACGCGAAGCAGGAGACGATTCCGTAAGCGCTACACGGTCGAGCAAAATAGGTTCGTTTTGTTCTGCATTAAACAGCCACAGTTCGCGCCATCCACCTTCATTCAGGGTAAAAGCAGCATGCAGTCCAGAAGGGGCAGGAACAAGAAGCTCAATTTTCTTAAGTAACGTTTGCTCAGGAGTAGATTCTTGCAGCAACGTCACTCCGCTTACATGGGTAGTGACACCTTGTACAACTTCGATCTGATTCGTCCATGAGTGAAAACCATCTTTCGAAAGGGTAATAGTGTATTCGCCCGGGGCAGCGCGTTTAATCAAATGCGGGCTTGTTTGGCGAATGCGTTGTGAGCCAAGAAAGATAGTGGCGCCTCGAGGATTAGTGGCAACCGAGATCACCCCCGTGCGCTGCACAGTGTTATTTTTGATGTTCAACCGAAAGCCAGCGGTATAGAGCACAATAGCCGGCGCCAGGACGGCAAACGTAAATAAAAAGATGATAAATAAAGACGTTCGAAAGCTTCTTCGCATACGGGTTTTAAATAGGCTAATTCTAGCAGATTCGTCAGAACTGAGGAAGTTACGACGTGGTCAGTAGCCGATTTTTATGCTAGAATAGTTTTCGTATGCCACAAGAAAAAAAGAGGTTTTTCGAATTTTCTCCAGCTATTTTCCTCGCCTGCGCAACCGTAGGTGTGGCAATTTTTTACCTGGGGTACCTGGCCGGAACGGTTCGCGGCGACGCGTCCTTAGTTTCTGCTCAAAACAACGAATTCTTCGGTCGCCCACTGTCTCAGGAATTAGCAAAAGACATCAACGTCGAACAGTTTTGGGATGTTTGGAACTTGGTGCAAGAACGTCATGTTGACGGAGGGATCAGTGAACAGGATCTTTTCTACGGGGCGCTTAAAGGTATGCTGGAAGCCCTCGAAGACCCGTACTCAGTCTTCTTCGACCCAGAATCAACGCAGCAATTCAACGACGACTTGAATGGAAACTTCTTTGGTATTGGAGCCGAACTTGGTCAGGAAGCGGAAGGAGTCACGGTAGTAGCTCCACTAACAGATTCGCCAGCCGAAGCCGCTGGGTTGCGAGCAGGTGATGTCATTGTGCGAATCGATGGGGAAGATTCGTTGCAAATGACCGTTGCGGAAGCGGTATCGTTAATCCGAGGTGAAGAAGGAACGCAAGTGGTACTAACCGTTGCACGACCAGGGTCGGCGGAGTTGTTGGACATTACGATTACTCGCCAAGAAATTCATATCGAAAGCGTAGAGTGGGAAATACGCGAAGACGGAATTGCGGTAATCGAAATCTACATGTTCAACGACGAAACGTTGAAGTTATTCCGTGAAGCGACGCAAGAAGTAGTTGCAGCAGATGCGCGAGGAATCGTACTCGATTTACGAAATAACCCAGGTGGAATTTTCCAGGACGCTATCGATATCGCTGGGTTCTGGATCGAAAACGACGTTGTGGTGCTTCAGAAAGTGGGAGAAGAGCAGCAGGCATTTGAATCGCAAGGAACGGCACGTTTAGCAGGAATTCCAACGGTCGTATTGGTAAACGGCGGGTCGGCATCTTCGTCCGAAATTCTCGCAGGAGCCCTTCAGGACTACGGTGCAGCAACGTTGATCGGAACGACCACATTTGGAAAAGGATCAGTTCAAGAGTATTATGAATACAACGATGGCTCGGCAGTAAAAGTAACGGTCGCTGAATGGCTTACGCCAAAAGGACGATCAATTAACGAAACAGGAATTGAACCCGATGTAGTGGTTGAATTCTCAGAAGAAGATTTTCATGCAGGAAAAACGCCACAATTCGACGCGGCGATTGATTACCTCGAGGAATCCTCGTAAAAAACCGCAAGAACGCCCCCGGATCGAAGTATCCGCGGGCGGTTTAGCGTTTAAAAAGACCTCTCGAGGGATTCTATTTGCGATGGTAAAGGACTCGTACGGCAAATGGACATTTCCAAAAGGTCACGTAAAACGAGGCGAATCGTACCAAATAGCCGCAGCACGCGAAGTCGAAGAAGAAGTCGGCCTCTACAACCTCCGCTATCTAAAAGACATCGGAAAAATCGACATCTGGTTCCGCGATCGGTACGTCTTCAAGGGACGGCTTATCCACAAGTTTATCTACTACTTCCTGTTCGAAGCCCACCCGGCGGCAAGATTGCGCAAACCTAAGCTAAAAAACTCAGGCGAACGCATCCGCGACGTATCGTGGATTCCGGTAAAGCAAATCGTGGAACAATCAAGCTACAAAGACATGAAACCAATTATCAAACGCGCGATGGAATTCCTTTCCACGAAAGGAATTGTGTAAAAACACTGGAGGAAACGGACGGATTTTTGTATACTGACTAGGTAATAACATTCTATGAAGTTGATACTACTCGAAAACGTAAAGAACCTGGGGTTTAAGGGGGAGGTGGTGGAAGTGTCTGAAGGCTACGCGCGCAATTTCCTTTTCCCGCAGCATTTAGCGGTGGAAGCAAGCGACACAGCGCTTCGACAAGTGAAAGAACGCGAACAAGCAGCAGAGAAAAAAGAAAAGAAAGAAGTAAAAGTAGAACGAAAAATAGCATCGGAGTTAGATGGGGAAGAAGTGACGATTCAAGCAAAGTCAGAAAAAGGCACGTTGTTTGCAGCGGTTGGTCCAAAGGACGTTGCAAAAGCATTGAAGGCAAAAGGCTTCAAAGTAGATGTAAAGTGGATCACCTTCGAACCAAAGAAAGAAGCAGGAACCTACGAAGCGCTGGTGCAATTCCCAGCAGGTTTTGAATCAACAGTCAGCGTCCTAATCGAAACAGAATAACCATCGGCTCGACCGATGTTTTTTCTTTGAAATATTTTATGAAACACCACTATTTATTTGTTGTTGGAGGAGTGATGAGCGGAGTAGGGAAGGGAACGTCTGCGGCTGCACTTGGGTTAACACTGCAGGCGAAAGGCTACACGGTAACCGCGATCAAGGTTGATCCGTATGTAAACGTAGACGCCGGAACCATGAACCCCGTTGAGCACGGCGAAGTATTCGTCACCACCGACGGCGACGAAACAGATCAAGACATCGGAACCTACGAACGCTACCTCAACCGCGACATCACGCGCGCAAATTACATGACCACTGGTCGCGTGTATCAATCTGTCATCGAAAAAGAACGAAACTTGGAATACAACGGAAAGTGCGTCGAGGTTGTTCCCGACGTTCCAGAAGAAGTCATCCGACGCATCAAAGTCGCCGCCGATTTAGCGCAGGCCGAAATCGTTCTAGTTGAAATCGGAGGAACAGTAGGGGAATATCAAAACATCCTCTTCCTCGAAGCAGCGCGATTAATGAAAGCCGAAGACCCAAATGCAGTAAAATTCGCGCTCGTCAGTTATTTGCCAGTTCCGCCATCGATCGGCGAGATGAAAACCAAGCCAACGCAACACGCAGTACGCACACTGAACGCCGCCGGAATTCAACCCGATTTCCTCATTTGTCGCTCCCCAATGTCGATGGACCAACCACGAAAAGAAAAAATCGCCCGATTCTGTTCGGTGCCATGGAACCACATCATCAGTGCCGCTGACGTAAAATCTATCTACGACATTCCAGAGCTATTCGAAAGCCAACAGTTCGCCGAACAGATCCTGACCAGCTTCCAGCTACCGGTAAAAACAAACGATCTTTCAAGCTGGAACGATTTTACAAACAGAATCAAGTTCGCCACAACCGAAGTCCGCATAGGTGTAGTAGGAAAGTACTTCTCCACCGGCGACTTCACGCTTTCCGACGCTTACATCTCGGTACTAGAAGCCATTAAGCACGCCGCAGCAGAAGTGGGAGTAAAAGCGAAAATCGAATGGCTGAATTCAGAAAAGTACGAAAAAGAACCAGGCGCGATTGAAGAACTTCGATCGTTCGACGGCCTACTAATCCCAGGCGGTTTCGGTTCACGCGGAATTGAAGGAAAAATCGAAGTCATCAAGTTCGCGCGCGAACAGAAAATCCCGTACCTCGGCCTTTGCTACGGCATGCAGTGCGCTGTCATTGAATATGCCCGAAACGTCCTGGGTTGGAGCGACGCTAATACCGAAGAAATCAACGCTCAGTCATCAAAGCCAGTCATTCACATCATGAAAGACCAGGAGGAAGTTCTACAAAACGGCCGCTACGGCGGAACCATGCGCCTTGGGTCATTCCCATGCGTATTAAAAGAAGGAACCTTCTCGCACCAATCCTACGCTTCGAGCGAAATCACCGAACGCCACCGCCACCGCTACGAATTCAACAACGCCCACCGCGCCGAGCTAGAGTCTGCCGGGTTGGTGATTGCAGGAACTTCACCTGACGACCGCCTAGTAGAAATCGTCGAAGTAAAAAATCACCCCTTCTTCGTAGGCGTCCAATTCCACCCCGAATTCCAATCCCGCCCACTCGCACCACATCCACTCTTCGTAAACTTCCTAAAAGCCGCAAAAAAATAATATGTCATCAACCTTCATCATCGCCGGCTACGGAGTGCCAAAAGACATTCTTCATGACGAAAACTACAACATCTACCTAAAAACAGCCTTCAACAAAATCTGGGCCCGAACATCGCCAGACGAAAAGGTGAAGGTTCTATTTTGCGGAGGAAGGACTGATTTATTCGAACCATACGAACGCACCGAAGCCGCAGAAATGATTCGATTATTTACGCACCTGGTAAACCGCTCCGCAACAAAAGCCCGAGCAGAGAAGTGGAAGCTGATCGCTGAAGAAGATTCCTACTCAACACTCGACAACATGCTGAATGCAAAAGCGTTGCTCGGGAATCCGGATGAAGAAGAGTCTATTCACATCATCGTAGAAACAACTCGTCGAAAGCGTGTAGAGACAATTGTGGCAGCCGTGTTCCCGGGCTTGGAGGTCGATATTCTTTCAATCGACTTCGATCAATCCAATAATCGCTACAGAGATGCGGATCAGGTAGTAAAAGACGAAGCTGTAACCGAAAAATTCGACCTATTCGCGCTCGCGAGCGAAGAAAACATGAGCCTGCACAAAGAAACATGCAAAGAAAAATTCGACACCCTCAGGGCAACGCCGAGTGAAAAAAGAAAAGAAGTGAAGGAGGAATTGTGGAAGAAGCGACTAGAATTATACAAGAAAATAGGGATACAAGTGTAGAGGATATTATGGAGAGTAGATGGTGTACGGCTCCGCGAGGACGTGGAGTAATTGTGGGGGATTGAGGTGGTTTTGATTTGATTTATTTTGAAAAGCGATCGCGATAGTACAGGGAGTATGTCTTGTAAATTAAAGTAGCTAACTTATGAAAGAAGAGATCACTCGTCATTTAATTAATAAATATGAGCCAACCGCTATTATTTTACACGGATCTCGAGCTGGTAACTTTGCTCAGAGCGATAGTGATTGGGATTTATACGTGTTTGTTAATGACGGAGTATTGGGCGGAGTTGAAAAATACAAAAACCAGCAACTTGATATCGATATTGTATCTTTGCCATTTTCGTTTAGCGATCCGATGAAACGGTTTGGTACCTCATTGCGATATGCGGAAATACTTTTCGATTCACAAAATTTTGCAAAAGATCTTCTTGCGAATATGAAGGCGATGTATGATCAGTTTTCAGGATTTTCCAAAGAACAAGTGTATGCGAAGCAATTATTTCTTGAACGCGCTCTGGTAAGATTGAACAGGTATTCTGAAAATAAGATGTTGTTTCATTTTTATGCCGGAAGTTTGTTTAGAGATGTTGTTAGGTTATGGTTCGAGGTTGGTGGGCGTTGGCCAGAGCCTGCGTATAAGGCGATATCAATTATCGCTGACAAGGATCCTGATTTCTATCAACACCTAGAAGTATTAGTTGAAGAAAGGGATTCGGAAAAAATTATAGCGATCTACAAAGGTATTTACTCCCGTTTATTTAAAGGCAAATAACATGTCCCGCCAAACCCGTCTCGCGCAAAATCCTCGACTTCTTTTTTGGACAAAAGCGTTCATGGAAGTGAAGTTGCTAAATGCTATCATTGCGCTTTTTTATTTAGCGCGTGGTGTTACGTTTGAGCAGATTTTTTATCTCACCATCGTGTTTTCGATCGGTCAATTGATATTCGAGATCCCAAGCGGCTACATGGCGGATCGCATTGGTCGAAAGCGTGTGTTGTTCGTTGGGGTTTTAGCGACGATCATATTCCAAATCCTGTCATTCACCGCCACCGGCTTCTGGATGTTTGTCCCAATCTTTTTATTGATGGCATTCGCCGATTCGTGCTTCTCGGGAACAGAAGAAGCGCTGGCGTACGATTCGCTGAAGGAAATTGGGAAGGAAGGCGAGATGACAAAGTTCTACGGACAGCTCTCGTCCGCACGTCATGCGGCCAAGATATTCTTTCCATCAATCGGTGCCCTAATTGCGACCCAACTTCTAGAATGGCAGTTTGATTTGTTGATTGGAGTCAATTTAGCATTCGCGGTCCTTTCACTCATTTGTCTGATCCGAATCATCGAACCAAAGCACGACGTGTCGCTCGAGGAAGAAGAAACGGGCGTGTATCTTCAAAGTCTACAAACAATTTCGAAGGAGCCGTTCTTGCTGCGCGCGTCACTAAACAAAGTGCTAGTATTCATAGCAAGTGTAATTGCGTGGAGGGTGTACCAGCCGTATTTAGCTGAATTAAATTTCAGTATTCTGTGGCTTTCGTTGTTTTACTTCGTGATGCATTCGGTCGGATTTGCAGGGAAGTGGTATGCACATGTAATCGAACGTCGTTTCCCGATCCTCTTTTTATTAAACGGATTAGTGGCATTGATGGCGGTATGTGCGGGTGCATCGTTGTTGCGAGATGTTCCATGGTTAGTTGCTGTAGCGCTACTTCTGTTCATTATTCTCGAAAACGCTCGAGCACCATTTTTCGCACACGCCATGAACCAACGCATAAAATCAAAAAGCCGCGCAACTACACTTTCCAATCTCAACATCTTAAAATCCGTCGTAGAAATCCCGCTCCTATTCCTAACCGCCTACGTCGGAGCATTTGGCACAGGTACCCCGATGTGGGTCGCGCTAGGAATCTGTGTATTTGTTTTAATCTTCTTAAGATTTAAGAAATCAGATTTCGAAGTGAAGTTTATAAAATAGCGTGAGTGAAGGTTGGTGGTTCTTGCGCCTTAGCCACCTCTGACGAAAGGTGGTCTCTCGCTTCGAGCGAAGTAAAACGCGCTTCCCCTCCTTCTCAGATCCACAAGGAGGGGCTAGGGGAGGTTCCGCGCTGATCGCTCCTAGAGCGACGAGCCATGAATTCAAACAAAAAAACTCCCCGAGCAAGCTCGAGGAATTTTTTATGCGTTCACGACGTGAACGAATGTGCGTTGTTTCAAATTTCCAGCAAAGTTCGAAACGCGCTTCTTCTGGAACTGTACTACACCAGCAGTTGCTGCGTAGAGTGTATCATCAGAACCTTTTCGAACGTTCTTTCCAGGGTGATACTTTGTACCGCGCTGTTTGATGATAACTTGTCCTGGAAGAATTGCTTCTCCATTCGCTTTTTTAAGGCCGAGGCGTTTCGCTTGGGAGTCTCGACCATTGGATGTGGATCCTTGGGCTTTTTTATGTGCCATAGCATTTACGGGTTAGAGCACGTGTGGAACTGAATCCTGTGCTTTTATCTTGCGGCATAGTACTAAATCGCAGGAAAAATGTCAATAAATGCCCAGAAGCAACCAATTCCGCGAATACTGGGCAATAATACGCGAAAAAACATTCAAACCCTCGATGTGTCAAATAGCTTAAGAAATCAGAGGAAAACGTTTGTTTCGAGAGGGGAATCTTCTGTATAACTGCCGATCGGTAGTTATGTGGAACACAAGCGGCGGCACCTGCGACAGAAGATTATCCACATGCAAATAATGGCCAATCGCCTATTTTTTAGAAAAGACTAAAATTGCGAAGAACCACGGAAAGGGGTAGAATAACCGCATGAAAGAGAAGATCGAACAATGTTTGGATATGGTTCGCCCCCGCCTTGCAATGCATGGCGGAAATGTTGAATTTGTCGACTGGAATGAAGTAGATGGCGTGGTTTCGGTAAAGTTTATCGGGGGCTGTGAAGGCTGCCCGATGTCTCAGCTTACTCTCAAGATGGGGGTAGAGGCGGTAATGTGCGAATGGCTGCCCGAAGTAAAAGAAGTACGAGCCGTGAATTAAACAGCATGAAATCTCCCTTCAAGCCACTTGGAAATCGATTGAAGGAAATGGCGAGCAGCCGTTTTTTTCAAATTGCCTTTCCGGCGAGCCTATTATTTCTAGCAGCTTCCTACGCGCTTCCAATTTGGCGTTTGTTTCCAGAAATCACGACAACCATCGCGATTCCACTGCACTACAATGTATATACCGGCGTTGATTTATTCGGTTCGTGGCGACGCATTTTTACCGTTCCAATTGTTGCGTCAATCATCTTCGTCGTAAACACCTTGTTCGCATTCGGACTCTGGCGACGCGATCACGTGTTGAGTTATTTTTTCGTGGCGGTGATGCTGATTTCGGAAATGATGGCATTTGTTTCAATGATATTTATCGTGCTGCTAAATTTATCTTACGGATAATATGGTTCAACCGTTCATTTTGGCGAAAATTCTTACGCTTACGACCATCGCGTTCGTTCTTGCGATGATCTGGACACCGGCGCTTACAAGCGTGCTGTATAAATTGAAATTCGGAAAATCGCTACGCAGTTCGAAGCAAGCGCCAATTTTTACAAAAATGCACAAGCAGAAAGCAGGAACGCCAACCATGGGAGGTGTGCTTGTGTGGGGAACAGTGCTTGCGGTCGCGCTTATTTTCCTTACCATCCACGCACTCTTTCCCGAAAGCAGTATAGGAAACCTCTCCTTCTTCACGCGTGGTCAAACCTTGCTTCCAGTTTTCGCCTTGGTGGCAGCAGGAGTCGTCGGATTAGCAGATGATTTTTTAAATGTAAAAAAGATCGGCCGAAACGGAGGGGGAATCGACATTCGTCATCGATTGATTCTCTATACGATTATCGCGATCGTTGGCGCTTGGTGGTTTTACTTCAAACTTGAATGGGACGTGTTGATGGTGCCGTTTTACGGACTGGTAAGCATTGGTTGGTGGTACATCCCATTGTTTATTCTAGTGATCGTAGGAACATCGTTCTCGGTAAATCAAACCGACGGATTAGACGGCTTAGCAGGTGGAACCCTCATTCCGTCATTCGCCGCATTCGCCGTCATCGCGTTCTTGCAAGAACGTTACGAGCTAGCTGCATTTTGTGGAGTGGTGATCGGAGCGCTGCTCGCATTCCTGTGGTTCAACATCTACCCAGCCCGATTTTTCATGGGGGACACCGGTGCAATGTCGCTAGGTGTGTGCCTTGGAGTAGTTGCCATGCTCACAAACTCAGCGCTTCTTCTCCCAATTATCGGACTCGTATTCGTCGTTGAAGCTGTTACGACCTTCATCCAAATCGGATCAAAGAAACTATTTAAACGAAAAGTCTTCCAAGTCGCACCTATTCATCATCACTTCGAAGCCATCGGATGGCCCGAGCCAAAAGTAGTAATGCGTTTTTGGGTGATCTCGTGGATTGCGGCAGGACTAGGGGTATTGATTGCGCTTTTTGATGTAGCAACAATTGGTTTATAATACACACATGAAAGGAGTGAACATCGAACGCAAGCCGGTGGATAAGATTTTTTTACTCAGCATTGCAGGAGTTGTGTTGTTCGGTTTGATCATCCTCCTCTCCGCATCGGGTCCCGAAGGCTACGAACGATTTGGGGATAGTTATTTTTACGTAAAACGACAGATTATTTCTGGAGTAGTGCCAGGTGTTCTGTTGATGACAATTTTTTCCTTCATTCCGTACCAATGGCTAAAAAAAATTGCCGCCCCGATGTTGTTGATCTCGATCGGACTATTGGTCATGGTATTCATTCCAGGACTTGGGACAGATTTGAACACATTCGCGAAAAGTTGGGTAAACCTAGGCTTGTTCACCTTTCAGCCATCCGAAGTAGTGAAGCTCACATTCCTGATCTACCTAGCGGCCTGGATGGAAGCTCGAGTGGATCATCTAAACGATTTTAACAGCGGACTCGTTCCGTTTCTTGGGATTTTGGGAGTAATCGCGGTGCTGATGTTTTTACAGCCAGACATCGGAACACTTTCCATCATCATCTCGATGGCATTCATCGTGTACTTCGTAGCTGGTGGCCCTCTTCGATTCATTCTAGGCCTCGCAGCGTTGGCCGTTCCGGGTCTATGGATTCTCTTCCAGCTCTCGCCATATCGATTACAGCGATTCACAACATTTCTTCACCCCGAACTAGATCCAACGGGAGCTGGGTACCAAATCAACCAAGCGCTGCTGGCGGTCGGAAGCGGCGGAATGTTCGGTCGCGGTTACGGACATTCACTTCAAAAATTTCAATATCTTCCCGAAGTGGTAGGGGATTCCATTTTCGCGATTATGAGCGAAGAACTCGGATTTTTCCTCACAGCAGCAGCGCTTTGCGGATTTCTATTCTTCCTTTGGCGAGGTATTCTAGTCGCCGAACGAGCAAAAAGTGATTTTGCACGATTCTTAGTAGCCGGAATTATCGGATGGTTCGGTATTCAAGCGATCGTAAATATCGGCTCTACAATCGCCATCATGCCGATGACAGGGGTACCTCTTCCATTTGTGAGTTACGGAGGAACATCGCTCGCCGTTTGTTTAGCAGCGTGCGGTATTATTTTAAGCATTTCTCGCGAATCGTAGTGTTATGAAGCAAGCAAAAAATCACATTTTGATGACCGGCGGCGGAACTCTTGGACCAGTAGTGCCTTTATTGGCCGTGGCGGATGTTTGGAAGGCGCTAGATCCAACTGTAAAAATAAGCTGGGTCGGAACGCCGAAGGGACCAGAGCGCGATTTGATTGAAGCAGAAGGATACGAATTCACGGCTCTTCGTTCTCCAAAACTCGCTCGAGATAAAAAGTGGACCTGGCCATTCGTGCCAGTGTTGTTGGGATTCAGCGTCGTGCGCGCGTACGCAAGATTGAAAAAGGAAAAACCGGCACTCATTTTGACAGCCGGTGGATTCGTAAGCGTTCCGTTCGCGATCGCCGGAAAGATGTTAGGCATCCCGCTATGGGTGCACCAACTCGATCGGGAGGTTGGTATAGCAAACAAATTAATGGCGCCACTAGCGAGGCGAGTGAGCGTGACATGGATGGATAACTTGGAAAATTTTGCAGAAGCAAAGACCCTTCATGTCGGTGCCGTAAACCGTCCAAATCTTATCGAAAAACCACGCGCAGAAGTTATGCGTCGTTTAGGGCTGGATGCAACCAGACCAACAGTGTTTGTCTTCGGCGGAGGAACAGGTGCGCAGTCGATCAACGAAATTATGGAAGTGATCGCTGACGATCTATTAAAGGAAATGAACGTCATTCATTTAACCGGAAAAGGGAAGCTGAGCGAGCGCCTGTTAGGCAAAGTCAACTACCTGGTACAAGAATTCGCTACAACCGAAATGATCGACTTTTATTCCGCGGCAGATGTAGTCGTCGCGCGCGCAGGTATGGGAACGATTTTGCAAGTAAGCGCACTTGGTAAGCCAAGTATCTTCATTCCAATTGCAAACGCCGACCAGCAATCCAACGCCCGCATGCTAGAAGAACGCGACGCGGCAAAGATTATTTGGAAGCTGAACGGGCAGGTATTGCTACAAGAAATCCGTAAGCTGGTTCAGAACGAGGTTGACCAGCGAAAATACGCAGAAAACAGCCGAGAACTGTTCCCATTTGGCGGTGAGAAGAAAATTGTCGAGGCAGCAAGGGAATTGCTCGATGGACAAAAGTCTTGATATATTTCAAAAATAATGCTATAAATTTCGCGACGCTTTTAGATTTTTGAGCACTGGTAGCTCAGTTGGTAGAGCAAGGGCCTTTTAAGCCCGTGGTCGCGGGTTCGAATCCCGCCCGGTGCACCAAAAAACACTCAACACAACGTTGAGTGTTTTTTGTTCGAGGCCTAGCAGGAAGCCAACTGCTTGGCTTCCGAGGGGATTCGAACGGCCGGAGCTTTGTTCTGCCAGCAGGCAGAACAAGCGAGGCCCGGACCTGAATCCCGAAGCCCTGCAGGGCTGAGAGGTGAAGGCGAATCCCGCCCGGTGCACCAAAAAACACTCAA
>CAZMTL010000006.1:2759-53946 GCA_964569575.1 uncultured Gammaproteobacteria bacterium | reverse complement strand
CAAAGAAAGGGAGTCGGGGTCTGGGGGACGACTCCCCCAGGCGTTGTGACAAAGTCGAAGCGACGCAGTCGCCCTCACCTCGTGGACGCGTGCGAGGAGCGATGGATCCCGGGTCGGAGCCCGGGATGACGGATGGAGGATGATAACGGTGAAAATAAAAATAGATCCTGTAAGTCGCGGAGACTTACAGGATCTATTTATTCAAAAAATTCTTTGCCTCTGCAACTGCCTCGCTACGAGTTGAAATCCACTGGATCGATTCGATGCGTTTGAACCAGGTTAGTTGGCGTTTTGCGTAGTGACGTGAATCTCGCTTTACTAGGTCGATGGCGTCTTTTAATTTTATGTAGCCGTCTAAGAACTGACAGATTTGTCGGTACCCAATCGCATTCATTCCTGGCGCTTCGCTGCTGTATTCATTTTTGAGTGCGCGCACTTCGTCGACTAGGCCTTGCGCGACCATGATATCGACGCGTTCGTCGATTCGTTCGTAGAGTTGTTCTCGTTCAATCGACATGCCGAGCATTAAGGCTTCATATTTCTGCTCACCCTTCACCTGCTGTTCCGCGAATGGCTTCCCCGAAAGTTCCACAACTTCGATGGCACGCATTAATCTGCGTCGGTTTTCGACATCCACGATTCCTTCGGCTGAAGCATCGACTAAACGTAGTCGAGCAAGTAATTCTTCGTGCGTAAGCGCGTCGAGTTCTTTTCGGAGCGCTTCGTTTGGCGCAGGTGCATTGAATTGTAGATTATCTACGACGGCTTGGATGTATAAGCCTGTTCCACCGGCCAGAATGGGGACATTCCCTCGTTCTAAGATTTGTTCAATCTTTTTCTCTGCATATTCTTTAAAATCTGCTGCTGAATACGATTGATCGGGTGTAATGATATCAATCCCCCAGTGCGGCACGTCTTCGATCATTAACGGCTTTTCTTCGAATAGGTCCGTAATCGATACCGATGGAAGTGTTCCGTGAATTCCCATTCCTTCAATATCTTCCCTGCGCACTTCGCTTGCGGTGCGGCGGTCACCTTTTGGCTTTGCCGTACCAATATCCATTTGCTTGTAGATGGTTCGGGAATCTGCCGAGATAATTTCGCCGCCGATCGCTTTTGCAACTTCAATAGCGCAGTCGGTTTTTCCGGATGCTGTTGGACCTACGATTGCAATGAGTTTTGGGAGCGACTTATTCATAACGCCTTGATGGTACTAAAATTTGAGAAAAAAATAAACGCGATCCAGTTGGACCGCGTTGCGAACATCGCGTGAGCGCGTTCGCCAGAGCCTGTGCCCGTACGTCCTGTGGAGGACGGTTCACTGCACTAGAAGGCGTACAGTGAGGAGTTCAAGCGGATCGCTTCAGCTTGGGCATGACTGCCTCGAAGCCCCTGATGCCACCGAGCGACACGCCGCCGTAGGCAACGTGAGGCACGAGCATCATGTGCAACCAAGCGGCGGTTGCGTCTGCGACGAGCTTCGTCAACTCGTCGTACGTCTGTGCGACTTGATCGTGCTGATCTCGTTCCGTAAGATCGGTATCTCGTCGACAGCGGTGGCGCCTGTCGAGAGCTCGCTTATGCTCGGTCTGGTAGATCGAGCTCGCGAATCGCTGCGCGAGTACGCGCAACGGCTCCGGAAGCTTGTCTTCGCGCATGTTCAGATCGCCCGGCGCAATCCAGATGCGCCCTCCGTCGTTTTCGTGCCGAACGAGGATCGGACGGTCACTTCCACGGTACTCGACCGTCTTCCATGCCATCTTCCGCATGAACTCGTAGATGACCTTGTCCAGCTCGTCTGCTTGCGCGAACCGCTTCATCTCTTCTGGAACCGCTGGCTCCAAGACGTTGACCATTGCGGCCCGGATGCTGAACGACAGCAGATCTGAGTCCTTGCGGGACTCCATCACTAAGGCTCCGTTGGACCTCGTCGTGACGAGTTCCCAGATGCGCAGGTAACTCGTCATTTTCGACATAATTCCTCCAGCTAGAGCGTTGGTGCTTATCTAGACGACACATGACCTTAGTCTATTCTAGCACTTTTGTCAATCTTTGATGGTTTTTATTCAAACACAAAACAGACCCGTACAGGTCTGTTTTGTGTTTCAAAATGATGGAATCCGTTAATTAAACAGGATATTTTACCGCCTTTACTGCCTCATTTTCGAAGGAATCTTGAGTGAATGAAAGGCCTTCTTGTTGTCCGAAGACGTTTACTTGGAAGTCCCCGCCGGCTACTTCTTTTTCGCCGATTACGACTGTCCATGGAATCTTCTTCATTGCTGCTGCGCGGATCTTCTTTCCAACTCCTTCCTTGGTGTCGTCGATACTAGCGCGGATGTTGAGATCATCTAATTTTTGCTGCCATTCTTTTGCGAACGGAATAAAGTCGTCCGAAACTGGTACGAGTCGAATTTGTTCTGGCGCGAGCCACAATGGGAATACTCCGGCGTAGTGCTCGATAAGCACGGCCATGAATCGCTCCACAGACCCTAGGATGGCTCGGTGGATCATGACCGGTCGTTGCTTGCTGTTTTGCGCGTCTACGTATTCTAGCTCGAATCGTTCTGGCAGGTTGAAGTCTAGCTGAATGGTTGCTAGCTGCCATTCGCGTCCAATCGCATCAGTTGCGATAAAGTCGATTTTTGGACCGTAGAATGCCGCTTCACCCGGGGCTTCTTCGTAGTCTTTTCCGAGCTCTTCCAACATCCCTTTCAATGTGCCAACGGCCTGATCCCATACTTCAGCTCCACCAAGATATTTCTCTGGCTGTGCTGGGTCGTGCATCGAAAGTCGTAGGCGCAAAGACATGTCGAATGCTTTGTAAAATTTTGTGATGATTTCGTAAATCGCTAGCGCCTCTTCTTTTACCTGATCTAATCGGCAGAACACGTGGGCGTCGTCTTGAGTGATTGAGCGCACGCGCGATAGCCCTTGAAGTTGCCCAGTATTTTCGTCGCGGTAGACAGTTGTCACTTCGCTAAATCGAAGCGGTAGATCGCGGTAACTGCGCGGTTGCGCTGCGTAGATTTGCGTGTGATGCGGACAATTCATTGGCTTCACCACAAATTGCTGATCAGTTTTTTTGCTCGAAACGTGGAAGATGTCGTCTGTAAATTTGTCCCAGTGACCCGATGTTTTGTAGAGCTCTGCTTTAGCTATGTGCGGGATGTTTACACGTTGGTATCCGTACGGCTTCATCAGTTTCCACACAAAATTTGTGAGTTCTTCGCGTACGATTGTGCCTGCTGGCGTAAAGAGAGGTAGACCTGGACCGACCAGATCGGAAAAGGTGAATAACCCAAGCTCAGCACCCAGCTTTCGGTGGTCGCGCTTTTTTGCTTCCTCGAGCATTGTCGTGTATGCCTCTAATTCTTCCTTTGTTTCGAAGGCTGTTCCGTAGATGCGGGTGAGCATTTTATTCTTCTCGTCGCCTCGCCAGTAAGCACCTGCCAATGAAAGGAGTTTGAAGTTTTTGAGTTGCTTTGCTGGGTTTTCGCAGTGACCGCCGCGGCATAAATCGGTGAATTTTCCTGAGTGATACAGCGTGAGCGTTTGCCCTTCGGTTGCGAATTCGTTGATTAATTCTTGCTTGTATTCGTTTGAAGCGAAGGCGTTTAACGCCCCTTCTTTCGAGACTTCTTCGCGTTCGAATGCCGTCCACTGACCAACCAGCTTCTTCATGGTTTTTTCGATCTTCTTCAAATCTGCTTCTGTTACTTTTTCTTCTCCGAAATCAAAATCGTAATAGAACCCTGCACTTGTTGCCGGTCCAATAGTTCGTTTGGCGTTTGGCCAAAGCTGTTCAACCGCTGCTGCGAGCAAATGCGCGCAGGAATGACGAAGGTGTTCCAATTCTTGTTCTGACATACATGTTCTAAAAATAAATAAACCCGAGTACATACCTGTTAAGGCATCTATCTCGGGATCCGGACTAGCCGGATGGTTCCACCCGAATTACGCTTTCGCGTCACTCTTTGCGCTTTTTCCGCTTGCGCCTGCGACTGCTCCCGGATTGGTGAGTTCCGTTCACGGCAATACTGTTATTGTAAACTTTTACTGCTCGCTGTCAAGCTACTTAATCTCGACACGAATGTGATCTTCTAGTGTTGGGACACGTTTTAGCCAAAATGGCGTAAATGCGACTGAAGCGCTTTCGATCTGCGGGACCGAAGACAACATCTCGGTGACTTCTTCCCCGCTCTTTCGTTTAAATCTAGCGACTTCGAGTGATTCGTGGTTGTTTGCGAGCACCACTTCTCCGTCCAAATAGACGTGCAAGTTTGCTGATTCGTTTACGGTGTTGATGGTATTTACACTAATCTGCAAGCCGTCCATATTTACTTCCGTTAGCTCGAATCCTTCCTGGATGCTTTCGTACAGTTGTTCGGCTACATATTCCTGAACGAGTGTTTTTGGATAGTAGATGGCCGTTACCTTTACCGTGACGGCTACGTTGAACATTCCTTGTTCCGTTCCAGGAACTCCGTCGGTTACCTTTGTAATTACGTCCGCTACATATACTTCACCGTCAAAACGGTCGATCGAAATGCCTTCGCGCAGCAATTGTTTTGATTCTTCCAAAATTTCGTCTTTCAATGTACGTTCGGCATCGTCCAAATCTTTCTGCGTAATTGCTCGAATGTACTGAACTCCACCCTTCATCGGGTCGACACTTACCGCATAGACCACTGCCTGCGTTGCGGCTGGAAGTCCTGGAATGGTGAATTGCGTTGGACCAATCTCTCCCGCGCGTCCTGGCTGATCTGCACTTACCTGCACAGATTGTTGTGAATTTGGCGGCACTGAAACGGGTTCGTTCAAGCGGAACAGTACCCCTTCTTCGGACAGGAAGCGCGTTGTCGCGACAAGATCGACTTGATTTGCGGTTTCGTTAATCAACGTCACCATTCCGGTTGCTTTTGCTTCAACCGGATTTCCACCTTCTTGTGGAAGTTCGAATGTGCGGGCTTTTTCGAATGTTTTTTCTACAATAAATCCACTTACCTGTCCGTAGGCGGTTGGTTGAGCCACGACTTCAACACCACTGGTCACCGAAACTACTTCGCGTTTAGATGTGACGTGAATGACGGCTTCCGAAACAGACAAATAGAGAACGGCGAATAATAATAGTAGCGAAAGTACGACAAAAACAATCGCTATTTTTTGATACAGCCGTAGCGATCGCGACAACGGTCTTGCCCCGCGCGATGTTCCTCCTTTTTTTTGTGTGTTCATACTCCTTTGCAGGTATTTTAGCACAAAAAGAAAAAGCGGTCTAAAACCGCTTTTTCTCAGAATTTATTCCCCTAACTCACTCCGCTTCTTCATGATTGTTTTATTCACCTCTTCGTCGATCGCGATCGGCGCTCCCTCTTCAAATCGTGGGTAGAGTGTCGCGTCGATATCTATCACGTATTCACTCCAATCGCTTCCGAACACTGCTTCAGCCACTTGCTCACTTGGAACGTGACGTCGCACTGCCTTTGTTGTATCGCTTGGGTGATTTTCGATCATGTACACTTTTGGATCACTTTGAAGCTTTACCAGCACAACGCCCGACTTCGGCAACATTGGTGAACCTAGCGGTACAACCGAAAGCGTCGCGTCAGTGACCGTTTGTACGTCTTCGAAGCTGTCAAAATAGGTAAAGAAGAGCGTTTCGTTCAAGAATGGTCGGCGTGTTCCTGCTTCGTCGATGTAGTACACCGCAGCATAAGACGATCCGCGGATTAATGTGTTTTTTCTTACCTGGGAAACTTCTTGCACCTGTCCGTTTACTGGGCTTGGGGCTGTTTCGGGTAGATCGAGAGCATCCTCGGGTTGATCATTCTGCTGATCTTCTTCCTCTTCGTCCGCATCACAATTCTGCAGCACATTCACCGTTTGCGAGAAGACGCCTGACCGGTTCGCCGTGCTTGATTCGAAAAATGCGTAGAAGGTACTACTTCCGAATTGATCCACCGACATGTTTACTTGCAATGCAGATGAGCCGAGTAACGGGTAGGTTTGGGCGTTTAGAAATTCTGAATTGTTTGCCAACACGACTTTTACCGCATTTTGCGCACCCGCCTGCAGTCGAACAGTGGCCGGCAATGTGCAAGATTGTGTCGTCGACGCTGTGAAGGTGATATTTTCTGGATATGTCGCCGAGTCGTTTCCACTTCCCCCGCCCGCTTGTGCGATTGAGCCATCGAGGTAGAGGATAAAGAGTTCGCGATTACCACCAACTACTGCCATCGTCATCAAATCGTTCAATCCATCTTCGTTAAAATCTCCTAACGCGGTCGTTTCCTTCGACCCAATCAAGCTTTCATCATCAAATAATCCTTCTAGACTTCCTTCGTGGCCATGGATCGGATATGACGCTTTTACGGTTCCATCTTCATTTAAGAAAATGATTAATATTGTACCGCCGTACTGCCCAGCCTCTAAATGACTAGGCAAGCCTACCGCTAAATCATTTGTCCCGTCTCCGTTCAGGTCACCTGCATTTACAACCACATTCCCGAATCCGTCATAAAAATCTATAAAAATTCCAAAGTCTTCTTCGTTTGGTTCAATTCGATTTTCTTCCCGTACAGTACCGTCGGTATTCATGAATAATACCCAAATATGTCCGGTTCTTTGGTCTTCCTCTCCGTCGGCGCCGTCGTTATTTACTGTAACTCCCATCACTACATCAACCGTTCCATCACCATCCAAATCTCCAATGCCTTCTAGGTAGCCTACATATTCGATCGCTTCAAAATCTCCTTCAAACCCCCCTACAAGCGTATCAACTCTTTGAAAATCCTTAACTGTTCCATCAATGTTTAAAAAGATTGTATAAAATCCGTTGTTGCTTCCAGCTATACTTGCCGAGGCGACTAAATCTACTATTCCATCACCATCAATATCGCCAGGCGCAGCCATCTCGCTTCCAAAAAACGAATTTTCTTGTAGTAGATCAGGGAAACCACCTGTATTATCTGCAATCTTTTGTTCAGCCTTTACTGTTCCGTCGTCGTTTAAAAATAAGATATATATCGCTCCTGTTCGCGAACCTCCAGAAGACCCCCGAACCTCGCTTACTGCAATATCTGGCACGTCATCTCCGTCGACATCGCCAAGTGCTACTACTGTAAAACCAAACTCTCCACTTAGCGCCAAATTTGCTTGCAATCCACCTACGCCTTCCGCAATCAATTGCTCACCTTTAATTGATCCGTTCGCGTTCATGAATCGAATTCTTACTTCACCTTCGTCGAGAATATAATCACTTGTTGCAATATCAACCACCCCGTCACCATCTACATCCCCGATTGCTTCGAGGTCGCTGAATTGATTCATTGCCGTACCTCCCTGCACCTCTATCGCATCCAATACCTCCCCATCTACTGCTCGACTCGTCGCCGGCACAAGCATTATTAGCCCGACTAAAAATAGCATCCTCCAGTGTATTTTCATAGCGTATAATTTTGTTTACTTTTATTCTATCATCTTACACTTGCCTCGCCAACAATTGCGCCAATTTTACCTAAAATTTCGGGCTTCTTTTCTACTGAGTATTCGGTTGCGACCCGGCGTTTTCGGCCGCCGGATTCGACGATTAGGTAGACGCGATCTTTTCCCGGGTAGGCGAGGAATAATTCCTTGAGCTGTTGAATGATTTTTTGTGATGGGTTTTCGGGAACGGTGATGGATACGCCGTCTTCCTCGATTAGTGTCGGTTCTTCGGGTTTTTGGATTCCTTCTTCGTACCACGAACCGCCCATGATCATCGCTGCTACTGCTGGCGCATCTTCTTCTTTGAATGACATGATCTTGTTTGCAAGGATTGACCATTCTTTACGTTCTTCGCGTTCGCGGACTGACACCTTTCCTTCGATAATGACTAAAATGTCTGCCACCAACATGTGGCGGATTTTTTCGTAGAGTTTTGGAAATACGACGACTTCGATTCCACCGGACCAGTCTTCGATTTTTACGAAGGCCATCGGTTCCTGCTTTTTCTTTGTGAGGATTTGCTTAATTTCGGTGATCACACCTACTACCTTTGCCATGTCTTCGTCGTTGCGCTCGGGAAGAAGTGTCGCTTCGAGCACGACTGGTTGAAGCACTTCTTTAATCGGTTTTGTTGGGTGAGAAGAAACGTAGATTCCGAGCAATTCTTTTTCCCACGAAAGTAGTTGTGCGTTTGGAAGTGGTGGCGCGATACGGAGCTGGATGTCTTTGTTTACACCACTATCTCCGCCAAAATCGAAGAGGTTAATTTGATTTGTCGCTTTTTCTTTTTGCACCTGCTTGTTCAACAACAGAAGTTGGTCCATGTTGTGGACTAGTTGTGCACGATCGGCAAAGCGATCGAGTGCGCCGGCTTTTATCAGCGATTCGATGGATTTTTTATTGAAATGTTGTGTTTGGACTCGGCACACAAAGTCGGTAAGGCTTTTGTACAGACCGTTTCGCTTTCGTTCTGCCTGGATTTCTTTCGCGATTTCGATTCCAACGTTTTTTACTGCGTTCAATCCCCAACGAATATTTCCTGTTTCTGGCACAACCGAAAACCCTGGATACGATTCGTTTACGTCTGGTGGCAATACTTTAATTCCGAGTCGCGCACATTCTTCTACTTCGATCGTAATGCGGTCGATGGAGGCAATATCCGAGTTTAGAAGCGCCGCCATGAAGGAAGCTGGGTAGTACGCCTTTAGGTATGCCGTTCGGTACGCGATCATGGCGTAACACGCGGCGTGCGATTTATTGAATCCGTAGGCGGCAAAGTCTTCTAATTTTTGGAAGATTTTTTCCGCAACATCACGGCGCACATTATTCTTCACCGCGCCGTCCACAAACTGAACGCGCATTTTTTCCATCAATTCGGCAATCTTCTTCCCCATCGCTTTTCGCAGCGTATCCGCTTCACCACCCGTAAAACCAGCAAGGTCTTTCGAGACTTGCATCACCTGCTCTTGATACACCGGAATTCCGTAGGTTTCCTTAAACGAGTTTTCCATCAACGGATGTTCGTATACCACTTTTTCTTTTCCGTGCTTTCGACGAATGAAACTTTCGATAAACTGCATCGGTCCCGGGCGGTACAACGACACCATCGCGACGATATCTTCGAACACGGTTGGTTTCAAATCGCGAATGTAGCGCTTCATTCCGTCGGACTCCAGCTGGAACACGCCGGTTGTGTCGCCACGCCCAAGAAGGGCGAATGTTTTTTCATCGTCGAGAGGAATGTTATCGATGTCTACTTTTACCCTGTGTACCGCCTCGATAATGTCGAGTGCGTCTTGGATGACTGTTAAGTTGGAGAGTCCGAGGAAGTCCATCTTTACCAATCCCGCGGCTTCGGCGGAGTTAAGGGAATATTGAGTCACGAGCGCCATGTCTTCGCGTTGCCCTGCTTGAAGTGGTACGCGATCAACTAGCGGACGATCTCCAATCACAATTCCGCAGGCGTGTTGAGACGCGTGGCGCGGGTTTCCTTCCATCTTCATCGCAAGATCGATCACGCGCTTCACCATTGGTTGCGTGTTGTATTGATCGCGAAGTTCTTTATGTTCCACGATTGCTTTTTTGAGTGGTGTGTGGCGACCTTGTACTGGTTCTGGCACGGCCTTTGCGATCAAGTCGGCTTCGTCGAAGGTGAGTCCGAGTACGCGAGCGGCATCGCGCACTGCCGCGCGAGGCATCATGGTTCCAAACGTAATAATCCCGGCAACACGGTCGGCTCCGTATTTGTTTGTCACATAATCCAACACCTGGCTTCGCCGGTTGTCGGCAAAGTCCATGTCAATGTCGGGCATCGAAACGCGATCAGGATTCAGGAAGCGCTCGAAGAGTAGTCCGTAGCGCATTGGGTCGATGTCGGTGATTTTGAGCGCGTACGCGATGATGGACCCGGCTGCCGAACCTCGCCCTGGCCCCACCAAAATCCCCTGTTCCTTCGCGTAGTTTACGAAATCTTGAACGATAATAAAGTAGGACGGGAATCCCATTTTTTTAATCACGCCAAATTCGTATTCGAACCGTTCTTTAATCACTGGCGTAATTTCTGCGTATCGTTCTTGCAATCCTTTCCAGCCTAGTTCGTACAAAAAGTCGTTGTCCGATTTCCCTTCTGGCATTGGGAAAATTGGAAGATAGCTGTTTCCAAGATCCATTTTGAATTCTACACGGTCAGCAATCTTGCGCGTGTTTTCGAGTGCTTCCGGGACGTCTTTAAAATACTCGATAATGTCGGCCGGGTTTCCAAACGAAAGATCAACGTCTTCCGCGTTTGATTGACGGAATGACTCCAGCGTTCGGCCGCGCATAATACATTGCTGCGCTTCGTAACCTTCGCGGTCTTCGGGTTCGAGGTAGAAAATATTGTCGGTCACCACGAGCGGGATGCCGGTTTTTTTGGAGAGTTCTTTCAACGCCGTGTTGACGTCGACTTGTCGTGGAAGGTCGGGGTGATGAATGAGTTCGAGGAAGAAGTTCCCTTCGCCAAAAATAGATTGATATTCGAGCGCGAGCGCTTCGGCTTTATTCAAATCATCTGCCGCAAGTGCTTTTGGAATTTCACCCGAGAGCGATCCGCTCATGGCGACCAATCCTTTTGCGTGCGCTCGAAGGAATTCTTTGTCGACGCGGGGTTTGTAATAAAATCCTTCTAGGAATCCGGCGGATGTAATGCGAAGCAGGTTTGCGTAGCCTTCGTCGTTGAGCGCGATGATGTTCAATCGGTACGGCCGGTCGTCGATGCGCGCCCGTTTGTCGGTCATTTTGTTTTGCGCAATATACGTGTCGAGGCCGATAATTGGCTTTATTTCTGCCTCCTTACACGCCTTGTAAAACGCCACTGCTCCGTACAGCGCCCCGTTGTCGGTAAGCGCGAGCGCGTTCATGCCATATTTCTTTGCATAATCAACAAGCGCCTTTGGATTTGGGAGAGCTTCCAAAAGCGAAAAATGCGAGTGAACATGAAGATGGACGAAATCTTCTGGTTTCATCAACGACGACATACTGCGCTCAATTTACCATAATTCGCCACTTGTAGCACGTTGGCTAGGTTGAGCCAAGGAATTGACTTTTAGAAGAGATCTGTTAACCTCGTGGTCTTGCTCTTGCAAGGCTAGAATCCGACGCTCAACAACGAGAGGCGCAACATGAGCGACAACCGTTCCTTCGATCAAATCCTGGGAGACCTCACTGCATTCGTGCGGGTTCTGCGTCTTGCGCGGATGCCGAGCGACTTCTACCAAGTGGTCATCAGTGACCTCGACTTCCGCGACTGGCTCGTTGAGGCAGTTCGGGAAAAGCGCGGGCTCACCTACTGCGAAACCGCCCAGCAGAAGGAGGCGCGACAGCGCATGGACGGCAACTTCCACGGCATCCCCGAGGTCGAGCGTTGCTTCGGCGAAATGACGAATGAAGAGCGCAGGCGTGCTACGGTCATCCCCGATCAGATCATGAACGACATCTCGAACATGCTCGACGATGAACGAGGTAAGTACATCCTCTTCTACGACACCGGTATCCCGATCGTAGGAGGGATGTGCCAGATCCTCGCACGAAGGGGGCTCATTGGCATCGATCGCCAGACCAGCAAGCGAACGGCCGCCAGCCGTACCGAAGCGGGTCGGTGGCGACTCATGCGCATGACTCCTCTCCACGGATCTACCTCTCTACAGTGGGAACAACAACTCGCCCTCGTCAACAGCGAGGTCGACGAAATCCCATTAGCAAGACAGGTTGCCTACATGGCGCTCCTGCACTTCCGCAGCACAGGAAAGCGCCTGTTCGATGCAATGCTCGTGCGCACGAGTGACCCCAGTGTTAGTGGGGAAGGCTATGCCGTCGGTCTTCCCAAGCACTACTACCCAAGCACACCAGATCAGCCGGCGGTTCGAGTCAGGACGTGCTACCACCAGGCGGCAGGTCCCGACATCTGCATCATCACCGCTCGTAAGACCACCTAGCCCAAACGAGGGCCAAGGCACACACCGCTCCCCGCCCGGCTCCAACGAGTCGTGGCGGGGTTCTTCGTTTAAAAGAAATAGGTCCTATACGTCGGATATGACTTATAGGACCTATTTTATTCAGAGCTAATCACTCTCACTCGTCATGCCGGACTCCGATCCGGCATCCATCGCCACAATCGATTTTCGCCCGATGGATCCCGGGTCAAGCCCGGGATGACGTAAAAAAACTCCTATCGCTTCCCCGAATTTCGCATCGCCTCACTCGCCTTGTCTCGCAGTGTTTCTACTGTGTTTTTGAAGTGATCCGAAAGTCGGCCGCTGCCGAATTTTGCTTTTATGCCGTGGATGGATTTTTCTACGTCTTCAACAGCGCGCGTGAGGGTTTGAGTTGCTTTGTGCAGTTCGCGTAGCATCATAATGATGTGCCAAATGAACCAGCAGACAAAACCTGCGATCCATAAAACGGCGAACGTGATGACTAGATACAAAATATCGAGCGAACTGAGCATATCCTCCTAGTTAATTTCTTTATCGAATTGTACCACGGAATTCTTTTTCTAACATCGCTTGCACCTTCGACATGACCGCGTCTACTTCTTCCGAAGAAAGTGTTTTTTCTTTTGATCGTATGGTGAGCGCGAGTGTAAGGCTCTTTTTTCCTGATTGGATTTTGTCGCCTTTGTAGACTTCTTTTACTTCTACCGATTCAATTTGTGCGTCCACTTTTCGTAAGGCTGCGTTGAGTGATTCGAATGATTCGAATTCATCTAGCTCGACGGCGATGTCGCGTTCTGCTGCTTGGAAGGCTGGGATTTCGGTGAAGGATTTTTGAACGCTGACCTCTTGCAAGACGTCTTGCAAGTCTAGTTCCGCAGCGATCGTAAGTCGCTTCACACCGAATGCGTCCTGTGTTTTTTCCGAGACTTGTCCGAGTGTTCCGATGCGTTTTCCATTTATGCGCACTTCTGCGGCGCGTGTTGCGTGCCAACGATCGTCGCCTTGTAGGCGTTTGAATGTGATATTCGCGGATGTTTCTGCGAAGAAATATTCTAGCAAACCTTTTACTTTGAAGAATATTTCTTCTGCATCACCAGAACCGTAGGACGCAATTACAAGCTGTGTTCGTTGTTCGGGAATAGATTTCTCGCGTGCAAGATAGATGTTTTGCAATTCGAATACGCTTGCCGATGGAACGCTCGCTTGGTTTCGTTCGATGTCGCGTAGCACGCTTGGCATCAACGACGTGCGCATGTGCGTTTGGTCTGCCGAAAGTTCGTTGAGAATTCGGACGGCTTTTGATGGGTCGAGATCGTACGCGAGCAAATCTTGTTCGCTCACAAATGAGTAGCCGTACAGTTCTGTATAGCCAGCTGCGAGCAGCATGTCCTTCAACCAATCTTCGCGTGCGATTGCCGGGTCTTCCACTTGGAATGCTGGCGCGCCGTTTGGAAGGACTGGTTCGAGTTTGTGATATCCGTAAAGACGCGCGATTTCTTCGGTGAAGTCAACTCCGTCTTCGATATCTTTGTCGCGCCAGTATGGCACGTTCACTTCGTAGCCGTCGCCTTTTTTCTTGGCTTCGAATCCTAACTTTGCAAGCGAATCGAGCATGTCTTCAGTACTCAATTCAACGCCGATCATTTTTCGAGCACGATCCGGATTAAAGGTGAATGACTTTGGCTTGTAAGCATTCGCTTGTACGTCGATGATTTTAGATGCTACACATCCCCCGGCGATTTCGAGTGTTAATTCAACAGCGCGCGCAAGGGCTGCTGGAAGCGATTCTGTTGAAAGGCCTTTTTCGAACTGGCTTTGTGATTGTGAGTAGAGATTGAGTGCGCGAGCGGTTCGGCGAACGCGAATGGCGTCGAAGTTTGCGGCTTCGAATACGATGCGCGTCGTTTCGTTCCATGTTCCACTTTCTTTTCCGCCCATAACTCCCCCGATTGCTACAGGTTTTTTTGCGTCAGCAATGACCACGTCTTCTGCACGTAGTTCGTATTCCATGTCGTCGAGCGCCAACATCCTCTCCCCTGCTTTTGCGTTTCGTACGATTATTTCCGCTCCTTCTAACTTGTCGTAATCAAATGCGTGAAGCGGCTGTCCGTATTCGTGTAGAACGTAATTCGTGATGTCGACGATGTTGTTGATTGGCTTGTAGCCGGCAAGAAGAAGTTTTTGCTGTAACCACATTGGAGACGATTCTACTCGCACGCCATCGATCGCCACTGCCATGTACCGCGGCACTTCATCCGCTTCAACGCGTACCGAAAGCGGAAGTGTTTCGCCGTTTGGTGATTCGATTTTTGATGGTTCAAATTTAAACTCGTCACCCGTTACCGCTCCGCCTTCGCGTGCAAGACCAACGATACTCATGGCATCTGGTCGGTTTGTGGTAACTTCAATATCGAACAACACATCATCTATTCCGAGTGCTTCAGCGACGTTCGTGCCAGGCTTCGCTTGAACCGATTCGGTTATATCCCAAATTTCTCCATCGTTTTGCGGAAGTTTTTCGAAACCGATTTCATTTGCCGCGCAGATCATTCCTTCACTTGCGACTCCTCGAATTTTTGTTGGTTTTAATTCAATCAACTCCCCTTCTCCGTGCCAACGTACTTTTGCGCCCGGGAGCGCGACAACAACTCGCTGTTTTTCGCGGATGTTTGTTCCGCCACAGACCACTTCAACAGAACGATCACCGATGTTTGTGATCGCGATTTTGAGCTTGTCTGCGTCGGGGTGCGGTTTGATTTCGGTAATTTCACCGATCACCATGTGTTCGAATCGATTTTTTACGTATTCGATAGACTCGACGGACATTGATTTCAAACTCAATTCACGCGCGAAGTCTTCGGCGTTTTTTGAGGTGTGGAGGTATTCTTTCAACCAGTTGTAACTTGCAAGAATGTTCATATTAGAATTGCTGAAGGAATCGTAGATCGTTTCGGTAGACCATTCGGATGTCGCGCACGTTTACACCGCTCTTCATCATCATGCAGCGCTCGACACCGAAGCCGAAGGCGAATCCTTGGTATTCTTCTGGGTTCAATCCACCTGCCTTGATTACGTTCGGGTGAACCATTCCGCTTCCGCCGATTTCGAGCCATCCTTGTTTGCATAGACGACATTTTCCGTCTGGTAATTTTCCTGTTCCTTTGCACACGTCGCACGAAATGTCGATTTCGAACGACGGTTCGGTGAAGCGGAAGTGATATGGACGCAATCGAATTTCGCGATCGGCACCAAAAAATTGTTTTACAAAAAAATCGATCGTTCCTTTCAAATTTGGAATGCTGACATCTTTGTCTACCATGAGCCCTTCAAATTGATGGAACATTGGAGCGTGCGAAACATCAGATTGGCGACGGTAGGTTTTTGTAATGTTCAGCATGCGAATTGGCACGTGACCTTTTTCCATTTCGCGTACTTGGCCGTTACTTGTGTGAGGCACTAGCAATACCTTCCCTTTCTCGCCTTCGAGCACACCTTCCTGACCGGCAACGAAAAATGTTTCCCATTCGTCGCGCGCTGGGTGGCCTTTTGGAATGTTGAGCGCTTCGAATGCGTAGTAATCCCAATCTACTTCCGGGTGCCGCACGCGTATAAATCCGATGCGGTGAAAGATGTCGGTGATTTCGCGAATCGCTTGCGTTGTTAAGTGGAGGTGGCCGAGTTCAGGCGATGTTCCTGGAGCGGTTACGTCGAGCCATTCAGATTGATCGCGTGCGACTTTTTCTTGCGCCGAGAGTGCTTGTTGCGCTGTTGTGAATGCGGATTCGATTGCAGTTTTTACTTGGTTTGCTATCGCTCCTGCTTCTTTCTTTGCTTCGTCGGCAAGCGTTGGAATTTGCTTCATCACTTCTGCCATCTTTCCTTTGCGTCCCAAAAAATCCACGCGCAACGCTTCGAGCTCTTCACTCTTCGCGACACGCGCAACGGCTTCTAAAAATTCTGTCTGTAATTTCTGTAATTGTTCTTTCATATTATGTCACCAAGTTGAAGATGTCTTTGAAGGTCACTACAATCACTAATCCCATTAAGATCAGGAACCCGATTCCGTGAATTGCGGATTCTACTTCTGGACTGTTTGGCTTTCGGCGAATCGCTTCCACAATGACGAATGCGATGCGTCCACCGTCTAGAGCCGGGAGTGGAAGAATGTTGAGGATTCCGAGGTTGATGGAAAGAATGGCGGCAAATTGAAGGAGCGGGATGATTCCGGTACGCGCAACTTCTCCAGTTAGCACCGCGATTCCAACCGGACCCGAGAGTTCTGCATCTACTTTTTCACCCGCGAAGAGCGAGCCGAATAGTCCTCCGAATGCTTTTAGAATTTCCCATGTGTAGAAAGCTGTCACTTCCACTCCTTTCACTGGCGCGAGATAGATTGGGTAACGAACCATCGCTGTTTCCGCGACCGCTACGCCCACAAGTCGACCTTCAACACCCTGATCATTCTGACGCGAGGTGACGGAAAGTGTTTGCTGTTCGCCGTTTCGCTCAACGATTAAATCTACGTATTCTCCTTCTTCGATTTCGCCAAGTGCAGAACGTACTTCAGCGCCCGATTCGTAGGATTCCCCCGCGAGCGAAACGAATTCGTCGCCCGGCAACACGCCCGCTTCTTCTGCGGCGGACCCCTCCATAATAGTCACAATTTCGATGCGCTCGTCCGAAATGGTTGCTAGTTTGGATGTTGATCCTTCGATTACCGCGCGGGACGGGAACAGGAAAACGATCGAGAACAGGACGGCTGCGAGCAAGAAGTTCATAATCACTCCCGCTGCCAGAATGAGGACTTTAGTGAAAAATGATTTTCCACCGAAGCTTCCTGGGTCGTTGCGATCCTCGCCCGTTTCACCATGAATTTTTACAAACCCTCCAAGCGGAATGGCGTTTATCGACCATTTCATCCCGTCTTTTGCTGTCCAATAAAACAACCGCGGCGGAAACCCGAGCCCGAATTCTTCCACTTTTACCCCCGATTTTTTGGCGGTAATGTAGTGCCCGAATTCGTGGACAATCACGAGCAAGGAAAGGACGGCTAAAAAGATGAGAATAGTGATGATCATATCGGTTGCAGTGTAGCGTGAAAATTGATGAGAATCAATACAATTTCTATTTGTGTTCGGCGGCTTTTTTAAATCTAATCTTGTATCCAAACTGCTCCAGTGCATTTTTCTCTGCCTGATCAACATCGCCTGTTACGTAGTACTGTGATGACCTATTTGTTTCCAGACGGGATTCTAGCCCTGAATGACGTGCCAGGTATCTTTTTAGACTGGTTACGATTATATCTGCTTGATTGTAGATTTTTGTCTTCGGACCCATCGTCTCTTCTACGAACGATTGGACGTATGGATAGTGCGTGCAAGCAAGAAGCGCAGCATCAAAATCGTTACCTTCTTTTGCTCTTGCCACTTCTTTCAAAACCTCTTCTTTCATTTCCGAAGTTTGCGCAAGACCTTGTTCGATCATTGGTGCCCAGTTTTCGCAACCGTGTACCATCACTTCAATGCCTGGGTTTTGATTCCTGATCTCCACCTGATACGCGCCGGTTTTTGCCGTTGTTGGCGTAGAGAATACAACAAGATTATGATGTTCACTTTCTGCGAAAAATTCAGCGGTTGGGCGGATGATACCGAGGACGCGTTCGGTTCTGGTTGGTGGAAAATATGTTTGCTGAATTTCGCGCAGCGCTTGAGCGGATGCGCTGTTGCAGGCGAGGATGACTAATTTGCACCCGCGGGTGATTAACCAATTTACGCCAGCGAGAGTTCGTTCGGTGATTTCTTCTTTTGATTTATTTCCATACGGCGCGTGCGCAGAGTCACCTAGATACAAAAAATCATACTCCGGCATCGCCTTGCGCGCCGCTTGTTCAATCGTTAATCCACCTACGCCTGAATCGAAAAATCCGATCATATGTGTTTGTAAATTGTTTCTAGAACGACTGGGTTATTTTTCAAATGCGCGAACACGTTGTGGTCGCAATCGAGTTCGAGGTGATGTTTTTCTTTTGTACCTGATGTGGATTCGAGAATTTTTTGAATCACCTCATTTGGAATAACAGTATCGTGTTTTGCAGAGACGAGTACGAGCTTGCCTTTAAAATTTTCGAGATGTTGCCACACGTCGCTTGCGAGCCAGCTGTCTTTGGTGCGGATCGTTTTTGAAAATTCTGGACCGAATGGCATTTGGCTTGCTTCGGTTGCGTAGACTGCTGGCACAATGAGGACAAGGGTTTTTACTGGAACGTGATCGAGAAGTTGAATCGCCGTGTAGCCGCTCATGCTGTTTGCGATGAGAGTGATTGGAGTTTTGAATTCTTGTGCACCGAACACCGCCTTCGCTTGATTCAGTCGATCGTCGAGCGATGAACCAATCAGCTCCCCTCCTGTCTCACCATGGCCGACAAAGTCGAATGCAACTGAACCAACTCCCTCTTTCAAAAATCGTTCACGTAGCTGGTCGAATATTTCTTTGCGCGACGAACCTGCTCCGTGCAAACAAAAAACCGAAGGAGCAGATACAGCAGTCCATGCATCGCCCTTCAGGTTTTTGTCGTTCCAAGTGATTTCGAAACGCTCTTTGTTCACACTAAACGACAAAGTTCACTAGCTTCCCTTTCACGTAAATTTCCTTCTTCACTCCGCCCTCGATGTACCTTGCGACGTTTTCTTCTTGGCGGGCTTGTTCGAGGATTTGTTCTTGTGTTGATTCGGCCGCAACTTGAATTGAACCGCGTAGTTTTCCGTTTACCTGGATGGCGATTGTAAGGATGTTGTCAGTGAGCAATGACGTATCTGCCTTTGGCCATTCGAGGGATTCTAGAAGTTCTTTTCCGCCTAGCTGTTCGTGAATTTCGTTTGTGATGTGAGGCGCGAAAGGGTTGAGGAGTGTGAGGAATAGTTTTAAATCTGATTTCGACACTTTCTTTTCTTTGTGCGCGACGTTTGCCCATTCCATCATCTTTGCCACCGCCGTGTTGAAGCGCATGTTGTCGATGTCTTCGGTTACCTTCGCGATGGTTTTGTGCAGTTCGCGGCGTGTTGATTCAGCTGTTTCAGTCGTTATGTAGTCGGTTAATCGCGCGACGCGTTCGAGGAATCGGCGCACGCCGGTTAGGCCTGCGTCGCTCCATGGGACTGGTTCTTCGAATGGACCAATGAAGAGTTCGTACATGCGGAAGGCGTCGGCGCCGTGTTTTTTCACTTCTTCGTCTGGGTTCACTACGTTACCAACTGATTTACTCATCTTGGTACCGTCTTCCGCCAAAATTAATCCGTGTGAATGACGCTTTGCGTACGGTTCGCTAGTTGGAACCAGGCCTTGATCGAAGAGGAATTTGTTCCAGAAACGTGAGTAGAGTAAGTGAAGCGTAGTGTGTTCCATGCCGCCGTTGTAGAGGTCGACCGGTGTCCAATACTTAAGCGCTTCTTTGCTCGCGAACGCTTCCGTGTTGCGTGCGTCGATGTAGCGCAGGAAATACCAGCTTGAACCTGCCCAGTTTGGCATGGTGTCGGTTTCACGCTTTGCCGCGCCTGCGCACGATGGACAAGTTGTATTTACCCAATCGGTAATCGCCGCAAGAGGAGATTCCCCGCTGTCGGTCGGTTCGTATTTTTCTACTTCAGGAAGTACAAGCGGAAGCTGGTCGTCTGCAATCGCAACCCATCCATTTGTTTCTGGCGAACATCCGTTTTCGCAGTGCACGAGTGGAATTGGTTCACCCCAGTAACGCTGTCGACTGAATACCCAGTCGCGTAGACGGTACGTAGTTTTTGCGCGCCCTGCGTTTTTGCTTTCGAGTTCAGCGATGATCGCAGCGCGAGCTTCTTCAGAGGTTTTTCCGTCAAATGTTTCTGAATTTACCAGGTATCCTTCGTCCGTAAATACCTTTCCGTTATACAAATCCCAAACGAACGTGTGGTGATCCCAGGTGAGTTGATTTCGTACCTCTTCTTTTTTCACCCACTTCTGCTGATGCTTTCCGTCTTCAACTTCGCTCTTCACGCGCTCATCTCCACGCACGGTGATTTCGAAAAACTTCGAATCGCATTGCTGATTTCGGTTTTTTGGAATGCGATATGCTTGACCCTGCACGTGATCCGCAACCACGCCTGTTACTTCAAAATTTGTGTAGCCGGTTTCTTCTACCATTTCTCGTACGATCGCTTCTTCGGGCGTTTCCCCTTCTTCGATTCCACCACCGACGCAGTGCACCTGATCGTCTTCGATCTGAAGAAGGTATTCGTCGTTTTCATTTTTGATAATCACATCTACCGTTCGGCACATTGGCAACATTGGTAAATCTGCTTTTGGCGTGTTCTTTCCTGTTAGCACAATGAGCGGAGTCACCACCTGCTTCACTGGTAAATCGAATGTTTTGGCGAAGGCATTGTCGCGTTCGTCGTGAGCTGGAACGGCCATAACGGCGCCGGTTCCGTAGCTGGCGAGCACGTAATCCGCGACCCAGATTGGGAGTTTTTCGCCGGTGAGCGGATGAATCGCAAACGCGCCGGTGAAGACGCCGGTTTTTTCTTTTGAGTCACTCGTGCGTTCGATGTCTGTTTTTGCTTTTACGGACTGCACGTAAGCGTCGACGGCGGATTTGTTTTCGTTCGTGACAATTTCGGAAACGAGTTTATGTTCTGGCGCGAGCACAACATATGTGACGCCGAAGAGCGTGTCGGGACGGGTGGTGAAGACGGTGATTTTTTCGTCTTTGTTTTCGATCGCAAAATCGATTTCTGCCCCCACGCTCTTCCCGATCCAATCAATCTGTTGTTTCTTAATTTTTGGAAGGTAGTCCACTGTATCGAGATCATCAATAAGACGATCGGCGTACTTTGTAATCGCGATCATCCACTGCTCTTTCTCTTTCTTCACCACTTCTTCTCCACAGCGTTCGCATTTTCCGGCGACTACTTCTTCGTTCGCTAGACCAATCTTGTCCTTCGGGCACCAGTTGATTTCGGTTTTTGCCTTGTATGCCAATCCTGCTTTGAAGAATTGTAAAAACTGCCACTGTGTCCATTTGTAGTAGCTTGGGTCCGAAGTATTTACTTCGCGTGACCAGTCGAAGCTAAGACCAAGGGATTTTAGTTGGCGGCGGAAGGTGTTGATGTTTTCGGTGGTCACTTCCTGCGGCTTGCGACCATGTTTGATAGCGTAATTTTCGGTCGGCAATCCAAACGCATCCCAACCAATCGGGTACAGAACGTTGAAGCCCTGCATGCGCTTTTTGCGACTTACAACATCGAGCGCCGTGTACGAACGCGGGTGACCAACGTGAAGGCCGGCACCAGACGGAAATGGGAACTCGACTAGTGTGTAAAACTTAGGTTTTTTTGACGAATCTTCCGCACGAAACGCCTGTTCCGCGTCCCACCGTTCCTGCCATTTTTTATCAATACTGTTGTGATCGTAGCTCATAGTGAAATTCTATGCGGGAATCGTACCAAATTATTGACAAAAGGGGTATTTTTTGGTAGATTTCTTGGTTCCTTCAACCCGCCATAGCTATGGCACAATCCTGAGAGATCCAATGATCGCCCTCATCGCCCTACTCATCCCCGCCTTCGCGCAGAGCCCCGCCAACACCTCGGAGAACTCCTCCGACACGAAGGAGTTGCCCGCGCCACAGCAGCCCCGCATCGACGTCAACCGCGTCGGCGGCACCCTCAACGACCCCGCCGTGGACGCGCTGCGGCAGGAGCACACGCGTGCGCAGGCGGTGACGGAGGAGGAGGTGCTGGAGGCCCTCGATCGCGAAGATGCGACCAACGCCTTCATGGGCCGCGCCATGATGCGCGGTCAGATCGAAGATCTCGAGGGGGCCGTCACGGCACTCCAGGAGCAGGTCGACCTCATGAGGACCGCCCTGCGTGATCAACAGAGGCGCATCGATGGCCTCGAGGATCTCATCCACGACAAGCGTCGCAAGAAGCCGCGCAAGGACAAGTAGTCCACTTCTCGCCTCCTATACGCACAGCCCCGCACTGACCACACTGGTCGGGCGGGGCTTCTGACTTTACGGGGAGTTTTTTTCTTGACGGGAGGGTGATTTTTTGGTAGATTTGGCGGTCGAAAGGCCCCAACGAAGCTGGGAAAGCTTCATGGAAAAGAGGTGTTGAATGAGCGAATGGGATGCGGTTCACAAGATCGAAAAGATGATCGCCCAGATGGACGACGCCGACATGGCAACCAAGAGGGAGCGAGTGCGGATGCTGGCGGAGATCAATGAAGAGATCCTCCGCAACAGCCGGGACGTGATCCGTATCACCGAGGTAGCGGTGCAGCGAGAGTTCGGCGTCATCGCTGGCATCACAACCTACACGGTACCGCCCTCGCTCGGGAACCCTCACTTCGCGATCACGCTCGAGGAGGAGCTCGTCGTCGTCAGGTTCCTGCCCTTCGGCTTCTGCCGCAGGGAGGACAACATTAAGATCGTGCATTACTTCGAAGGAAACGGGCCCGCGGTGTGCTTCGAGTACGAGGCCAGGGGCAAGAACGCTCACTACAAGATCGAAGTGCGTCGATCCTGAACCTGACCCTCGCACGAATACACAGCCCCGCACTGACCATACTGGTCGGTGCGGGGCTTCTTCTTATTGTATATATTTCCTCGAGTTATTTTTGCCTTTAGCGGACATTAATAGACATTTGAGTCGGTTTGTTTAAACATACTTTATGATTCCCTCCTCTGCATTTTCTTGATTTTTTCTTTTTGACTGTGTTATTTTTTGTGTATGAAATTATTTTCTTTTCTCGTCCTGAAAATTCTATTGATCGCGTTTTTAGTTTTGCAAAGTTTGTTTATTTTTTCGCTATTAGATCATACAGGTATGGAGAATTGCATGTTCATGAACGACGCCGAGATCGTTTGTGACATGGACGCACAGATGCACGCCGATCGCTGGCAAACTCTTTCACTTTCACAATTTGCTTCGATTCTTGTCTTCGGGATAGCTTTACTGCTCGTCATCACCTTGCGAACAGAAGAACCTCCGCTCCCGCGTAGCTATTTATTCTGCTCGTGGCGCACAAAATTCATTCGCTATCTTTCACTTCTGTTTTCTTCAGGCATCCTCCATACAAAGGCTTTTTGAATATTTTTCATTACTTATTCACGTAAATAATAACTATGAAAAATTCATTCTATCTTTTTGCTATTGTGCTCTTTGTTCTTGGTCTCGGGATCGGCTATGCCGCTGCAGGCAACCGTCCAAGCTCTCCTGAAATAACTGCCATTGAATCATCTCCACGCAGTTCGGCGCACACCATGCCAGATGGAACTATCATGTCTGGCGATGGCATGACCATGGAATCCATGATGGCGGACATGAATGCCGAACTCGCAAAGAAGCAAGGTGCAGATCTCGAACTTTCGTTTATTAACGAAATGATTGTCCATCACCAAGGAGCGATCGACATGGCTCAGATCCTCCTAAATGGAACCGAGCGACCAGAGCTGATAAAACTCAGCGAGGACATCATTACCGCACAAACAAACGAAATTGAAATGATGAATACCTGGAAAAGAGAATGGTTTGGTAGATAATTAAAATCCCCCCGTTGCTATCGCTTCGGGGGGATTTTCCTTGCAACACCGCGTCTTTATTCTGCCCTTACCACAAACCCTTCTGCATCCAATCTTTTCCCACTTTATAACTGAATGGTTTTTGGGACTAGAATGTAGCGCTACTTTTTATGCAATTCCCACGCCTCTTCCAACCGCTCAAGTGCCAGAATAAACGCGGCGCGGCGTAAGTCGGTTCCGTATTGTTCTTTTCGTTTCCAGACTTCTTCTGCCTGGGCGGTCATGATGGATTTTAATTTTTCGTCGACTACTTCTTCGGTCCAGACTTCGCCCTTCATGTTTTGGTCCCATTCGAAGTAGCTGACGGTTACGCCGCCGGAATTTGCTAGCACGTCTGGGATGACTTGGATTCCTTTTCCGAACAGGATGTCGTCGGCTTCTGGAGATGTTGGTCCGTTTGCGAGTTCTAAAATGACTTTCGCTTTTATGCGCGGAGCGTTTTCTGCGGTAATCACGTTCTCGAGCGCTGCTGGCACAAGTAGGCCGCATTCGATTTCGAGTAGCTCTTCGTTTGTGATGTCTTTTGCTCCGTCGAATCCTTGCACCGTCCCTGTTTTTTCTTTGTGTTTTTTCAACGCTTCAATGTCGAGTCCGTCTGCTTTGTAAATTCCGCCTTTCGAGTCTGATGTCGCGATTACTTTCATTTCGTGACGCGCGGCGATTTCGGCGAAGATTTGGCCGGCATTTCCGAATCCTTGGATGACAACAGTTCCCATTTCTGGCTCAAACAGAAGATGAGGCTTTAATTGCGAAAATACATAGTACCCACCCGTTGCGGTTGCGGCTCCGCGTCCGGCCGATCCTCCGTTTTCGATCGGCTTTCCTGTGACCACCGCCGGGTGACCGAATTCATCTGCGATCCATGCCATTTCGCGTGGGGATGTGTTTACGTCTGGAGCTGGGACATCGATTTCTGGGCCGATCACACTTCCCATCGCTTGTACCCATCCGCGGGTGAGACGTTCTAATTCTGCGATTGAAAGATTCTTCGGGTTCACGGTTATACCGCCCTTCCCTCCTCCCATTGGAATTCCGGCAACGGCGGTTTTGATTGTCATCCAGGTCGAGAGTGCTTTTACTTCATTCTCATCAACATCTTGGTGAAATCGAATTCCTCCTTTATACGGCCCGCGCCAGTTGTTGTGCTGCATGCGGAATCCTTCAAAAATTCGTTCCGTTCCGTCGTCCATCTTTACCGGAATCGACACGCGCACTTCGCGCATGGGGGTAAGGAGTCTGGCGAGGAATTCTTCTGCAAACGGACGCACATCTTGCGCGCGTCGAAGTTGTAGTTTTGCTGCTTCAAATGCATTATTCATACTATTCAGTTCAATCGTTATACGTCATGCGACGTATGTTTACGTTAGCAAATTGGGAGAGAACGGGAAGTGGATATGTTTTTATACGAAAAAAGCATCCGCTTGGGATGCTTTTATCGTTAAAGTGTATTTGTATAGCTAACTACCTCACCGCCAATCGAAATTCCAACTTGTGCGAATGCCATCATGCCATTTTGCAATTGCTTCGCGGAATCTGTCCATCTGAAGAATACTATGTCTAACTTTTCTCCAATCTTAAATTCTAAATCGTCACGCGAGATGTCCGCTGAACTATTTTTGTTTATAAATTCCTCTGCGATCAAACGTAATTCTTCTGTTGTTTTCACGGGTGATGTCAAGTAATCATCTGGTGCTACACCCTGCCCTAAAGGACGAGGACCAAATTGAACTACTTCGTTTGTATCTATATATATTTCGATTTGATCTTTTCCTGCAAAATACACTTCTGCTATCCGATTATTGTCGTATGTAGATTTTGTTGTTCGGTCGTACTCAACAGTCACCGAATCATCATTCAAGAACTCTCGCACCTTTTTCTCTGCCTCCTGTCGCTGAGCTTCCGGTCGTGCAATCAACGCATCTGCCTCTGTCTGCGCTCGATCGTGCAGGTCCTTCGCTCGCTCTTCTGCGTCCTCGCTATAATTCTCACTTGCCTCGTTGCTCGCATCAATAACTGCCCATGCCACACCGCCGGTAATTACAACACCTGCAATAACACTAATAATAATTGCTGATTTCTTCATACATATTTTAATAATGACAATAATCCAACATTAACACAGATTCTGTAATCTCGCCTCCACCCCTACTCCCTTCACCCTATCCTCCTGCCCCCTCCCTCGCATGCTATAATCTCCTCATGAAAAAAATAGTCTCCGTTATCATTCCCGCGTTCAATGAAGAACAGACGATTAAGCCGGTTGTTTTTGCTGCGCTCGAGTGTTCGATTGTGCGGGAAGTGATTGTGGTTTCGGATGGGTCGACCGATGCGACGGCGGCGTTGGCGCGGCAGGCTGGAGCCACCCTAGTCATTGAGCATGAAGAAAATCTTGGAAAAGGGGCGGCGGTTATTTCGGGGGCTCGGAAAAGTAAGGGTTCTGTTTTGGTTTTTTTGGATGGGGATTTGATTGGACTGCGCGCGCACCATATTTCCGCCCTCGCGGACCCGTTGTTGCGCAAATCGGCGCGTATGAATGTTGGGCTTCGCAGCAAGAAACGAATTCAGATTATTCAAAAACGGATTCCGTTTGTTTCTGGTCAGCGCGCGGTGTTTGCGGATGATTTTTCGCGTATTCCTACGAACGATATTCAGGGGTATGCGCTGGAAGTTGGGATGAATTCTTTTTATAAACGCGAACAACTTCCTATTTCGCATGTTGTTTTGCGTAAACTCGATGTACGTACAAAAATTGCGAAAGTTGGTGTTAGTGAAGGCGTTCGCCAATATTTTCGCATGTGGAGCGAAGTGGCGTTTGGACTTTTTACTCTTCGACGACGCTATTCGACAAAGGCATCGAACCCACTAAAATCGCTTGCTCGATAGCGTACTTTTGGAAGCGGGCCATTGGGCCCGCAAGGATACTTTTCTGATCTTTTTTTCTGTCCACCTTGTATCAAGCTCCATGCCCTCCTCCGTCACTTTGTTCGATTCGATCGACGTATCAACTCTACTCTTATTTCAACTTTTTAATCTTTTCAATATTCACCAGGCGCTTTGCGGACTTATCTTTTAGGCCGCCGGTCAGGATGGCGATTTGGTCTTTTTTGGATTCGTTTTTTTGCTGCTCGGTCGTTGCCAGGTCTGCTGTTTGAAGTACTTTATAATATTCCTCTAACTTGTCTGGCGTGAGGGAGAGTTTTTTGAGCGTTTCCATGAGTGCGACTGATGGCTCGAACACTTCACCGTCTTCGGATTGGCGCGCTGCTGCTAGTTCGCGGGTGAATTTTTGGCGGATGGTTTCGTTGTTTAAAAAATTCATTACTTCGTCTGCGCGTTGGCCGACTTGGGATTCGAATTTTAGGTTGTTGAGGTACTGGCCTTGTAATCCGTCTAAATTCAATACGTTCATACCGGCAATTTTGGTTCGTTCGTCTGCAACGTTGTTTACCATTCGGCTGTTTTGGAAGAATTCGAATGGATATTCTACTGGTTGCACCACTCCTGGTTGAGTTTCCACCGCTACGTGAATTCTACCTGAAAGCACTTTGCATTCGTCTTCCCCTATTTTTTTGTATTTGCCGTTGTTGTCGAAAAAAACTCCTGGTACGCGGGCGAGGCGATCGCGAATTTCGTTGAGTGTTTCTTCTTTTTGTACGGCGGCATCGAAGTCGCCCGGGATGGCTTGCAGCTCTTCGATATTGAATTGGCGTCCGTGCAAGTACATCGCTGTGCTTGCAAAAATAACCACGTCGTCGATGTCTTTCATGACTTCGCGCATAGCGATCAATCCCCCTTCGGTGGCTTTTTCGCGCACTTCTTTACTGACCTCGGCATCTTCTACACTCAGGATTGGCACTTCTATTTTGTTCTTTTCGATGGGCGCAAGCAGCTGTTCGGGCTCTCGATTTGATTCCACATTCCTTTGCTCCTGATTCGGCATTGCAATCACCTCGGGCTTTGGAATGGACTTTTTTAGAACCTCTTCTGGAATTGGGTGTAACTGTTCGACCATAGTGATTCTATTTTATCAAAGTCTGTAGAAATTCACAGGTGATATTGACGTGGCTATTGGTTGGAGTATAGTGTTTGCGGTTTCAAAAGAGGTGACCCATGATGATCGTGATCGCGACGTTTGTCGCAAAGGCGTCAGGCAACGGCCTGTTCGTCGATGCTCCACCCATCAATCCAATCACGGGAGACGTGACCATGTTCGTCGTCAGTGCATTCATGACCGCGGTGTTCGTTGGCTTCAACGTCATCCCTACGCTCTTCTCTTTGGCGGATCAGAATCGCCACTAGCAGGATCTTGGCGGGTGGGCAGCGTGCCCACCCGCCGTGTCCTGCGAAATTGAAGCCTTATACGTACAGTCACTTATTTGAGTGACATTTCATTACAACCCATTGTCCGTATAAAAAAAACCGAGCTTGCGCTCGATATTTTTTTTATTCTTGATGTGCCAAGAATCGTTCTGCTTCTAATGCGGCCATGCAGCCTGTTCCTGCTGCCGTCACTGCTTGTCGGTACCATGGATCGATCACGTCTCCGCAGGCGAACACTCCTTCGATGTTTGTCTTGGTCGAATCTGGCGTGTGCTTGATGTAGCCTTTTTGATCGAGGTCAATTGCGCCTTTGAATAGATCTGTGTTTGGCTTGTGGCCGATTGCCACGAAAAACCCGTCGGCTTCCAATTCTGACTCCTCGCCTGTTTTGTTATTTTTGATGCGGACTTTTTGCAGTTTTCCTTCCCCGGTTAATTCCTGTGCATCTACATTGTAGAGGAATTTGATTTTTGGATTGTTCATCGCCTTGTGTTGCATGGCTTTTGAAGCCTTCAATTCACCTTCACCTTTTCGTACGAGTACCGTGACTTCGCTTGCGAATTTTGTGATGAAGGTCGCTTCTTCCAAGGCCGAATCCCCTGCCCCGACAACGATCACTTTTTTGTCGCGGAAGAAAAATCCGTCACACGTTGCGCAGGCTGAAACGCCTTTTCCTTGGAATTCTTTTTCGCCTGGAATACCAAGCCACATTGCTGTTGCACCTGTTGAAATAATGACCGTTTCTGTTTTAAATTCTGCTCCTTCTTCTGTTTTAACCGTGAATGGTCGAGCCGACAAATCGATACTTGTCACTACGTCACTCACCAATTCTGTTCCAAATTTTACGGCTTGTTTTTTGAGTTTTTCCATCAATTCTGGACCAAGAATGCTGTCGGGTTCGCCTGGCCAGTTTTCTACGTCGGACGTAAGCATCAGCTGTCCACCTGGTTCTCGACCGGAAATAAGGACTGGTTTTAGATCGGCGCGCGCGGCGTAAATGGCTGCTGTGTAGCCTGCGGGGCCGGAACCAATAATGAGTGTTTTTTGAATATTCATACAATTGCGAGTGTCTTCTTAACATTATACGCACAATCTTTTTAGGATTTGCCCCTTCAGATTAGCATAGAAAAACAAGAGGCGCCACGAATCGTGACGCCTCGAAGAGTGCGGTTCGGCTTCCTAGAACAGAAGCCCATTGACGGCGAGCGAGACGGCCAGACCGATGGCGGAGCAGATGGCTACCGCTACCAACCAGGCGACTTCGTCGACATCGACGAACAACGGACGCTGACCTTCCTGCAGGTTCCAGCGGTACCGAGCGCGCCTGCGACGTTCCCAGTCTTCGCTCACGAACCAGCGCTTCACGACCGTATACATCGCGTAGAACTTGCGCTCGGTATCGCGCAGTGCCCACTTCAGCCGGATCCAGCCAGTCGGCCGTATCTCCTCCCTTGTGCACAGATCGCGTAGAACTCGTTCGCGCTTATCTCGACTTCGCACCTAGCCTCCAGAAATGTTGCGCGATCATACGCTAAATTTTGCTTTTTTGCAAGCTTGGAATCAAAAAACAGCCTGTAAAAGCTGTTTTTTTCTACCAACTAGCCAATGTGTTTTTGTACCTTTTCTGCCATCGCTTCCTTGCTCATTGAACCAGAGAACTGTTCTACGACCTGTCCGCCTTTGTAGACAATGAAGGTTGGGATTGAGAGGATGTTAAATTGCTGCGCGAGCTGTGGGTTTTCGTCTACGTTTACCTTCGCGATTGCCACACCTTCCATTTCTCCAGCCAATTCTTCGATAATCGGACTCATGACTTTGCATGGTCCGCACCATGGTGCCCAGAAATCTACTAGGACTGGTTTGTCGGCCTGAGTAATGAATGAGTCAAAATTTTCTGCATTTAAGTCCATACTTCTTTTTCTGTTAAATCGTTACAGGTCCATATTAGCACGATGTTTTTGGTTTGTCAGTGGCTTATTTATGCTGCTTGGGGAAGAAAAAACCCGAGCGTTTGCTCGGGTTTTTCTCTGTTATCTTGCTCCGTCCACCAATAGAATACGTGCCTTTTCTTCTTCTGTATAAAGTTCGAATCGGTCGCCGACTTCGATCTTTGCCTTTCCTGCAAATCCCATTCCACATTCCTGACCTTGTAGAACTTCTTTTACGTTTTGCTTTCCGGCCTGGAGTGTTTCGATCTTTCCTTCGGCGATAATTTCTTCGCCTCGGATTACACGCGCGGTTGCGCCAAGCTTGATTGACCCCTTCAATACTCGTCCTCCGACCACCATTCCGGTCGGTACCTTGCTGAACACCGCGAGTACTTCTGCGGTTCCTAGTTCGGTGTAGACCTTTTCGGCTGGAATCAAGATCTTAAGACGCTCAACCACATCTTCGAACAATCGGTAAATAACTGAGTATTCTTTGATATCAACATCTTTATCGCGAGCGAGTGAACCTGCGCCCGAGGCTGGTTTTACGTTGAATGCGTACACATCCGCTTTTGTTGCTTCGGCGTTTAGGACATCTGCGTCTGTGACGTTTCCAAGTCCCTTTGCCACGATTCGCACGCCTACGTATGGACTTGTCACCTTTTCCATCATTCCCACAACGGCTTCGAGCGAACCCAGTACGTCGGCTTTTACGATAATGTTGTACATCACCTTTTCTTCGCCTGATGAATCACCGCCCTCTTCTGCGCTTGCTGATTTTGTTTGCGCGACGGTGATTTCTTGCACGCCGGCTTTACGACTTGGTTGTGCTTTGATTTTTTCGAGCGACTTTGGATTTTCTGGAATTTCGAGAATGTCTCCGATTGAAGGCGCTTCTTTGAATCCGAGAATTTTTACTGGCGTACTTGGTCCGGCTGCTTTTACGTTCTTTCCGTCCCATGTTTTCATGGCACGTACTTTTCCGAAGTTGAGTCCTCGGAGTCCGAGTACATCACCTACGTGAAGCGTTCCTGTTTGAATCAATGCCGTTGCTACTGGACCTTGGCCTTTGTCGACGCGGGATTCGATGATTGTTCCGACCGCTCGTCGGTCTGGATCTGCGACGATTTTTTCTTTTTCAAGGTCGGCGACAAGAAGCAACATGTCGAGCAATTGATCGATATTTGTTCCCTTTTTTGCCGACACTGGAACGACGATTGTTTTTCCTCCCCAGTCTTCCGGAATCATGTCGAAACTTCCCAAATCTCCTTTTACCTTTTCGATATTCGCTCCTTCTTTGTCAATTTTGTTAATCGCAACAACGAACGGCAATCCAGCTGCTTTAATAATTTGAATTGCTTCTTTTGTTTGCGGCTGAATACTGTCGTCTGCGGCAACAACCAAGATAGCGATGTCGGCTACCTTTGCTCCACGAGAACGCATTACTGTGAAGGCTTCGTGACCTGGGGTGTCGATAAACGTAAGATCGCGGTTGTTTCGGTTTACCTGGTACGCACCGATGTGCTGCGTGATTCCGCCGGCTTCTCCGCCTACCACGTTTGTACTTCGAATGGCGTCGAGTAGGAGTGTTTTTCCGTGGTCAACGTGACCCATAACCACAACCACTGGAGCGCGGTCGATTTTGTTTCCTTCTTCGGCAAGTAGCTCTTCGAGACGGTTGTCGTCTGCCTGACCCTGCTCCCCTTCGGCTCCTTTTAACTTTGTGATGTAGCCCAAATCTTCTGCAACGATGGTTGCTGTTTCGAAATCGATGCGTTCGTTAAGCGACGCAAGGATTCCAGAACGCATTAGTTCCTGCATCACTTTTGCGATTGGCATATTGAGTGCTTCGGCAAAATCGCGAACGGTAAGCGCTGATCCGATTTCGATCACTTCCGCTTCTCCGGTTGAAACCATTTTCTTTCGCTCGGCACGCGCTTTTTGTTCTTCGGCTTTCTTCTTTAGGTACTGGCGTTTTTTGTACTGGTGCCATTCGTACGTAATTCTTCCGACGTCGCGATCTGGGATTTTGATCGCTTTTTGCCCAATGTCAAAACCGAGTTCCGGTAATTTTGTTCGGAGCTCTTCTGCTGGGACGCGTAGTCGTCGTGCTAATTCGGAAATGTTCATGCGATATGATTAGAAATTTGCTCAAATACTACCCAAAAAATTGACTTTCGTCAATTTTCACCGCCTATTCTGAATTTTTATTACATGGGCGATTGTGGTTTTTGGCTATTTTCGATCGATCACCACCTGAACCCGCTCGTTTCCTTGTTTTGTGCACGAATAGACACGCATGCCTTCCTCGTTTTTTTCGACTAAGTACCCTGTTGTTTGCTCGGTAAACTCACCTCGGTCGCTGATTGGAAGAGTGAATCCGTACGTGGCAGCTGGTTCCTTTAGTGAAAGGCATTCGGGTTGCACGCCGTCTTGCGGACAGTAGACCGCCGCAGCGTCTGCACAGCCGCTTCCTTCTCCAATCATTCGTACGCCCTCAACTTCACCCATTGTTTGTAAAAATCCTTCGCGATCGAAGAATTCGTATTGCAATAACAGCGTCGTCAGTTGATTTACATCCTGGGCCTGCACTTGCTTTCGTTCTTCGATCAACCTTGCCTCGGGTCGCATTACCGCCAGAATACAAAAGGAAATAACGGTGATAATTCCCGCTACAGCCAGAAGATCTAGCCACGTGTATCCTTGAGTATTTCCCATAATGTTATTATAACATTGAAGTGATTTTCTTTTCCTATGACTGGATATTTACTTGTGAACAAACCTGTCGGGCACACGTCGCACGATGTGGTGGCGGTGCTTCGGCGCATTACTCGCGAGCGGCGCATTGGACACGCGGGAACGCTTGACCCTTTTGCGACTGGGTTGCTTTTGGTAGCCGTTGGGCGCGAGGCGACGAAACATCTGCAAGAATTTGTTGGATGCGACAAAACGTATGAAGCCACGTTTGTTCTTGGCGCGACGACTGAAACGCTCGATCCGGAAGCGGAAGTTGTTCCGGGACCAGTGCCGAACGTTTCCACTGAACAGCTTCGAGAGGCCGTGAATTCGTTTTTGGGTGATATTGAGCAGATTCCACCGATGTATTCTGCGATTAAGATGAAAGGAAAGAAATTGTACGAATTGGCGCGTGAAGGCAAAGTGGTTGATCGCCCGCCGCGAGCGGTGCGTATTGAGCGTTTCGATGTGGTGGCACAGCGTACGGTTGGAGATTTGGTGGAAGTGGATGTTGTTATTCGCTGTTCTTCTGGAACGTATATTCGTGCGCTTGCTCGGGATTTGGCAGAAAAACTTGGCACAACAGGCTACACACTTGCACTTAAGCGGACGTATATCGCTAACGCATCCGTCGAAAACGCGCAGGCGCTTTCGGTCTATACTTCCGAAAATTGGCTAACATTCCTTAAAAGCTTGGACGAAATTCGATTGACGCTTGGGAAATCGGTGTGATAATCTGTGAATGTAATTCTTGATGGCTCTGGATGCGCTTGTTGCGGCAGATTTATGCGACTTCTCCCTTCCCTCGTCTTTTCCTTCACCCTTGAGCGACGAGATTTTTTGCAGGCATAACCGTTTGAACGAGTTTTACTCGTTCTGTTTGCGCACAGACCACAGATTGATGCTATGCAAACTCTACTTATTATTTTGATTATTATTGGATCGCTTGCTGCCGGAAGCGTAGCCGGTGTTGCTCTTGGATTTTTCTTCCGGACTTACTTTACAAAAGGTAAATTGTCTCAAGCAGAACAACAGGCCGAGCAGTTACTAAAAACTGCGCGAGAAAAAGAACAGGCACTTCTGCTCGAAGCAAAGCAAAAATCGCTCGAATTTTTGAATGAAGCGAAGCGTGAAGAAGAAACGCGACGCGCCGAAATTCGTGACGCGCAAAAACGACTTGAAGAACGCGAGAATAAATTTGATCAGCGTATTTCGGATCTGGAACTTCAAAAAGCTCAGCTCGAAAAAGCAAAAGAAGAAATCGTAAAAATTAAAGAAGAAACGGAAGCGGTGCGCGAAGAAGAAAAAGCCAAACTTCAAACGGTTGCCGGCATGACAAAGGAAGCTGCACAGACTCACCTACTTCAACTAGTCGAAGAAGATCACAAGGAATCTTTACTTTCGCGTGCCCGTAAGTTAGAACAGGAAAACGAAGAAATTCTTGAAAGCAAGGCGAAAAAAATCCTTTCACTTGCGATTCAACGATTTGCTGGTTCGCATGTGGTGGATTCAACAACCACCATGGTGGAGCTTCCGAGCGATGACATGAAGGGACGTATTATTGGAAAAGAAGGACGAAATATTAAAGCAATTGAACATTTGACGGGTTGTGAATTGATTATCGACGACACCCCGAACATGTTGGTGATTAGTGGATTTTCGCCCGTTCGACGTCAGGTTGCGAAGCGTGCTCTTGAAGCATTGATGAAAGATGGACGCATTCAGCCGGCAAAAATTGAAGAAGCCATTAATGCCGCGAAGCAGGACTTGGCGAAAGAAATGAAGAAAGCTGGAGAAGAAGCCTTGGTAGAACTTGGGATTCCAGTTTCTTCGATTGATCCAAAGTTAGTTTCTATTTTGGGACGACTGAAGTTTCGAACGAGCTATGGTCAGAATGTGTTGCAGCATTCGATTGAAGTGGCGCGCATTTCTGGAATGATTGCGGAAGAACTTGGAGCAGATGTATTCAACTGTAAAAAAGGTGGATTATTCCATGACATTGGAAAAGCGGTTGACCACGACATGCAAGGTGCTCACCCTGAAATTGGGTACAACATCATGAAGAAGTTCGGGTTTTCGGAAGATCTTTGTTACCAATCAATCGCTCACCACGAAGACAAGCCGCGTACGATTGAAGGTGTCATCGTGAAGGCGGCGGATGCGATTAGTGGAGCTCGCCCTGGCGCGCGACGAAATAGTATCGAGGACTATATTCAACGACTGCAGGACTTGGAACGAACAGCGCAAGAATTCCCAGGCGTTGAAAAAGCGTATGCGATTCAAGCTGGTCGTGAAGTGCGTGTGTTCGTAGAACCACAGAAGGTGGATGATTATGGGGCGTATAAACTAGCAAAAGAAATTGCGAAAAAGATCGAAAATGATCTTACCTACCCTGGAGAAGTAAAAGTGACCATTATTCGCGAAACCCGCGTGGCGGAATTTGCTCGCTAACCCAGTACTTGCCAAATAGATAGAAATTGTCTAAACTTACCACCGATTTTCAATTACCGTGTATGAACAAAGCAACCCTCGCCCTAAAAATTTCGGAACGCCTCGAAGTTCCAAAAAAGACTGCGGAAGATTTTATCCACGCGTTTCAAGACTTAGTCACCAGCACCCTGGCACGAGATGAAGAAGTGACCATCGCTGGATTCGGCACCTTCTCTAGCCGCGTACGCGCTGCTCGAAAAGGAGTAAATCCCCGAAATCCTTCGGAGACAATCGACGTTCCAGCGGTAAAAGTACCAAAGTTCAAAGCTGGAAAAGCACTGAAAGACGCGTTGAAGAAATCGTAAATAAAAAATCACGAGACATAATCTCGTGATTTTTTTATTTAAACACAAAGGCCCGAGGTTGGCTCGGGCCTGCGGGGTGGTTACTTCGAGAAGAGTTCTGGGAAGCAACCTTCGAATTCGCCTAGATCGCGGGCGGGGTCGCCTCGCCACGATCCTGCGCCCCAGTAGATCACTTCGAAGCTTGCAAATTCGGGGATCCGTCGTTCGGCAGGCGTCTTGTGATGCAGGTACAAGTGCGTGAGGTAGCCGTGATACAGACCGACCTCGAGCAACAGCCGTTCCATTTCCTCGAGCGTCTGATAACGGCGATCGCTCAGCCTCAACATCGTGAGAATGGTGCGCTTTCGTTCGCGCTCCATGGTGCGACGCAGCTCTGACTCGACCAGGCGCAGTCGCATCACTTCCGTACTCGCCGCGTGCTGAAAGCCGCGCCTTGTTGAACCGATCTTCTGAATCTCTCCACTTTCGCTGACCGCGTAGTAGTGGTTCGGCCGGTTGCGCCGACTTCCCTGCTCGATTGCCGTTGCCAGTTGTTCGAACAGCTCTGCGTTTCGTTCGCGCACGATGTCGATTGCGCTTGCCTGGCGGATCAGCGGAAGCACTTCCTGTCGCGCATCTTCGCACTCGCTCCAGATGCGATTCAGCTTGTCCTGCTGTTCGCTCCACTTTCGCACTACTTCTTTGAACCGACTTTCGATCTGCTCCAGGTTTGAAGAAGGCTCGGGCTCGGCCGCGAAGGCCGTCAGGATGATTGCCAACACGTAGACGATGATCATTTTTCCTCCACAGATTTATAGTGGAGTTTAGTGGCAAAAAGGTCAAGAGTTCGCTCTTTTTAAAAGCAACGCGCGCCCAGGAGGGGGAGCGGTTGTCGAAAACGATGGGTCCGGGGTGACGAGAGCTTCAGCGAATGATGATTCGCATTCGATTTGCGCCATGCGAGAGGTTGCCGCGCTTCGCTCGGAATGACGAAGATGATGCATAAAAAACAGACCGCAGCGAATATGCTGTCGGTCTGTTTTTTTTTATTTTGCTGCTTCTTCTTTTACAAAACTTTTCACCTTCTCGAACACCTCTTCTGTCCCGATAAAATCGGTTGCTTCTGCGTGGCGTTCTTTCCATTCTACGGCTTCTTGAGCCAGGGTTTTTTCTGAGATAACTAGTCGGAGTGGGATTCCGATCAGGTCTGAGTCTTTTAGTTTTTCACCAGGTGATGACGCGCGGTCGTCCCAGAGGACTTCAATGCCTTCTTTCGCACAAGCGTCGTAGAGGTCTTGAGCTGTTTGCGTAATTCGCTCTTGAACCGCTTCGTCTTTTGAGGAGAATGTAAGCATGTGCACCTGGAACGGCGCGATCGATTTCGGCCAGATCATTCCTTTTTCGTCCGCGAATCGTTCGACGACTACTCCCATTGCACGACCTATTCCGATTCCGTACGAACCTAGTACAACCGGTTTCTTTTTTCCATCTTCGTCGGTGAAGAATAATCCTAGCTCTTCGCATTTTTTTCCACCGAAGCTGAAGATGTTTCCTACTTCGGCTGTCTTTACCTCTTCCAGTTCTTCGCGCTTCAAATCTAGTTGCGCGAGTACTTCGTCGGTGAGCACTTCTTTGTTTACTGCTAACTTCCGTTCGCGGTTTAGGTAAACGATGTCTTCCCCGGCATCTGTAATTGTTTGGAATTCGTGACTGAACTGAGTGAATGCGCCGCCGCTTGCGAATGTGAAGAAGGTGTATTCACCAAGTCCGATACGGTCGAAAATGCGTAGGTATGCTGCTGTAACCGCATCGTAAATCTGTTGATGCTCTTCGTCGGTACGTGCGTAGGAATAAAGATCTTTCATCACGAATTCACGCGTTCGCATGATCCCGCTTTTTGCGCGAAGTTCGTTACGTAGCTTTGTTTGAAATTGGTACACGCTGAATGGTAGATCGCGGTAGCTGTTTACGAATTGCTTCATCATTGAAGTGATCGGTTCTTCGTGCGACCAACCGAAACCGATTTCGGAACCATTTTTCAATTTCGATTTGAACCACATGTCGACATTCTTATCATCCCAACGATCTGTTTCTTGCCACAGTTCTTTTCGCTGCAAGCTGGTCATGATCATTTCCTGACCGCCTACTCCGTTCATCTCTTCTCGAATGATCGATTTGATTTTTTCGATCACACGCAAACCAAGCGGCAAGTATGCGTACACTCCTGCCATTTCTTTATAAATAAATCCGGCTCGAATCAGGAGCTGTGCATTTAGTGCCGTTTCGTCTGAAGGTGAGGATTTAGACGTTTTTGTGAACAATTGGGACTGTTTCATAGTGTGTTTAGACTAGCTTTTCTTTTGGAATGTGGCAAACCAGGTCGCTATTGGGACGGTGAGGACGAGCGCGAGAGTTCCAGCGAGGGTTCGGATGATTTCTTCGGCGACCGGTTCTTCGTTAATAAATCGCCAGATACTGACTTCGCCGACTACCATGAATAAAAGAAGCAGCGGGAGCGCGACGCCGGCGTAGGCTAGGACGAGTGTGTTAATTGTCGACGCAATGTGGTGGCGACCGACGCGCATCGCTCGGGTGAAGAGTTCGGCGCGGGAGAGAGCTGGATTTGCTTCCGCGATTTCGGCGACGGTTTCGCTTTGTGTGATTGCGATGTCGTCGAGCACACCCACGGCTCCCAGGATAATTCCGGCGAGTAGGACGCCCTTGGGGACGATGATTTGTTGCGCGTGGAAGTAGAGCAGGATTGATTCTTCGCTCGCTAGTCCTGAGAGGTTTGCGAGAGAGGTAAACCAGGTTCCGAATACGTACACGAGTGCGAGGCCGATGAGGGTTGAAGCGTATGCTAGTGCGGTTGAGCGTTTAAAGCCGTGTGAGAGATGCATGTTTACGGCGAGGATGACCATCGAACCGATGACGGTGATTAGCACGGCGTCGGATCCTTGGAGGATTTGCGGGAGGATAAAGAGGAACACGATCGCGATCGTGATTGCAAGACCAGCCATGGCACTTAATCCACGCATCCATCCGACCGAAAGAATAATGATCGCGAAGAGCACTGCCATCCATCCGATTGCCGTTGTTCTGCGTACGTCAGCCAGGAACGCCTGTTCGACTTCGTTTGTTTGAACGTCGCGGAGGACTTGGAGATAGATGACAGAACCTTTTTTCAGATTGTAACGAAGACCTTCTGTATAGGAAGTAGATGTATCGACTTCGAACCGCTCACCGTCTTTTGATTCCGCAACGAAGACGATTTGTTGAATACCGTTTTGCTCGTCGCGCTCTTTTATTTCTATAACACGCGCCCGGACTTCTTCGCTTGTCGTTTGACTTACCGGCTGCATCTGTACCTCGCTCCCTATCTCGGCTTCATCTACAAAATCCTGCGGCTCGAATTGTTGGGCAGATGCGACTGCGCCGCTGAATACCAAAAAGAGCGATGTGACTACTGCTATTTTTTTGAGGGTTTTTTTCATATTTTTTGTATTCTAGCATCTTTTCAGCGTGTTGACATTGGTTTTTATTCTGGCATACTTATCTTAACTAATGCAAATGACTTGCAATAATATGTTTAAATATATTCTTTTCATCGGTGGTTCGCTCGCTACATTCGTGTTAATTGCCGCGTTGTTTATTTTTCTTCAGCCTCGCAACACGGCGTCGTTCCCTGTTGCTGCGACTATCTTCCCTGTTTATGACATTACCCGCATGATCGCCGGTGACGCGGTTGCGGTTTCGTTGATTGTTCCCGTTGGTACAAGTACACATACGTTTGATCCGAGCCCTAGTACCATTCAATCACTCCAGGGAACGCAGGTGATTTATGCCATTGGTCATGGAGCCGATGACTGGATTGACCCTGTTTTGAATTCGGTTGCGGCAGAAAAAGTGGTAGTTGATGCCGGAATTACGCTTCGAGCAACAGAATTGGAAACAGATGAAGAAGCGCACGCAGATGATCTTTCTGAAGACCACGATGAGCACGAAGACGAAATCGAGCACGACGAACACGAGGACGATGATTCGCACGAAGGTCACAGTCATGGACCGATCGACCCTCACTACTGGCTTACTTTTCCAAACGTCGAAGTGATGGCGCGCACAATCGCTGTCGATCTTTCAACTCGCTTCCCGGAACATGCAGATGTGTTTGAAGCAAATTTGGCAACGTACGTCACTTATCTTACTGAAGCCGATGAAGAAGTGCGTTCGACTCTAAACGGAGTGGCGAAAAAGGAATTTATTTCAACCCATGATGCGTGGTATTATTTTGCGGAAGAGTACGGGCTGGCGTTGGTTGGTACATTTGAACCAACGGCTGGACGCGAAGCGACTGCTCAGTATATCAATAGACTTACTGACACGGTTTCGGACTATGATTTGCGCGTTATCTATACCGAACCTCAACTAGCGACTACTGCGATTTCGAGCTTTGCAAACGATTTAGATTTAGCCATTGCCACAATTGATCCGATTGGTGGTACCGGCTCCACCCAAACACTTATCAAACTTATTCTCTCCAATGCCCGCACGATCGCCGAGAACAACTAATATTCCTGCCGTTTCCGTACAAAACTTGAATGTTTCGTACGGATCGGTTTCGGTTTTGCGCGACATTTCTTTTACCATTAAGCAAGGAACGATTGCGGCGGTAATTGGTCCGAATGGCTCGGGGAAATCTACGTTAGTGCGCACGATTCTTGGATTACTTCCTCCTACCTCTGGGAGCGTTTCGCTTTTTGGAAAGCCTGTTTCGCAGCAACTTGCACGGATTGGATATGTGCCTCAGTCGTTTGCGTTTGATCGTCAATTTCCTATTACCGTGTATGAATTCCTACGCTTAGCAGCAAGGTCCGCAAATGCGCCCGAGGCTATTGATACGGCCGTGAAAGAAGTTGGACTAATGCCAGCAGTTTTGCACGAACAACTTGGCGCACTTTCGGGCGGACAATTGCAACGCGTACTCATTGCACAGGCAATTTTGAATTCTCCGGATTTGCTGTTTTTAGACGAACCGTCAGCAGGCATTGACGTTGCAGGCGAGGCAGCTTTTTATGATGTCATCGAGCATCTTCGCGTGGAACACGGTACAACCATCGTGCTCATCTCCCACGACGTTTCCATGGTGGCGCGTACGGTCGATCAGGTAATTTGTTTAAATCGGGAATTAGTTTGTTCAACTACTCCGCGTCGAGCGCTTACCAAGAAAAATTTAGAGAAGCTGTTTGGAGATGCAGGTGTGTACGAACATGTTCACCGTCATTAATTTTCTATGTCGCCATTTATTGAATTGTTGGTAGAGCCGTTTACGTTGCCGTTTATGCAGCGCGCTTTTTTGGTAGGCGTCGCACTTGCCGGCGTGATGGCGATGCTTGGAGCGATTGCGACGTTGAAGAAGATGGCGTTTTTTACTGAAGGCATTGCACATGCTTCGCTTGCTGGGATTGCGATTGGTATTTTAGCTGGGTTTACTCCCCTTCCGGTTGCGCTTGCTTGGGGTGTGCTTATAGCGCTTGTGATTTATCGATTAGAAAAAACAACGCTCCTTTCTTCGGATACGTTGATTGGTATTTTATTTACGTTCAGCATGGCGCTGGGCGTTGTGTTGATGCACTACACGTCAGGCTACCAACCTGAACTTATTTCATTTTTGTTTGGAAGTATTCTGTCGATTACCGCGAGCGATGTGCCGATTATCTTGATCGGAAGCGCTGTTATTCTTACTTGGTTTTTTGCTTCTCGACGATCGCTCACTTTTCTTGCGCTTCACCCCGACTCCGCTGCGATTGCTGGCGTACGTGTTCAGCGTCAGACACTTCTTTTCTACATTTCGCTCGCTGTTGCAACTGTCCTTACAGTGAAGCTTCTTGGGATTGTTCTTGTTTCTGCCCTCCTCGTGATTCCACCGGCTTCCGCACGTATGTTGAGCGGGTCGTTTGCTGGGTACTTGGTGTTTTCGTTTTTATTCGCTCAGGCAGCGATTATTCTCGGGCTGCTTCTTTCTTACTATTCCGATCTACCTTCTGGCGCCGTTATCGTTTTGCTTGGCACGATCTTTTTCTTCTTCGCATTGGCCGCCAAAACGTTTTCACGCTAGACCACTCCAATTCCAAGCCATTCAAGAATGTAGCGAAGTGCCACTAGCACGGCACCAATCACGACAATTACCACACCAATTTTAAAAATTCCTGCCGACATTTCGTCGTCTTGGAGGAACGAGTACGTCACATACAAACTAAGTACAGACATCATCACCACGGGCACAGCGATAAGAGCGATGCCGGTATAGAGTATAAGTTGAAGGGTAACCATATTGAATAGTATATCGCGTTATAGCTTTTTGAGAAATCGGTAGATCTCCACCATCGCGAAGGTATCTAATTTGCAATAATCAAGCAAATCGCGGGCGATTTTTGCGCGCTCGTCTTCGTGCGTTTCGGGGGCAATCATTTTCTCCCAACGTTCCACTGCTTGGTCGCCTTTCTGAATGCCGAGCGATTTGTAGCTGAGTTCTGGGACCAATACCGGAAGGACGTTTTTGATACTTGCACTTCCCTTGAACGCGGCGTCGACGTAAAGGTTTTTGGAGAAGATGGTCATTAGGTCGAACATGCGGTCGTTCATGCTTTCGAGAAAGAGTGCGTATTCGGGGTGCAGTTCGGCCAACTTGCTGTTGCGTTGTGATTCGTAGGTTTTGTACCAGGAAATCACTGAACCAGTGTCGCCTACGTCCGCGCGCATTTGTTGCACAAGTGGAAGCGTGACGTCGAGGTTTGGATTTTGCACGAGGAATTCTTTGTGTTCAATGCGGCCGTCTTCGTGCAGAATGTGGAGTGAATATTGAAACGGAATCTGTTCGTAGGCGCCGAATCCGTCGAATCGCGGGATGGCGCTTGAATAGCCTTCGAAGTCGAAGAAGTAAAGTGGATACTGCAGTTCGCCGAGTACTTCGCGAATGGCTTCGCGATCGATAAGTGGCGCGCCGTTTAGGTAGGCGTCGTACTGCGCGCGCTTTGCGCCGGTGAGTTTTTGAGGATTATCGATGTCTTCGAGCGCATAGATGCCGCGGTCGATCCAATCGTGAAATAATTTTTTACTTCCGCCAATGCGCGCAATGTCGTGCACGGAATATTCTGGCACTTCGGGATTTGAATACGCAAATGTTGTGCACTGCGCGTTGCGGCCGCGGTAGAGACATTCGCAGTTGCGTTCTTCTTCCATTTCTAAATACTGCTTCAACTGATTCATCTGCTCGCGCACTGGTTCTTGTGCGGCGATGACTTCGTCGGTGACATCGGCTACAATAAATAGTTCGTTGTAGTTTACTTTTCGATTGAATCGATAATCACAATTCAAATGAATCACGCCTGCTTTTACTACGCGCAAACCAGTTGATTCGATCACGTTTTTTTGAAAGGCTAAGTCGTTTACGTGGTGATGCGGAATTTCGCGCTTCACGTCGTTGGTCGCTTTTACTTCGTACAACTCCCAGCCTCCGAGTGTTTCGTTCCAATGAAGAATGTCGGCTTGAACAAAAAAATTGTTGTGTAAAAATCCTCCTTGAAAAAGGGTTTTTGGTTTTTTATCTAAAATCATTTTGGTCACTTCGACGGCATGAACACCGGGCACCGTGACCAATTCTCCGCCTGGAAATAAATTGCGCGCGGCTTCGTCGGCCAAATTTCCCTCTTCGATAATCTTCTTTTCGAATTCGGACAACTCGACTCCGTCGAACAACGCCGGTTTATGCTTTTTGAGCCATAAGTTTTTTCGGCAGAAGGTGTATTCCAGGTAGTCGGTTTTGGCGATGTACATATTTCGCTTCATGGTATCAATCCGAACAGGTTCACGCAACGCTTGACCAGACCATTTCGGGCCCGTATGCTTGTAACGTCTTACTGGAGGATCCTTGAGCGCATCGCTACACCAGATGCTGACTCCGCAAGTCATCGTACTGACCCCAAGCCGTGGAATCGTTCTGAAGATCGTCGCGAACCCTCGTACTCGCCTCGTCAACATCACACACTGTGACAAGCGAGCCGATATTCGCTGGAGGAGCGAGTACCCGTACTTCCGCGCCCTCAGCTCCATGGAACTCGGTCGACCGATCGCGGAAGGAGTCGTCTTCCCTCGTCCTGACGTGTACCACCATGTGACCAACCTGAGGGGCAAGCGTCTGCGGTTCCCGCACGCTCGCCTGCACTTGGGAGACAGCCTGGTACTCCCGATCGATCGCTTCAACCAGCTTCGAGATCACCTGCGCAACCCGCACACCCCGATCCCGTAGCCCTCGCCCCCTTCGGCCCCGTACGTTCGCGTGCGGGGCTCGTGCTTTTAATAAAAAGAAGAGCGGCCAGCAGAAGTGCTGGCCGCTCGTATCCCTTCGTAGCGCTCGTCTTAGCGCTTGGAAAGGAAGGCGTTGAACCGCTCTGCGATGTCGAGCGGCGACGGTCGACGGCGCGTTCCTGCCCTGATCGCGTCACTGCGCGGCGTCCACGTGAAGTGACTTGCCATGCGAACCACCTCGAGCATGTTCTCGTAGCTGTAGCGCTTCTCGAGATCAGGCTCCATGTAGTCGAGCTTGACATGGAACTTCCCATCGACCGCGAGGATCGTCAGGATGGAGCAGATGCCGTTCGTGGTGCTGAGCTCGTGACCCTTCTTCATGAACACGCTGGTACCGCGTTCGAAGGCACGGAACAGATCGACCACGATCTGCTGCTTCTGGTCGATGGGGAGGTCTTTCAACGGAGTCCTGTTGCTGCCGAGCGAGAGCAGCATCGACCGGAAGCTGCTCACGTGGAAGATGCCTTCGCCCGATGCCCGACGACGCCCGTTCTCGCCCGTGCGCTCGCCGAACAGGATGCGCCCCTTGAGGGGGGACGTCACGTGGTCATTGAGCGCACGTGCCAGGCGGTACGCGTTCTCTTCGGACGGCCTGCGGAACTTGCCGTCCTGATTCGCGAGCTCGAGAGCGTGCGCCGAGTCGACCCTCATGCGACGCGTCTGAAGTCGGAACAGCTCACGACGCTGATCGTCGCTCGCGTTCAGTACTGCGGTGACCTTGAACTGGTACTTCTGCACCGTCTCCAGGTCCCCCTCTTCGATGAGGCGAATGATGGCGATCAAGCGATGCTGACCGTCGATCACCTCGTACCGGGCCGGCACCTCGCCCGCCGTGTCTCCGAGGAGATCCCTGGAGTCCGTCACCCAGCTTCCGACCAGGTTGACGACGATGTTCTCGGGGAAAGGGATCCCCTCCTTCATCGCCCTCACGATGCCGTTGACGTGGTGGTTCTTGAGACCGCGCTGTACCCCGGACTCGTTGTTGTCCTCGAAGCGATCGAACAGCGCGTTCTTCGCGAGCTGCTCCGCGCTGGCGGTGAACTCGTAGAAGAAGCTTCCCTCCTCGCCGCTGCGGAACGTGGCGATGACGTGCTCGAGCATGTTGCTCGTATCGATCTTGCGCTGACTGCTGCTCATGACTTCCTCCTGCGGAAGTGGGGGGTTGTGGAAGTGCCTGATCTCGTCGAACTCCTGGATCTTCGGAGGATTGGTCAGCTTGTAACGGCCGCCCTCTCCTTGAACCAGAAACCCTTGATTGATCAGGTAACGAAGGATGTCGTCCACGAGACCACGACGGCCTCGCTCTTTCCCTCGACGAGTTGTCGCGATGACACCACGGACCTGCGACTTGTTCGCACTTCCGCTTCCGATGTCTTTCTCGAGCGCTCGTCGAACACTATCCATGTCGTCAGGTTCACACCTGCCGACGAATCGTGTCGATTTTTGCAATTCTGGCACCCTGGGTCTCCGATGAACTGTCCATGAAGGACGTTTGTATTTATCATATTTTTTTAAGAAAGTCAACCTTTGCCCCAATATTCTTGACTTTTCTGTAAAATCCTCTAATATTCCCCGTTGCTCTTTTCCCAACAACCCACCAGAGGCACAGACTGCATGTCCCTTCAGACTCCCCACTCTCCCCTCCTCTCCATGCTTCATCTCACCCCCGAGGCGATGCTGGTCACGTTCTACGCCGATCCCACCTACGCCGAAGAGGGTCAGTGGAATCGCGACTTCTGGCTCGACTGGTGTCGTGCTGTGATCGACTGCTTGCGTGATCGATTCACGAATGTCGCCACGTACCGCGAGATCATCGAGGTGAAGCTCGTGGTACTCGAACAGGTGATGACGCGGGAGTGGTGCTTCCTCTCCCATATCCCCAGCTTCGATGCGTACGAAGGCGTCAAGGAGGACTTCGAGATCGTTGGTGACATGATCCGCGATTCGTACAAGTGCGTACTCGAACGCATCGAATTCTATCGTGCGTCTCTGCGCGACATGGATCATCCTGGCGTCTGCTTGAACCTCGAATACGAGCTCGGTCTGTACCACGACGAGTTCCCGAACTCCACCGACCTCAACCTGCTTCAGGATGTGTACTACGGTCACTACACCGTCGGCGAGCTGATCGCTGTGTGTCCGTGGATGCTGCTCGTGTAGCGCTCCACACCCTCTCGGCCCCGTACGTTCGCGTGCGGGGTCTTCGTTTTGACGAGGTTTTTAAAAAATGCTAGGTTACTTAGTCGTCAACCTGTGGAGGATTCGATGACTGTACGCCCCATGTTGGTACCCACGCCCGAGCTGATGATCGCCGGCCTCGGTGAGCCCGAGATGGAACGTAATTCGGTGGAATGGCAGCTGTACCACGACTTGTTTCGTGCACTCCTGCAGCACTTCTCGCTGGAGCACTACACGCCGGTCTCGCTACTGGACCTGATCCGATTCCGCGTGGAAGCATTCTGTTTCCTGCGCGACTACGACTGGGTAGGAAAATGCGCACGCGCTCCCGACTCGATGTCGGACGGACAGACCGATGTCACGTACGACATTCAACAGGAACGTCTCGAAATTGCCATCGCCGCTCACACCGACTGGCTTTCGCGAATCGATGCGTTGAGCGAAGCAGAATGTGACAAGCAGCTGCGCGCAGCGTTTGATCACGCATTCTCGGATCACGACGACCAGAAGCTTGTGTCCAGTCTGCGATCAGGCAACCTCACTCTCGGTGAAGTGCTCGTTCATATGCCTTTATGGTTCATCTCGTTCGAGCCAGCCGAAGACGAGGACGACGAGTGACCACTCGCATCGCGCCGTGCGCCCCGCCAACTTCATCACGAAGCGGCGGGGTTTTTCGTTTAAAAAACATCACCGTTATTTGGTGATGTTTTCTGTTGCGTAGACTTTGAGTTTTTCGAGCAGGTCGTTTGGAATTTTGCCGGCAGCAAGGTACGCGAGGTTGTGTGCTTTAAATTCCCGCATAGCGCGCTGGCGCTCGGGCTTCATTGCGTGACTGGTTGCTAGGTTGTCGAGCAGGTCGCAGGTTTTAATGATGAGTGCTTCGTTGTCGTGTTGATCGATAATACGGAAGATCATTGCTATCCAGCGCAAGTCACGATTCGGAATCGATTCGTCGTGCGAGCAAAGATCGATCAGTTCAATTGTACGCTCGCTAAATCCTTCGGCGCGAAGTTCATCTTTTGTTACATCCGAGTCTTCCAAAATATCGTGCAGCATTCCAGCAAGCACCACCCCTTCCCTCGCCCCAAGTTTCGCAAGCGCTTCAGACACCCGCAACGAATGTGTATAATTCGGCACATCCGGCATTCCTTTTCGGTGGCCATGAATGCGGGTTCGTACGAGGTGCTGGGCGGTTGAGTGGAGGGGGTTTGGCATAGTTTTTTGGTTCGTAATTAAACAGAAAAGCGATCAAGAGATTTGATCCGGACGCGAGTCCTGAATGAAATCTCCCAACCGCTTGTTGCAGTTAGTCTTGTGATTCATATGGCTTTCAGCAGATTTCCCTGATTGCCTACCGCAAAGCGGAGAACCCCAAGCGCACAGTGTAGGCTGCGCTATCTCTTTACTTTTCTAACGTAAGTATAGCGGAAAAAATGAGTTTTTGCAAGCTAGCGCAGGTCTTCCAGATTCTTACTTTTTGCTACCTTGAAATCAACATCGAGCGCCGCGAAGTGCTTCATACCGCAGAGAATTTTTATCTTTTCGGTTGGTCGTAAGTTTTCTATGTCGTCGACAAATTTTGTTTCTCGTACTAAGTATAATTTTTCGCCTTGATCTGTTTCGATAACGATTGCCCAATCTGGATTGTATGAACCCAGCGGCGTGTCCACCACGAATGCGGATGGCAGCTTCGTGAACAACACTACTTCTGGTCGCGAATCCAGGCTTTGTGCAAATTCTCTTTCGCCCTCGCTATCAAATGCTACGTAATCAAATACAGATTTCTTACTCTCTACCAACTTCGCTTTGTAACTTTCGAAATCACCAAATATACTCATTTCCCACATGTCTCCGGTTGGAATATAACGAAGGCCGTCTTCCAACATCAAGTGTTCTTTTGCGCTGTTTATTTTGATGATTACGCTGCGAATGTATTCTTCTTGGTTTTCGAAAATGATGCTGAAGTTTTCTACTTTATCGAGAATCGCAAAGACTGTTTGACGTGTTAACCCTGTTTCTTTTGCAATTCGTTCAACAACATTCCCTACCTTTACCTGCTTATTCAATCGCTCACCAGCTGATTTTGCTCCATGAATCGACTTCAATTTTCCTTGATTGTCGAAGTCGATCATCACTCTTTCAACGATAATAATCAAGTTGTTCAGGTCTAATTCGTTAATTCCGTCAACGGCAAGCCACAACAATCTTTCCGAATCTACTTCTACACTATACTTCGTCTTCCGTTGAATACGTTTCCATAATTCCTGGAATGCAGCGCTTTCTTGTGAGAGGTGTTTTTTGAAAGTGACCTTCACTTTTTCGCGTGTGTTCGAAACTGGTGCGGCATTTGCATAACCGGCATCTTTGAAATCTTTCTGCAGATCCGCTACGAATGATTGATAACTTTGATTCGCAATAACGGTTAAGATATTTACCGCTTCGTCGTACACGCGCTCCCCATTTACATCTACCGGCAAACGCAAACCTCGTCCGATTTCCTGGCGTTTTCGGGTGTTTGATTGAGTTTCGTTCAGAGTACAGATTTGAAATACATTCGGATTGTCCCACCCTTCTCGTAGCGCGGAGTGCGAAAAGATGAATGACGTTGGTTCACTGAACGAAAGTAAACGCTCCTTTTCTTTCATGATCAAATTAAACGCCTCGCGATCTTCGCCGTTTTCCCTTCCAGTTGAATCTTTAAATTCTATTACTCCACCTTTCTTCTTTTTGCTCGCGAAATATCCTTTATGCACTGCACTAGCTTCTTTTTCTTTGTAAAACTCGCTTGCATGCTTTGCTTTTTCAAACTCTTCTTCGAAAATAGTTCGAACTAGACTTTGATCGTGAACGTAATTATCTACTTTGTCGATAAAGAACAGCGAAAGGACTTTGATACGATCACCTACGCGTGCCTGTTTTGCTATATGTGTTTTAATTGTTTCTCGAATTTGCGTGCGGAAAATTTGCTCCTTGTTTTCTTCATTCGCCGATTCCACTTTATACATCGTACGATCACTCAACATTACTCCACCTTGCACAGCGTCGATCAGTTCTACAAATAATCCGGCATACTTTTCATTCTGCTTTCCAAGTCTATACAAATCATCTCCGTCCTTCACCTTTACCAACTTTGTTTCAAAATTTCCGTTCGTATTTTTAATCTCCATCTCTACTTCGGCACGCGGCAGTTTCCCCTTCTCTGTCACAATCTTCCGCACGTTAAACACAAACGCACCCGCGTCGTCGTCCTTCACGCCGAACACTTCAATGCGTTTTACCAACCGCTGCTTGTACGCATCAACCGGCGTTAACCGGTACACAACATTGTGCTTTTCTTTGTGCGTTGCACTGTAGCGAAGACGGAACAACGAATTCAACTCACCAATCGCCGATTTAGAAAGCTCGCTTTCCATGTTCTGTGGCTCGTCCATAATAATCACCGGGCGAGTTTGCGCGACTAATTCGATTGGGATGTTTCCGTGGAATTTATCCGTCGCCTGCTTCATGACCTTTCTATCGCCATTGAACGATTGAATCGTTGTCACCATCACCTGCACATCATTGCTCTGCACAAATTCGCGCACCTGCGAAAGCTTTCCGGAATCGTACGCAAACGAACCGTATCCAAAATTGTACAGTTCCTTAAAATGCTTCTTTGTCTGCTCGATTGTTTTGCACACACCTTCGCGGATTGCGACGCTTGGAACAAGAATGATAAATTTCTTCAACCCATATTTCTGCGCCAATTCCATCATGGTTCGCAGATACACATACGTCTTCCCCGTTCCCGTTTCCATTTCAATCGAAAAATCCATCGACCCAATCTTCTCACTCACCTCCTCAATCCCATTCATCTTCTGAATCGCCTGCATGTTCTGCAACATCCGTTCTTCATCCAATTCCAACGCATTACTCACAATCGCATTCCCCGGCAACAACTTAAACTCATCCCGCCTCCCCGCATTCTTCCCCGTCTCAAAAATATCAACAACCACCTTAATGGCGTCTTGTTGGTAGTCTAGATTTTTTTGGAAGTGGAATTGCATAGGAATTTCAAGAATGTGAAATTAACTACATTTTCGATTTCAATATTTCAATGACATGGTCTACTAACTCTTTATTTAACCTTCCTTCATCTTTTAAGTTTGGCTCTTTAAAAACGATATCCATCGCTTTACTGAATATCACTTGTCTTTCACTTGGATCTGTATACGATCTTATCAACCTACCCATCTGCTGCAGAGCCAGCTGCTTAAATTGATAGATCTCGTCATACTTTTCATGATCTACAAAATGCTTAAAGCAAAAAGCGCTAAACGCAGTTATAATAAACACTGTACTCGTTCGTGTTATCGCAACTCCTGCACTCACAGAACCACTGTCACAGAGTATAAACATTATCAATAAAGCCACAGCTACAACGCCGGCAAACAACCCAGAAAAAAACCATCCCCACCTGTTCCATCCTTGATGAGCCTCAGCTTTCTCTGCAAAAATTTTATTTACATCGCTTAAAACAACACCTTCCGTTTGAATATGTTTGTCCAGCCAATTATCTGCCAGCGCCGTCGCCTGTTCAAACTTTTCCTTATTTTCTATGAGGCTATTTACGTAATTATCAAATTCTTTTGATCTTAATTTAAAATGATCCTGTAGCGATATAACTTCTTCAATCTTTAATGATATAAAAGTTCTTCCAGTCCCGATCTCTCCCCCATCTTTTGTGAACAATTTTACCGGGCTTAGATACTGCTTCTTCGCCAAATACTCTTCAAAATCCTCCATCGCTGCATTAATGGCATTTCCGCTTTGTACTTTAATCAGCCCTGTTTTATCTATCAAATCGCGCTCAATATCAACTAGCAGTTTTATTCTTCGCTCAGTATCTACTGAAACAAATTCATCATGAAGATCTGGAAGAGAATTTTTCAGACCTTGTAACTCGTCACTAAAACGAAGTAATTCGGCTTTATTTCCTTGCGTTATGCGATCTGTTTGTTCTTTTGGTATTCCAACTCCATTCAATTGACTCATCTTTTCTTCAAAAGCTTTTCGAAAACTTCTTTCAGGAATGCTTTTCTTTATATCGTTCATCGACTGCATACAAATTAAATCACCCTCACATTATAATTCCGCGTAACATTTACCTTTGTCGTGTCGTTCAATGCTGTATCCAGACAGACAAAAATATCAGACTCCTTCAAATCGAGAGCGTCTACTTGATCCTTGTTTACTTCTGTCGCGAACGTGATGATTATTTGGCGGTCTGCATCTTTTATTCGCCAGATGTTTAGATTGCCTGCTTTTTCTTGGGTT
>CAZMTL010000006.1:0-2749 GCA_964569575.1 uncultured Gammaproteobacteria bacterium | reverse complement strand
TTGGGTTACCTTGCTGTTTAGATCGAAACCTTCTTTTAACAACACTTCGTACACAACACCTTCCTCGGTTGCGCCGTCGGCTAGGGGTTTTTGCAAGAGGAGTTTTGTTTGGTTTTTTACTTCTTCTTCGTTTTCTTCTGTTACATCTTGCCATTGGCGATAATTGGAAGCGCTCAATGCGTACGCTTTAAATCCAATATCCAACGCGTTCTCACGTTTTTCTAAAGCGTCGGAAAATTCTTCTTTAATCTTCTCCCCCGCCCGTCGAATCCGTTCCCGCGAAATCTGCGCAATATGCTCGTACCCTGCTTTCGCAGCTTCGCTCTTCTCGTCCACAACTTCCGGAATCTGCACACTAATCCATTTTCGATTTCCACCATCTTCGGCATTCAGCTGCATCACAGCATGCGCAGTTGTTCCTGAGCCGGCGAAGAAGTCGAGGATCACGCACTCATCAGTGGAGCCGAATTCTAAAAATTCTTTTAAAATGTTTTCATCTTTCGGATGATCAAAATAGTCCCCTTCCATCATTTCACGTAAACGCTTAGTTGAAGCTCTGCCATCCTGATAAAAAACACTATAAGGTACTTGCGTTTCTCGCTCTGATAAATAAGCCTTTATAGTGGGCACCGATGCTTCATCTTTTCCAAATCTCACTCGATTATCCTGCACTGCTTCAGCCATTTTTTTAGGATTTCCAAACATCCATCCTCTTGAAGGAACTTTTACAGGCTTTTTGGTGATTGGATGCAATACCTCGTACCGTGGTCCTCCTCCTCCTGGCCAGGAGATGTTATCTGGAAAGTAAACACCTTTTTCGTCTACGTAGGAATAATGTTTATGCTTTCTAGCTGGAGCCTTGTCTGGCAACTTTGTAAACCAAATCTTTAATTCTTTTTCAATGCCTTCAATATCATCTCCATACTGATTTAGCAAAATATTGTACTGATCATAAATTTCTTCGATTCCCTCTTTTCTCTGCCTCCAAATAATCCCAGCCTCATGAAAAATATCAAATCTCCGCAGATAAACGAGCACATATTCATGCGAAATAGATATTAACTTTGAATCGTTCTTTCTTCCACCGCTCCAAACTAATTGCGCTACAAAATTCTCCTCTCCAAAAATCTCATCCATCACCAACCGAAGATTCGCGACTTCGTTGTCGTCGATCGAGATGAAGATTACGCCGTCTTCGCGGAGTAGGTTTCGGGCCAAGAATAAACGGGGGTACATCATGGTGAGCCAGTCGCTGTGGTAGCGGCCGTTGGATTCTAGGTTGGTGGTTAGTTTGATTCCTTCACTGCTTTGGCCAGTGCGTTCGTAGTAGTCGTTTACGCCTTCGGTGAAGTTGTCTTTGTATACAAAATCTTTCCCGGTGTTGTACGGCGGGTCGATGTAGATCATTTTTATTTGTTCGCGGTATTGCTTTTGGAGCAGTTTGAGGACTTCTAGGTTGTCACCTTCTATAAACAGGTTTTCGGTTTCTTCCCAGTTTTTCGATTCTTCCTTCTGCGGCCGCAATGTTCCTTTCGATGTTTCCCGAATCGCTTTGAACGCGTTGGTTTTACCTGCCCATCCTAGTCCATATTTTTCATCACTCTCGGCCAACATTCCTTCTTCTTGAAAAAATGCCTTTAAGGAATCGAAATCAACCTCACCGTCTTTTACAAATTGAGGAAAAACCTCCCGCAGTTTTTGAAGATTTTGGTTGTGAATATCAGCGGACTGTTTTTCTGTGGGTTTCATTTCCATAACGACATGTTAATTACATCCATTGTACGGGAAAAGGGCTGATTTGCAAGCGGATTTGTTGGCTAATCTTTGGCTGGATACAAGTTTTATCCACCGTCTGTGCACGGAGTTGTTGATGACTACTTTTTGTATACAAAAACCTCCGCTATTTTGCGGAGGTTTTTAAGTACCTAGCACCGTTCATTTCGTTGACTTCTTGGATGTAAGTTGCTATCGTTTACTTATCTAGTGGTTTTTCCATAAAACTGCTAGGGCACTACATCCAAGAGTGGTCTTCCGCAAGGAGGGCCACTTTATTTTTCGTTACGGTATTTTAATTTTCTTCCCCAAATATCATCATCTATTTTCAATACGTCTACATATCCATCTCCTCCCGTCTTTAATTCCATCGAAATATTGTTCATCGAAGAAAATATATAAGCTTTTTTTCCTGCATTTCTTACACTCCTAATTAACGCTAAAAAATCTGAATCGCCCGAGAACAGAACCATCGTATCAAAATTGTTCATGTTTCTTACGGCGTCTATGGTTATTTCTACATCCATATCGCCTTTTTCTTTAATTCCATCCCCAATTTCTGTGTGAATTTTTATTCGCTTTAGCGGCTTCTTTCTTACTGTAAAATTCAAACCCTTTTTTAAGAATGTGAAAAAATCGTGCTTCGTCTTTAGATCGTATTCTCTTGTTCCTTCTGCTGGATATGCGGCGTAATAAAATATTTGTAATTCTTTTGGCTCAAATATTCTTATAAGATATTTTTTCAATTTCGCGTTTTAACCAATTCTCTTTGGGTATTAAGTCGAAAAAGTGCATTTAGAAGAAGAATAAAAATTAGTTTAGATCGAAGAGCCTAGTTTTATTGCTAAATTGAAAACATAAACAAATGAGATAACACTTGAGAATATTTAAAATGCCAATATAAAATAGGAACGTAACGAAGAATATTGTGTTTATTGTTTATTTTAGATTCGATTCGATTCATATAAGTATAAAT
>CAZMTL010000005.1:0-83047 GCA_964569575.1 uncultured Gammaproteobacteria bacterium | reverse complement strand
TCGCCTATAAAGCGATTCACTCAATTACCAGGAGGATACCATGTCCAAAAACCCCGAGTCCCTCACGCCCGAACAGCAGGGCAAAGCGTTCCAACTCCTGTCGCAGGGAGTGGCGATCGACATCGTTGCCGTTGCACTGAACGTACCCGAAGGGTACGTGAAACGCTTCGCAGAGGAGCTGAAAGACCTCCAAAACAGGCACCGAACCAACTCTGTGATAACCGCGCTCTTCGAGGAGCTCACTGAAAAGCTCACATTGCTCGAAGAAGCTCGGGGTCGGGTCAAGCGCCAAGAAAGGCTGATCGAGGAGATGAGGCTCGAGCGCCCGATGTGCGCCTACACGCGCTACAGCTGGGAGGAGCGGCTCACGAATCTCGCGAAGCCGATCGACAGCCTGAAGGATCTCGACAGCAGGACGCTCAACGCGCTCCGTCGCCAAAACAGGTACATCATCGATCTGGTACTGAGGTCTCAGTCCGAACTCGGAAAGTCAGTCGGTATCGGACCCAAGACCCTTCGTCAGATCAAGGAAGTCCTGTCCGAACTCGACCTGATGCTCGGCATGCGCGTGCCCGAGTACGTGGTCAAACAAGTGCAGGAACTGATCGATGCCAACGCGTCGACTTGATCCGACACCCCTCGCCCACGCCAACCTCCCTCGGTTGGCGTGGGCTTCTTCATTTAACTCCCAAAATTGACTCCCCCTAAAAAAATTGCTATTTTACCCTCGCAAACCAACAAACACAGCGCATCAATTACCAATAGTAACACCGCGCAAGCACTGCACTCAGGGCCCGATGCGTTTAAATGAGATGGATGCAGTGGCGGCGTGAGGAGCGAAGTAAGCCGTACTGACAAGTACGGCGTCGAGCACCGCAACGCCAACGCTGCAGACGCTCATTTAAACGCATCGGGCCGCGATAGCTCAGTTGGTAGAGCGCGTCCATGGTAAGGACGAGGTCTCGGGTTCAATTCCCGATCGTGGCTCCAGAATACAATGAAAAAAACATCAGGCAATCCCTGATGTTTTTTTTATTTATCGACGCCCCTTCTTCAACCAATCCGGATCCGACTTCACTTCAATTCGCTCTTTCGTCACAGCCTGATTAAACGCCAATCCACTTGTCCACTTTGCAATACAGCGCGGATACGATTTTCTTGCACCGTTTTTTTTATAACCCTCATTCGGTGTTCCGAGTGTTTTCATAGCAACACGAATCTGGTGCGGACGACCAGTCTTTGGCCAAATGCGTACCAACGAACACACAGATCCGTTCTGCTCAAACGAATCAACCACTTCGTAACGCAATTCCGCCAACTTTGCATCCGACGTTCCCTTCCGTACTTCTTCAACCAAATTATTCCGTTTATCTTTTAATAGCCATTGATTCACCTCACCCTTCTCCCTCTCTGGAACTCCTTCTACCAAAGCGACATAGGTTTTCTGAATTGTCCGTTCTCGAAATTGTGCAGAAATTCTAGACGCTCCCTTCGTTGTCTTCCCAAACAAAATCACCCCACCAACCGGGCGATCGAGTCGATGAACGAGGGCGAGAAACACTTTTCCTGGCTTGTGATCACGCTCTTTAATAAACGCCTTCACATCTTCCAACAACGAACGATCATCATTTTCGTCCGCCTGCACCAACACGCCGTGTGGTTTTTCGACAACAATAACATGATTGTCTTCGTAAAAAATCTTCATATTACAGTTGCGTTCGAATAGCGATTCCGGCAGGCAAATGAAATCCACGTTCAGTCGATTCTTTCAAAACCAATTCCACGCATTCAGTTTTCGCGGAAGGAAACACACACTTCACCATCTGCTCCACCGAAACGGCTGGGTAACCAAGCGAGTAAGCATTCAAAATCAATTTCCCATTCGGCGCCAAAATCGAACGAATCATTTTCAATAACTCGAACGTATGTTCTTCAAACTTCCAAATCTCTCCCTTCGGCCCGCGACCAAATGCAGGCGGGTCCAAAAAAATTGCATCGTACACATTCTCGCGTCTAATTTCGCGTGCCACAAACTTCATCGCGTCGTCTTCAATCCACCGAATCGGCGCATCTTTCAATCCCGACAACTCAGCATTCTGCCGCGCCCGCGCAACCGAAGGCTTACTTGCATCCACATGCACCACCGCCGCTCCAGCCGCCGCAGCCGCCAATGTCGCGCCACCAGTGTATCCAAACAAATTCAACACCTTCTGGTCTTTCTTTACAGTATCCAAAATCCACTGCCAATTAGCCGCTTGTTCCGGAAAAACTCCTAAGTGTTTAAACGACGTCGTATAAAGATTAAACGACAACGACTGCCAATTCAACTTCCAAGATTTCGGAAGCGACTGCTTCACTTCCCAACCTCCTTCTTCCCCTTTTTGCGCATACCGAGCCTGCGCCCGAGACCAATTCTTCGCATCCGCTGGCGCCCAAAGAGCAAGCGGTTCGGGCCGAATCACCACAGCATTATCAAAACGCTCGAGTTTTTCTCGATTTCCGCTATCAATTAATTCGTACGAACTCCACGTTCCAATAGCTGGGGTAAGCATAGAGAGGGATAATAAAGGAAAAAGAGGCGCAAGGCAAGAAAAATCTAAGCCCTTAATCCCAAATATAACATTACAGCCATTTGGCGACCTGATAAAACAAAGATATGATCTGCATATATGAGTAACCAGGGACTATTTAATAAATTCAGAAAACAATCTGAAGAGCAAAGCTCATCCTGTTTCTTGCATGACTGCAAAAAACAAGGCATTAAAGCACACTCCATATCCAAAGGTAAAATACTCAAAAAAATTTCTACCGACGGACATGTTCTATATTTTAATCCAGGTCAGCACAAAAATGGCATCGCGCAAATGACACGCTCTGGGATCAATAAAAAAGCATCAATTTTTCCTGGTATGTGCGCAGAACATGATAATACGGTCTATACAAAAATAGATACACTAAATTATACACCTAACAACTTAGAGCAGGAATTTTTATTTGCAATGAGGGCATGTGCACGAGAATTCAATATCCGCACATCTACAAATATAAATCTCCGAACAATACTAAACAGAGGCGAACTAAATCATGAAGGAAAAGAATTCATGAAATTTTACATAGAAAATTTTGAAATAGGAACGCAAGAAATCCGCCAAGACAGAACACGATTCTCAATAAATTATAACAAACAAAGATTCTGGAAAATCCGTACATTAACCATTGAAATAAAATACGAAATACCTATAGCGGTATCCTCTCAATTCAAACTAGAAAGAGGAATAAATAATGAGATTATCAATAATCTAATTCTAGATACAAATGTACCAAAAATGATGTATTTAACAATGTTTCCTCAGTCAGGTAAAACTTTGATATTATTATCGTATCGAAAAGAGCATCAAGAATCATTCGAGAGTTTAGCGCAAATAAATCAAATGACCGAGAAAGATAAAGAAATTATAATTTCAAACATAATTACAAATTATTGCGAAAATCTTGTAATAAACGAAGAGTACTGGGATAAATTAGGACACGATATACAAAAAAAATTTTACGATTACCGCGGATTCGGACAAACAAAAATAGCACAACCTTGCCCAATCATTATTGATAAATCATTTAATTTATTCAACCACTAATAAAATATTAAATCTCGTAAAACATAACTTTAAATCACGCAACCGTTAGTGATGCATGCTACCTTTCGAATCAATTTTCAAAATATAAGCAAGGTCCTTGCTTCTAGCCACAAAAACTCTAAACGGTGTACGAACACCATTTACACGAAAATGAGCAAATGTATCAGATACGGATATCATCGAGCTCAATAAAAGATGTACCGCATCGGTCTTCTTCTCAATCGACATACCTTTCTCACGCGAAAGAGCAATAACCTGTTTCCAAGTCATTTTTTCGAAATGCCCCATCCGCTTATAAAAATTTTCTAATTCACTCTTACTTAATTTGGTTATGCAGTAATCTTTAAGATCACAAAATGAAAAACTGAACCGTACAAAATTCTCTAAATAATGAGCATCAGGTTCCTGTAAACGCTCTCGCCGTGAAAGTGACATGTCAGCTCAATTTATAATAACTGTCATAATACTCCCTTAAAGATTCAACCGAAATAACCTTTGTTGAATTACTTTCTACCGCAACTCTCCAGGGTAAATGGCTATGTGTAATATTTACTAATTCATGAGCAGAATACTTTCCATATACACTCCATATATCTTCAAGTAAAGCTTTGCTATCACCTTCAATGTCGCCAAACTGACAATTCTTCTCTTCAATAACTTGATTGGCAAATGACTTATATTTTCGGTAAACCGCTGGAACAACTGGACCGTATGGCCACGCCTCTATCTCGTCTTCAAAAAGCTTATCTTTCTTTACAGATAAAAACACAGCTTGTGCAAAATATAACAGCTTTTGTAATTTTAAATTAGTAATACCTTCGGGCATACTCTCGTCTACAAATTCCTTATCCGCTCTACAAATAAACCAACGAGCTACATTCTCTGCGGAAATATATTTTTTGGGACGCGAAGATTCCATATATTTCTATAATACATCAGTTAGAAAAGTTAACAAATAATCTGCATTAATTTTGCATGAGTCGATGAGATATCCATACAAGCATGCATCCAATTTACCCCTGATCCTCCTTCTTCTTTTTCGAAATCTTCCCTTTCACCAACATCTTCTTCAATTCACTCAACCGTTCTTCAAATTCTTCAATCTTTTTATTCTCTGGATTTGCTTCACGTAATTGTGCGATTTTTTCCTGAGCATCAACAATGTCTTGTTTTTCGAGCAATGAATCAATTAAAAAATCTAGATACTTTGGATTTTTTGGGGAAAGATCTACGGCTTTCTGATAGTGCTTCAACGCTTTATCCATGTTGCCACTCGCTTCTTCTACTTCACCCAAACTCGCAATCACACTAGCGTCGTCTGGAGACAGTTTTTGAAGAAATTGAAATGTTTGCTTTGCAAGCGCTAAATCTTTTTTATACTGATACAACCGACCAAGATATTCGTACGCGCGAACATTTTTCGCGTCGTGACTAATCACTTCAATAAACCGTTTTTCTGCGCGATCGTATTCTTCTTCTTTCAACAGCTTCTTCCCTTCATCTACCATCGCATCTAATTCCGCCTTATCCATTGTCACTTCCCCGCTCTTCAAACGCTTCTCCTGGTACGAACGCTCAACCGCGGTTAACTTTCCAGCAACGCGGCGAACAACTCCTTGCAACCCTTTTCCGATTGGTTGAAGAACATATTTTTGAAAACCTTCTAGCTGCTTACTACTCGCGCGTTCAACGCGTTGGCGCATAATGTCGTACTTCAACTTTTTCGCTTTTGCGTCTTTGAGTGAATCCGGGTCCAACATGCGCAACTGAGGAAGTTTTTTGAAAAAAATCCAAAGCAACAATCCTAGTCCAAGTACCAAAATGATAATGACGATAATAATAGCTGTCATACTTATTTCTGCGCTTCAGCAACCTCGATCCCTGCTCGCAGAATACCTTTAAACGTTTGCAATTTAATACTCGCGCCACCAACCAACAATCCATCTACTTCAGGTTCGCGAAGAAGCTGGTACGCATTTTCTTCACTCACCGAACCGCCATACAACACAACAACACCTTCTTCTTCCGCATGCGTCAAACGTATCGCTTCAGCACGAATAAAGGCGTGCATCTCGATCACATCCGCCACCGACGCCGCTTCACCAGTTCCGATTGCCCAAACAGGTTCGTACGCAACAATCACCGGTTTATTCCGCTCGGCGCGCACACCTTCGAGCGCCGACGCTAATTGACCAAGAACATATTCTTTTCCACGTTCGCCGCGCTCAGCTTCCGTTTCACCAACGCACAACACAGGAATCAATTTCGATTCATACGCCGTCGCCATTTTTTTTCGAATAATATCTTCGGGCTCCGCAAACACATGTCGGCGTTCGGAATGACCGAGCAACACATATTCACAAGCAAGATCTTCCAACATCGCCACCGAAATTTCTCCAGTATAGGCACCCGAGCGATCAAATCCACAATTCTGCGCCCCCATCGCCAAACGACTTCGCAAAAAAACCTTTCGCACTTCACTCATCGCCGTAAATGGAGGACAAACAACAACCTGAGGCGCGTGTTCAACGCCGCGCAATTCTTGCAACACACCCCGCGCAAGCGCCACGCTTTCGCGAATGCCCAAGTTCATTTTCCAGTTTCCGATGATGTATTTCATATAATTTCAATCTACTCAATCCGTCCTTCGTGAACTCAAGCCGATTTCTCTCCTTACTAAGGGGAGATCGGGAGAGGTCTTCTCAGAAAAACCCTTCTCCTTAATCCCTACCCCTTGTTCCTACACCTACTTTACCATGCCCATCTGCTCGAGCAAAACAGTTTCATTTGCATAAGGACCAATGGCTGCTACCGACATTTTCTTCACATTCAAAATCTGTTTTGCCACTCGTTGAATATCGGCCTTGGCAACAGCGTCATATTTTTCCAAATACTCTTCCAACGTCTTCACTTCTCCAAAAAACAATTCTTGCCGACCATAAAATTCGGCACGATTAGAAGAATTTTCGAAACGCAATTTCATCCCACCCTTTACATTGTCTTTTGCAACTTCCAACTCTTCATCCGTCACTCCCGAATCTTGAATTTTTTGCAATTCGGTCAAAATAGTTTCGGAAGCTTCCTTCAATCGTGAAGCGTCCAATCCGGCACGAATTTGAAAAACGCCAATATCTTCGTACGCATCCGCCGAAGCGCTCACGCTGTAACAAAGTCCACGTCGTTCCCGTACTTCAATAAACAATCGAGAACTCATAGCTCCACCTAAAATATTCGCAAGCAAATTAATCGCCGGAACATCGTCATGTCCTTTGCCAACCATCGGAAACCCAAACGCAAGCTGAATCTGCTCGAGGGGCTTTTCTTGAATTTTCACACGCGGCACTTCACGCTCTTCATACTCACCAAACGGCACAAACGCAGGAGGAACTGAATCCGACTTCACTTGCCCAAACGTTTTTTCAAGCAACGCTTCCGCATGTTCCGGAACCTTCCCAGCAATCACAACCACCATTTCCGAAGGAACATAAAACGTATCTCGATATTTCAACACATCTTCACGCTTCATGCTCAACATACTCGCAGGCGTACCAGCGATTTCTTTCCCAAGCGTATTTCCTTCAAACATGCACTGTTCCAACATGTCTTCCAAATGCATGATTGGATTTTCTTCGTACATCTTAATCTCTTCAATAATCACCCGCCGTTCACGATCCATTTCTTTTTCGTCAAACAACGAATGAAACACCATGTCGTGCAACAAATCCACCGCAAGGTCGAACTGCTCACCATCAATTTTTACATAGTAGCCAGTCAAATCCTTCCCCGTGTACGCATTATACTGCGCGCCATAACGATCAAGCGGCTTCGAAATATCCACCGTATTCGGACGACGTTCGGTTCCTTTAAACATCAAATGCTCGATAAAATGCGAACCTCCCCACACTTCGTTAGGTTCATTTCGTGAACCAACTTTTGTAAGAACCAAAACCGTCACCGCCTCGGTCCCAGAAAAAGGAACCAAGTGATACCGCATCCCATTCGATAATTTTTTTGCTTTCATAATGAATATAGGTCCCATAGGTCGCTTCCGTCCTACAGGACCTATTTGGTTTTACTTCGTTAACTTCTCCGCAAAATACGCATCCAATTCCGCGATCTTAATACGTTCTTGCTTCATACTATCGCGATCACGCACCGTTACCGCACCGTCTTCCAGTGAATCAAAGTCAACGGTAATGCAATACGGCGTCCCAATTTCATCCTGTCGTCGGTAACGCTTTCCGATCGATTGCGTTTCATCATAATCAACACGATATTTCGCACCCAAATTTGCAAACAACGGGTCCGCCACCGCTTTCAATTCATCCTTTTTCGAAAGTGGCAACACGGCAATTTGGTACGGAGCAAGATGTTCTTTCAAGCGCAATACAACACGAGCATCACCTTCGGCAACTTGCTCTTCTTCATAGGCGCTAAGCAGCACAGCGAGCAACGTACGATCTACTCCCATCGAAGGTTCAATCACATGCGGAACAATCTTTCGCTTATTGTCGTTCGGATCCGTGTACTCAAGCGTTTGCCCAGAATGTTCTGCGTGCTGTTTCAAATCAAAATCCGTTCGATATGCCAATCCCCACAACTCCTTCTGACCAAATGGCCACGCAAATTCCAAATCAATCGTACGCTTCGAGTAGTGCGCCAGTTTTTCTTTTTCAATATCAACCACGTGCAAACGCGCCACATCAATACCAAGCGAATCCGCCCAAGCAAGCATCCATTCCTTCCAAGATTCAAACGCCGCCTCCCACCCGTCTTCTTCAACAAAATATTCAATTTCCATTTGCTCGAATTCGAGCGTTCGGAAGGTGAAGTTTCCAGGCGTAATTTCGTTTCTAAATGCCTTACCAATCTGCGCAATTCCAAACGGCAATCGCTTACGCGAAGTCTCGAGAACATTTTTGAAGTTCACAAAAATCGCCTGCGCTGTTTCTGGTCGCAAGTACACAATTGACTTTTCACCTTCGGTTTTTCCAATTCCTGTTTCGAACATCAAATTAAACGTCTTCACTTCTGTAAGCTCGTTTCCATCCGGACTTTTAATTCCATGTTCTTTAATAAGCGCGTTCAACTGATCTAGTTTCAACCCATCCGCACTCACACCCGGAACAGCCGCTTCAATCAAATGATCCGCTCGGTAACGCTTATGCGTCTTCTTATCTTCCACTAACGGATCCGTAAACCCACCAACGTGACCGCTCGCTTCCCACACCTTTGGATTCATCAAAATAGCCCCATCAAGTCCCACCATGTCAGGTCGAGACTCAACCACACGCTTCCACCAATCGCGCTTAATATTCATCTTCATCTGCGCCCCAAGTGGACCGTAATCCCAACTATTTGCCAGTCCGCCATAAATATCAGAACCAGGAAAAATAAATCCCCGGCTTTTCGCGAGCTGAACAATCTTCTCCATGCTTACTGGTTCTTTCATACAAAATAGATAAACTATCAAATCCCCATTTCGACCACACAACCGCATCAACGCCAACAATCGAAAAAACTAGATCGTCGTAATTTCCTGTTCCTTCTTCTTTCCCATTTCTTCAACCTTCCCCGTCCATTCCTTAACCGTAGTTTCAAGACTCGCGAGTTCCGATCGTTTTTCATCATCACTTCCCGCTTCTTTTTCGATCGTCTTTTTCAATTCTTCACGCACACGTCGCACCGCAACACGCGCATCTTCTAATTTTTCTTTCATCAACTTTACCATGCGCTGTCGTGATTCATCAGTCATCGCAGGCATAATCAACCGAATCACCTTTCCATCTACGTTCGGCGTAATCCCAACGTCCGATTTCATAATCGCAGTTTCGATATGCTTCAACATGCTCGGATCCCACGGTTCGATCATCAAAGTCTTTGCATCTGGAATCGAAATAGATGCAACCGCTTTCACCGGTTGAAACGAGCCATAACTTTCCACCTGCACCGTTTCTAAAATAGCCGGCGTCGCGCGACCTGTTCGAATGGTATTTAGTTCCGAAGAAAGATGATCAATCACCTTCTGAAAATCTGCTTTAGCTGCTTGTGCGTACGGCATAAAAAATCAATTAATTCCAGCTGAGAGTACCGAAAAATGGACGAAACGTCAATCTTCGAGCGGAGTAAATCCAGCAATGACAACACTTGTATTTTCGGGATGAACCTGCAACGCCGTCACCGTTCGAGTCGAAGGAAGTCGACTGCTCGACCAAGCTTCTCCACCAGACCGAGTCACGTGGAATGTAGAATCTGAAACGTAATAAATCACGTTATCATCCTTAGGATCAATCGCAATTGACCAAATATCCAAATCCTTTGGAGGAGTAATCAAATTCAACGGCGTCCAATTTTCACCCTTGTCTGCCGAAGAAAAAATGCCGTAATCCGTATTCATCAAAATAGTCGAACCATTTGCCGTCTGAGCAAATCCTCGCACGTTTCGAGATTGTGAATAATCACTCAAAATGCGTTCATACGAAACAAATTCGCCTGTTTCGGGATTTCGTCGCAACAATCCTTTTGTTCTTGTTCCAACCAATACTAAACGGCTATCCGAATTTCCAAGCGCCAAATCGATAATTGGATTTTTCGCATCATGCATCATCGTCCAGTTCCGGGCTCCATCCTGCGAACGCAACACTTCACCGCCCGAAGTTCCCATCCAGAAAATATCCGGATTAAACCAATCAATAACAAACGTCGTCAAAATTTGATCTTCACGCGCCTCCACAAACACCTGTTCAAACGAACGCGCACAATCAACCGACTTCAACACCGTCTTTGGTGTAAGCGCATACACCATACACACATTTCGCGGATCAACCTCTACTTCCAAAATCGCCCCAGAACGTACATTCTCGGCCTTCGGTCGCTGCCATGTAGAACCATTGTCGTAGGTATAGAACAATCCGTTCTGCGCCGTCGCAAGATAATACACGCTCGCATCACGAGGATCGATTTCGATGTCATTTACACTCACGCCCCCAATCGAACCAACACCGCTTGCTTGGGGAAATGTAGAAAGTTGAGCCCAATCACGGCCATCATTTGTTGTTTGCCACAAACCACCATCGTTTGAAGCTGTACTCGAATTTTGAAAAGGCAGACAACCTTGCCCAACCAAAACCAAGGCACTAAGTGAAAGAAGTAGAAGATGTTTTTTCATACGAATGTGATGCAAAAGCAATATGTTCAAGCGCGAGGCTTTGTGAACCATTATACTGCAAATGAGAAAAAGATTCTTCTATCGCTTCGAGTACTTGTGTATAGCTTTCCGGAGAACGTTGAGTAGAAGCAGAATCAGCCGCAGCTAAATCCCCACATCCAACAGACCGCAGGAACAAATCATGCGCCGCTCTTCGCAAAAGCGAAAGATACCGCAACGCTTCGTCGCGCGAAACAGACTTCGCCACCCGCTCCACCTCCTGCATAACTTGAGCGAACGAGTGTTGAGTAAAAAATCGATCAGCATCTTCCAACTCCAATCGAAGCGAAGAATTTTGAGCATACTGCAACGCCAACTTCGGCGCCCCTTCAGCGCACACAGCGAAAAACCGCGCATCAACATCACTCACACCCTGCTTTTTTAAATACGCCTCGGTCTGCGCACGCGACACACGATCAAACCGAACCAACACCGAACGCGACAAAATCGTCGGCAACAATCGATTCACATCTTCCACCACCAGTACGATCACCGTTTTCTTACGAGGCTCTTCCAACGTTTTCAACAACGCATTTTGCGCCGTAGTCGTCATACGATCCGCATGCGGAATAAACGCCACTCGAAAACCGTCCGAAAAAGAACTCAACTGCAATCGTTCGCGCATCGAACGAATCTGCTCAACAGAAACAGATCGTTTCAACTCGCCTGTTTTTTTATCCAACTCAAAATCGACCACAACCGCTTCCGCCTGCGCTTCAAGTGCGGAATCATTTCCCAAAATCGCCTTCAAAAACTCAACCGCCACTTCCCGCTTCTGCAACCCAGCCATACCACTAAACACATACGCATGCGAAAACGACTGCTTTTCAAGCAACGTCTTCAAATACCCCACCTGCCGTTCGTGTCCAATAATCTGCGAAAAATACTGCTGCATACAAAATGAATGATAGCACAGTGGGATTAGGGGGTAGGAGGAGAGGGTGTAGGGACGGAGTCGCGGTTTTTTTTTATTTGATGTGACACGCGTAACCACCCCTAACTCCTCCTTGAAAAGGAGGGGGAGCGCTTGCGAGAGTCGATGGATCCCAGCCTGCGCGGCCTTTAGCGCCGGAGATTAAGTCCGGGATGACGAAAAAAGGCGCTCAACCTCCCGCCTTCCTATCTCAAAATCCACCCAAACCCCAAAAAACATAACCCTAAATTCACATCCAAAATTAGCCAAATTTATCGCATCTTGCCTTGACAAAACCCCAAAAATCTGCTATTGTACAACGTTCATTTAACGATGGACACCATCTTTCTGGAGGAGAGAATGCGCTTTTAAGAGGAGGAATTTTACTGACTCTTGAAGTCACGATGTTCAAGTGCAATGACTCGGGTTCGCCTGACTCGATGCACATACCCGAACATCACGAAGTTACATGACCTCGGTCATCACTTACTTCACCGGTCCCCGGAACGGGCGCTTCTCCAGCAAGATGGTAAACGGCCCTCATCTCATTTCTTCATTCCCTATGAAGCAACAAGATGAGGGCCGATTCGTTGCATCACGTAACATCTGCCCATCATAGGAGGACGCATGTCCCAGAACCAGAACGCCCGCATCGCCGGCCACCACTACAACCTCAACTTCGAGGAGCTGGCGCGAGTGCGCGACCTCACCCGAAACACCTTCAGCCGATTCAACTCGCTCGAAGGGAAGTGCTGGCTCAACGAGCTCGAAGAGCTCTTCGAGCAAGACTGGAAGGAGGCCGATCGCAAGATCGCTTTCCTTCAGGCGTCGCTCTGCAGCTACGAGCGCTCCGCGCTCGACCAGCACGGCGGCATCAACTGCCTGCTCGAGCGCACCGCCGCTGCCGTGCGGAAGGCGAGCAAGGGCGATTGCGCCCCGCTCACCTTCACACAATCCGGTCAGGTGGAGACCGTACGCGAAAGCGTGACGCGGATCCACCACCTCCTGGTCCAGACGGCGAGGCAGCGCAAGGAGCTCATCACCGAACTGGAATACTTCGAGTACTGGACCGGGTACTTCGGAGTCGGCCTCGGAAGACACTTCACGAACGAACTCCGAGAGGAGTGGCGGGTGAAGCGCGAAGCGAAGTCGCAGTGCGTCATCGAGACCAAGAAGACCAACCGTGGGCAGAACGAGAAGCTCACGCTCGGCGACGAAGTCGATCTGAGCAACAACAGCTTCTACCTCAAGCTCCCGCCCGGCAAAGCCGAGATCGCGGAAGCGTAACGCAACACCTTCGCACGCCAACTGCGCGCGGAGACGAACCGACCCAAGTCACATCGTGGCGACGGTCGGTTTTTGCTTTGCGAAATGTTATAAATCCTATCCAACCTATAACGCCTTCCCCGCTAAACGATTCGCTTCGCGCCAAGCAAGCTCCAAAACGGCGCGCGCGGTTCCAGCAACAGATTTTGAAGTAATTTCCACCGCCATGATGCTGGTGGAATACGAAAACAACACCAACTTATCTTCCCCCACCACCGTCATCTCTCCTTCAAAATTCAACACATCCTTCGAAAGACAAACCGCCTGCATTCCGAGACCAAACTGCTTCACAAAATCTTCGTCACACTTTTTCTCCGTCAAAATAATCGCACGAATCTGCTGACGCTCTTCAACAAGATGCTGTGTATACTCCTTTGTCATTTGCGGATCATGAAGCAGCGAAAACAAATCATACGCAACAATTTGAATAATATCGCCAGTAAATTGCGCGTGCTCTTGTTGCAGCGCACGTAATCCTTTCAACCCTTCAAAATAACGCACACTCGGCTTTTCTCCACGATCGTTAAAGAATGGCGTTAAGCGAGGAATCAACCGTTGAGCAAAATCCATCTTCCCTTCCAAATCCAACCGTTGCACTTCGAGCAAGTTGTGAATGTAGGAAGGATGTTCCGCTCGATACACCCGCTCCTCCCCTCGTCGCAATCGCAAAACAACGCCTTTCTTCCCAAGCTGTTCAAGCACCGTATACACCGTCGCGCGAGGACAGCTCACCACACGCGAAACTTCTCCCGCCGTCACATCCGAACGCTCGAGCAACGCCAAATACACCTCTGCTTCATTTTCCGAGAATCCAACTTTAACCAAATCCTTCTTCAAAATCTCCATACACTACACATGCCTTAACACTTCCAATGTTTTCTTTGCCGTAGAATTCCACGTAAATTGTTTTGCCCGAGCAAATCCGTCATGCACCAACTTCTCACGCACATCCAAATCACTCTTCACTACATCAAACGCCCGAACCCATGCATCTACCAAATTCGGATCCGCGTACAAGGCCGCATCATCACAGACTTCATGCATGACAGGAATATCGGAAGCAATCACTGGCGCACCAACAACCATCGCCTCGAGCACCGGCATACCAAAACCTTCATAATAACTCGGCAACGTATACGCAAGCGCCTGCGAGAGCAATGCATATTTTTGCTCTTCAGAAATAAATCCAGGCAACAACACATCAGAAGCAAATGCTGACTGATCAATCGCGCTACGAATTTCTTCTTCACCAAATCCAAACGCACCACATAAAACTAATTTCGTATCCGCACCACTTGCCTGCTTCCACGCATCAAATGCACGCACCAACGTAGCCACGTTTTTCTTCTTCTCTAATCGTCCAATAAACAAAAAATAATTCCTAGGCTGAAGTCCGAATTCACTCAAAACCGATGACAAATCAACAAGCTCAGAAACCGGATGCACACCATGATGCACTACCGAGATACGCACCGAATCAATCAAATACAACTCCTGCAAATCATCTGCCGTCATCTGCGACACGGCAATGACGGCATCCGCTACACGCGCAACACGACCGATCGCCCATTCTTGTCGACGCACATTTCCCTGGTCGTACACCTCAGCCAAACGGCGAAATGCTACATCGTGAACAGTCGCGACAATACGCCCCGCACGCTGAAGGACAGGAATTTCGTGCGCAGGCGAAAAAAACACATCAGGCGGATGCAAAACTAATTCCGCACTCAACCCGCCATGTGTCCATCCCTTTCCAAGCGGCCATTGCACCACCTTCAATTCCCATCCCGAAGGCAACACTCCTAATTCAGGTAATTCACGCGCCGCATACAATCGAATACGTTCATCAACCGCAAGTGGCAACTTCATCAACTCTTTTAACAACTCAAAAACATAACGCTCTGTTCCGGTCCAGCGTGGAAGTGTAAGCGCATTCGCATCAATTCCGTACACGCGCATATTATTTTGTAAACACACTTCGCTTGTAAGCCTCCAAATTTTCGAGCGCCAACCCTGTTCCACGCGCAACGGCCATTTGCGGTTCTTCTGCCAAATACGTTGGCACTCCCGTCGCTTCCGAAATCAACCGATCCAAATTACGCAACTGACTGCTTCCACCAGAAATCACAATTCCCTTATCCATAACATCCGCCGAAAGTTCAGGCGGCGTCTTGTACAAAACTTCTTTCAATGTCGCAATCATTCCTTCGAGCAACGAATGAATTGCCTCAGTCACATCGTCCGACGTCACCTCAATAATTTTCGGCAACCCAGTAATCATGTCGCGACCCTTCACTTCCATACTCAACTTATCTTCCAAATACATCGCGCTTCCCACCTGAATCTTGATTTCTTCTGCAGTTCGCTCACCAATCGCCAGGTTATAGGTACGACGAATGTGCTCCATAATCGCTGCGTCAAACTTTACGCCACCGATTCGAACAGAATCACTCGCCACGATTCCTCCAAGCGAAATAACAGCCATTTCGGTCGTTCCTCCGCCAATCTCCACAATCATGTGCCCCGAAGGACTTCCAATCGGAATATTCGCCCCAATCGCCGCAACTAAGGGCTGCTTCACGATGTATGCTGCCTTTGCACCCGCCGAAAGCGTCGCATCGATAACCGCGCGTCGTTCTGTAGAAGTAATTCCACCAGGAACCGCCACCATCACTTCTGGACGAAAAAGACGCATCCCTCCAAGTGCTTTGTTAATAAAATAACGAAGCATCGCTTCGGTTGTTTTATAGTCGGCAATCACCCCATCCTTCAATGGACGCTGCGCAATAATAGTATCTGGCGTTCGACCAAGCATGTCCTTCGCTTCTTTTCCAACCGCCAATACTTTTTTATCAATTTTCGAAATAGCCACCACCGAAGGTTCGTGAATCACAATGCCTCGCTTCGGCAAATACACCAAAACTGTTGTCGTACCAAGATCAATACCGATCTTCTTTGAAAACATACACGCGCGTTACTACCAAATCAGTTAAAAGGAAACGATCACCCGTTCGTCGCTATCAAGTTCAATCGTCTTCACATACCGATCATCCCCAAACTGAGATCGGTCTTCGGGAGGTGTCGCTGTTCTAATATTTTTATCAAAATTTAGGTCCAATGTCAACGTATGATTTTTAGCTCCAAGCTGCTTAAACACGCGCAAAACATAAGCCCGAGACTCGATCAACTCCACCACCGAATCCGGCAACGCATAACTAAACGTAAGCGTTCCTTGAGCACCTGGTTCGATAGAAATAAACGCACCAAAACTAGTCATTCCTAAATCATCCGCAATCGTGACTTCGTCCGGAAGTAACGACGGATTACTCAACCGATCGTTCTGCATCGATCCATCAAGCGAAATAAATCGACTACCGAGTGGCGCGTACACACGTGTGTACGTTCGGTATCGTGTCGTAAACTGATCAAACACTCCGTTATGTGTATACGTAATTGCAGTCGTTGCAATGTATTCTCCATTAATTTTTTCAACAGAATAGGCAATCGACCGATCAACCGCCGGATCTGATTTAAGTGCAGCCATGTTCGCATCGACCACAAGCAACACATCTTCCTTCGGCGGATTCGCAACACTCGCAGCCCACCCAGCATCCGCAAAAACAGCTTGAGTTTGAACATCCATCGAATACAAAGCCAATTCCTTCTGCTCAAACCCCTCTTCGAACGCACTAAATAAAACAGCGTACTCGCTCAAGGGCAAGTGCATCAAACGATCAACTAACGCATCTACCAACTCCCCGACGATCGCTTTTCGTTCTGTAAAATCAATACCTTCCTCGACATATCCGTACTCCACTTCAAACTCCAACTTCATTGCCAAATTCTCCGCCGTAAACGTTTCACCCTGAACCGTAATCGGACCAGTAATCTCGAGTAAACGCGAACCAAACGTTGGTGTAAATCCAAATACGCCATGAATTTCGGGAACCGGTTCTCCTACATGACCAATTTCTTGTCGCAACAATTGAGTTGCATCACGTGCTGCCGTTGGAAAATCTGGCGACCAATTAGCATCGCGGAAATACCATTTTGTGACACCAACAAATTCTTGCAAAGCAGCAGGCGGCGGAATTTGATACGAATCATCTCCCTGAACCTTCACATCAACCGAATAGGTATCCGCAATCTCGACATTCACCAATTCCCCATCACGCACAACAGCCAATCCATACACGCCCAAAAACCCTCCAGCTGGACGCATCTCCATGTCGTTCATAAACAACAGTAACCATTGCTTGTCGACTCCAACACCAGCAATCTCTTCAATCGAAGCCGCGACCGGAATTAATACCTCTAACCCAGAAATCAACTGAGGAATCGTTTCGCGAAACGGTGCGATCGCGTCCGTAACAGCCGGCAGCACAGCTAGCTGATCAAGCGCCTCCAAATCATCCTGCGCCAATTCCAAATTTACCTTTGCTGATTCCATCCGAGCCCCACTCCGATGCAGCGAACGCAACAAACTTACACGTACATCGTCGGGCAAATCTCGAAAATTACGCGCTTCTTCCGGAACCTGGTGCGCGTCGAGCAATTCCTCCGCCTCAGCAAGCGCACCGTACACATCTTCGGCGATCAACACGGCACTCTCGAGCGCAAGCAACGATTCCTCGCCCGCATTCAACACCGCTGTCGCCGCCTTCACCTGATCCCCCGCCCATGGCAACGGCTTTGCCCAAGCAAAAAACACCAATCCTCCACGCGCCTTACTAATCTGCACCTGCGCCACATCAACATGCTGCAACGCTTGTGTAAATTCAAAATCAACAACACGCGCCTCGGCCAAACGCAACTCGCTCTCAACACGCTTCACTGCATTATACACTCGCGTCGCCGCCACAACTTCCACCACAATTACCGCAAAAAAAAGAACCGCCAAAAAAAGTAGCGGAATCATCTTCCTCCTCCTTTTTCGAAATGTCATGCGAGGATACGTAATCACTTCGGTCTCGCGCGGATCATCCTGTGTAAATTCATTTTGAATCTGCATGTGTGGCAAAATAATCTTCTCGGGGATTTGATTTTCCTCGATATTTTTTGGCGTACTTAAGCGCGCTATGAATTTGAATCCAAGTCATACGATTCATCAACTGCTTCAACAAACCACCATCCGCCGTAGCGCGACGATGATAATGTGTCATGCTTACTCCAGGGAAATACATCACTCTGTACCCCTTCTCCCAAAAACGACGACACAAATCATTGTCTTCATAATACAAGAAAAAGTCTTCGTCGAACAATCCTACATCGCGCAACATCTCTGCTCGACAAAACATGGCCGCACCAATCAATGCATCCACAGGCTGTTCGTGTGCATGATCAAAATCGTACATTAAATAATTCGCTACCGCTTTCTTCGCAAACGGAAAACGACCAAGCGGCGTACGACGATACACAGGAATCCACAAATTCGGCAGTCGATACGAAGAAAACTGCAAACCACCGTCTGGATTAATCAAACGCGGCCCACACATGCCAACGTCCTTATGCGTATCCATGTATGTCACCAAACCTTCAATCGAACCTTCCGGCACCACGATATCTGGATTGAAAATGAAAATATATCGACCCTTCGCTTCGCGCGCCCCAACATTCATCGCAGAACCAAATCCAAGATTTTTTTGATTTTTGAAATACCGAACTTCAGAAAACTCAACATCTAACACATCTTTCATTCCCGCACGTGGATTATTGTCTACCAACAAAATTTCATACGAAACCTTGGGCGCTGCACGCCGAATGCTTCGCAAGGTTTGTCGAATCATTTCTTTTTCAAACGTATGTACAATAATAATCGAAACATCCGGTTGTTTTGTTACTTTTTTACTCGACATACGCTCTTAAAATAGATCCATCAATTTGTTCACGAGAAAAAATCTCTTTTCGTCTTCGTAACATCGAAGGAAGTAAACGAGGAATTTCAAGCAATCGCTTGCGCGTCATTGGTTCGAAGAAAAATCCATACGCAACACGAATACTTTCTCCTACCAAAATCCAAGGCGCAGACAAAAGCGCATCAATAAACGAAAGATTTTTAATCAACAACAACAACTGATTTCGCGTCGAAAGCGCCGCAAAAAACGGACGTTGTCCACGACGATTTTTGAACCTCTGCCAAAGCGACTGCTTTTCAGCGCCAAACATTCCACGATAGTGATGAGCGACCGCAAGTGGAACAAATTCACTCTTCCATCCCGCACGAGCCAATCGCCACGCCAAATCGCAATCTTCACGATAAGCAAAAAAATCTGGATCAAATAATTCTCCTTCGGTTAACACAGACTGCAGCGCCGAAAGTCGAAACAACGACATCGTACCCGTAGCGCAAAATATCAAATTCATTTCATCGTACTGCCCTTCATCCAATTCTCCAGCTCCGCGATCGCTCATGCGCCAGCCTTTTTTCACGCTCAACCCAGTCGTATCCAAAATATCGGAAAGGACCACTTCAGTAAGCGTATCATCGGGATGATGATCAGCAAATGCGCGATAAATCTTTGGCTGAACAGCCGCGAGCTGATCATTTGCTTCAAGCGCGCGCACAAGACGATCCACCACATCTGGCTTCCAAATCATGTCCGAATTTGCAACTAAAATAAACGTACGATCAGGATCTTCTCCATTCAAATGATCCACCGTAAACCGAAACAGCTGGTTATGTCCTCCGGCAAATCCATTGTTGCGAGCATTTCGTCCAACAATATAGTGAGGATAATGTTCCTGCAAATAATCAACCGTCTTATCGGTACTGCCATTATCTAAAATACGGACATTCAAGCCTTTGTAGGTTTGAGCTTCGATTGATTCGAAAAGATCGGGCAAGTAACGATGATCGTTCCAGGTAAGAATGTGAGCAAAAACAGTCGCCATAATACGTGCATCATAATCGAAAAAAGAAGTTCTGTAAACGAACGACAACCTCCGCTAAACAAACAAAAAAGAGCCTTACGGCCCTTCTTTGCTTTAAATAATCTATCGTTCACGAGCAAATCGCTTCTTGCGTCCGCCAGCACCACCAGCTTCTCCACGTCCAGCTGTGCGTCCTCCGAAGAATCCGCCACCGCCACCACCCTTCGAACGTCGAGCTCGAGGTTTGTGCGCTCCTGCTCGAGGCGCGCCAAATCGTCGCTTTGGTCGTTCATCTCCAGCCGATCGTTCTTCACCTTCAAAACGCGAACCAGCACTTCGTCGCTGACCAAACGCAGGTCGGCGTTCAGATCGATCTCCAAAGGCACTTCGTCCACCTCGGTTAAATGCAGGCTTTCGTTCTTGCCCACCATCTTCAAAAAATCCAAAATCATCTTTTCGTGCCGCAGGGCGAGGTCGTTCAGAACGGTCATCACGCTTTCGGCCAAAGCCGCCACGTCCACCGCTAAATCCACCAGAACGACGATCACCACCCGAAGATCGTCCGAATCGTCCACGACCTCCTCCACCACCGCCACCAAATCGACTTCCACCACCACGCTCTTCGCGGAACGGAGTCACAGACCCACGTTCAGGAAGTTCAACAAGGTTTCCAGGATTTCGCAAAGGAACCGTCTTTCGAACCAATCGTTCGATATGCTTCCAGTCACGTCGCTGTCGAGGCTCAACAAACGAAACCGCTCGTCCGCCTTTTCCAGCTCGACCTGTTCGACCAATTCGGTGAACATAATCTTCGCTCGCATCGTGCAAATCGAAGTTTACAACCAATTCAATATCGTTCACGTCAATTCCACGCGCCGCAATGTCGGTCGCAATCAACACCTTGTACTTTCCAGATTTAAATCCAGCAAGCGCTTCTTTTCGTTGATTCAACGAACGATTCGAGTGAATTTCTGCAGCTCCAACACCAATATCTCGCAAATCTTCCGTAATCTTCTTTGCTCCGTGCTTTGTACGACTAAATACGATTGTCGGACCAGTCACATCTTGCAACAACGAATAAAGCGTTTTCAATTTGTCATTTTTCTGAACGATCAATCCTTCTTGCTCAATACGTGAAGCCGTTGTTCCCTGAGGAGCCACTTCAATTTGCAAAGGATTATTCATGTACTTCTTCACCATTTCACGAATGGTTGCCGGCATTGTTGCCGAGAACAACATCGTGTGACGTTCTTTTGGAACTTCGTTCAAAATAGTACGAATCTGAGGTTCAAATCCCATGTCGAGCATGCGATCCGCTTCGTCCAAAATCAACACCTGCACATCATGAAGCTTCACTGTTCCACGCTGCAAATGATCGATCAAACGACCAGGAGTCGCAATGATCACACTTGGATCACGTCGAAGCATTTTTTCCTGTGTATACATGCTTGCTCCGCCGATCAACACCGCAGTTTTCATACCGAAATATCGACCAATCTTGGCCATTTCTTCTTCTACCTGCAACGCCAATTCGCGAGTTGGAAGCAACACCAAACCGATTCCAGCGCCGTCAGCCAAATGCTGAATAGCAGGAAGTGAGAATGCTAATGTCTTCCCTGTTCCTGTTTGCGCGATTCCGATCACGTCTTTCTTTTCAAGTGCAAGCGGAATAGCTCGCCACTGAATAGGAGTCGCTTGAGTAAAACCTAACTTTTCCAATTGTCCCAACAAGGCCTTTGAAAGTCCGAAAGCCGAAAAAGGACGCTCTTCCGGCAACATATCTGTCTTTGTCATAAAATAAATGATACGACCCGATTCCTTCAGGTCGCATCATTGTTTTACGCGAAGAGGTTCGAGTCACCCCAGTAACGAATACTAGAGGATAAATTACGTCGGAATACTAGCGCATTTTTTGATCTTTGTCAATTAAATGACGATGCAGTACAAAAATGAGAACATAGAGAAAGAGCAGTAATTCGATCACAAAAAGCCAGCAAGAGTAACGATCGTCACTCTTACGGCTTTTTCTCATTAACCGAATACATAATCGTTCAAGAAAAATTGCGAGAAAAAGCCAAAAAAGCAATTATTTCGATCAACAAAGCTCAATTCGTCAACAAAAAACCAATTTTTCATCAAAAACCCAAAAACCTACCCACATCTTACATTGACAAAAGCCCCCTTCTCGTCCATAATTTCAGCGATTTTATGAAAATTTTTACCTGGAAACAGCGAATCGTCGTTCTACTCGCAACACTTGGACCCATTCTCCTCTTCTGCGGAATGGGATATTTCATTGGACGAGCAACAGGAAATTGGAAAATCGGGATCGTTGTCGGCGCACTGCTTTCGTACCCATTTACACAATTCGCGGTAGTAAAAAGTATTCAAAAACTCTACGGAACCGAATCAAAGGATAATCAAGAATAATATGACAGAAATCTCACTTCCAGCACACGTGCTCTTTTCCATAGGGCCAGTTCCAATAACCGATGCATTCTTAGGCGCTGTAATTGTAACTGTTGGTATTTTAACCTTTTTCTTCTTAGCAACGCGTAAATTTCGCCTAATCCCCACACGAATTCAGTTGCTCATGGAAATAATCATTGAATACATTCTAGACCAGCTCGAAAACGCCTTCGGAAGCAGAAAACAGGCAGAATCATTTCTTCCGTTTTTCGTCACACTTGTTTTATTCGTCGCAGCTGCAAATCAAATCGCATTGATGCCATTTATCTTCGAGATCACCTACGAAGGAAAAGATGTATTCCGACAATCAACATCCGACCTATCGCAGCCACTCGCGCTCGCAATCATGATCTTTGGAATAGCAAATATTCTTGCGTTAAAAATTTCCCCAATCAAACATCTTTCAAACTTCATTAATATTAAGCCGTTACTGATGGCTAGAACGCCAGGAGCCGTATTCAATGGCTTGATCGAGGTATTCATCGGTGTGTTAAACATCATCGGTGAAATCGCAAAAGTAATCTCGCTTTCGTGCCGATTATTCGGAAACATTTTCGCCGGAAACGTAATGGTAGCCGTCATCATGAGTCTTGCAGCGTTTACACAGTTCCTCATCCCAATCCCGTTCCTTATTCTGTCGGTCTTTTCAGGATTTGTGCAGGCCTTTGTATTCATGATTCTTGGAATTCAATTTACCGCACTTACCATTCAAGGAGCACAACCAGCACCAAAAGAAGCTGAAGTGACCACATAGTGGAAAAGTGATCTTGAATTTTTTTCCACAGTCAAGTATCATCTTGGCGAATTAAATAATATTTATCTTACGTTTATGGAATTGGAAGCAGCACGTCTTATCGCAGCAGGTCTTTGTATGGGAATCGGTTCAATCGGAGCAGCGCTTGGTGAAGGATACATCGGAGGAAAAACAATGGAAGCAATTGGACGAAATCCGTCAATCGCAGGAAAACTTATTCCAAACATGGTAGTAGCAATGGCGATCACTGAATCAACTGGTATCTACTCGCTTGTTATCTCTTTGATCATCTTGTTCGTTGTTTAATATTCTATGGACGCCCTCGCAAAATTAGGAATTGATGGATGGGGTATCCTGCTCTACTTGATCAACTTCGGAGTTCTCCTCATTTTAATGCAACGGTTTGTCTACAAGCCGTTGGTTAAGTTTTTGGACGAACGTCGCAATCGAATCAGAGAAGACGTTGAACAAGCAAACTTGATGCGCGAACAGCTTATTCAAGAACGCGCAAAAGAAGCAAAAGAACGCCAAGATCGCCTAAACGATCTAGATGATCGCGTAAAAGATGCGAAAAAAATAGCGCGCGAAGAAGCAAAACGCCTTCTTGCGGACGCGGGAACGCAGCGTGATTCAATTCTTGCGCAAGCAACCGAAACAGCGAATCAAACAATCGAAAAAACAATCGCTGGGGCAGAAAACGAAATTCTACAGCGCATTCAAGCGGTTGCTATGCATGTATTACAAGACACCGTATCTGAAACAACTGTTCGAAAAAGTGTTCAGGACAGTTGGAAAACAATCTCGAAATCAAAAGCGTCATAACTATGGTTACCGAAATTATTCGAGCCATTGCCTATGACGCTCTTTGCGTAACGCGACAAGAAGATTTTTTCAGTACGCCTACAACAGAACGAAAGAAGCTGGTACAAAAAACGCTCGACGAAAAATACCCAGAATTACTTCAGGATTACATCGCATCAGTAAAAGAAGCGACGTTTGAACAAGACTTCACTTCACTTCTTCCATTTTTAAGCGGTGGACAGTCAGCGATTCCAGAATCAAAACGACTTGTACGCGAAAAAAACCTCTTTCTTAAAACAATCCTTTCTTCATTGCGCGAAATCCTTGTCTACAAGGCTCGAACGACAAAGCTAGGAATCACCATGCATCGAATCCAGGCAGCAGACAAAACGACACAACGAACGCTGGAACGAGAACTGCAAACACTTCTTCTTGTAGCCGTTGACCAAGATTCACCAATCATTCAACTGGCAACGGATGCACCAATCGACACCAGTTCACTTCAAGGCATTCCGTCGATCACCGTTCAAAAAAGTCTCCTTGGAGGAAGTCGCCTTTTCTACAACGGAAAAGTAAAAGATCACAGTTGGAAAGCACGATTAATACAGGTTCTACAAGCAACGATCAAATAAGTTATGAGTAAAAAATCTCTACAACAATTCTTCTCTTCTTTCGACACAGCGCTTCAGTCCGTGCAAAAAGAAACAACCGAAGAACAATCAGCAGGAATTGTCCGTTCAGCAAAAGACGGAGTTATTCACGTATACGGACTTCTCGGACTACGAATGGGAGAAGTGATTCATGTTGAAGAAAGCAACATCGACGCACTCGTAATGCAGCTCGAAGGCCGAAACGCCTATGCAGTTCAGCTACAAAGCAGTCTAGACGTTGCCGAAGGACAAAGCGTTGTAACAACAGGACGCTTCCTTGGAACGAACGTAAGCGATGCAATTTTAGGACGCGTCGTTGACTCTCTAGGAAAAGCAATCGATGAACGAGGCGATATTGCAGAAGGAACATTCATGCCACTCGAACGCGTTGCGCCAGGCGTGATGACACGCGAACCAGTTTCGGAACCTCTTCAAACAGGAATTCTTGCGATCGATTCGATGATTCCAGTTGGGCGTGGTCAGCGCGAATTAATCATCGGTGATCGTCAAACAGGAAAAACAACCGTTGCGATCGACACAATTATCAACCAAAAAGATCAAAACATGATCTGTGTCTACGTTGCCTGCGGACAGCGTGAATCAAATACAGCTAACGTCGTACGAACCCTCGAAGAAAACGGTGCAATGAAATACACCGTAGTAGTGAGTGCAGGCGCAGCGAGCCCTGCCGTTATGCAGTACCTCGCCCCTTACACAGGAGCAGCGATCGCTGAATACTTCATGAGTCACGGAAAAGACGTACTCGTTATTTACGACGATCTCTCTAAACATGCCGTAGCATACCGTGAACTTTCACTTCTTCTTCGCCGACCACCAGGACGCGAAGCGTACCCTGGAGACGTATTCTACCTCCACTCTCGTCTACTCGAACGAGCCGCACGATTGAACAAAGAACACGGCGGAGGAAGTATTACCGCCCTTCCAATTGTTGAAACACAAGCAAACGACGTGTCTGCCTACATTCCAACAAACGTAATTTCAATCACTGACGGACAAATCTTCCTCGAATCAGACTTGTTCTACAGCGGAATCCGACCAGCGATCAACATTGGTATTTCGGTTTCGCGTGTAGGAGGAGCTGCTCAAACAGGAATCATGAAAAAAGTAGCCGGAAGCGCAAAGCTCGACTTGGCACAGTTTTATGAACTCGCCGCCTTCACACAATTCGCAAGCGAATTAGATGAAGCTACAAAGAAACAGCTTACTCGAGGTGAACGTGTGGTAGAAGCAATGAAGCAAAAGAACGGATTCCCATGGAAGCTATGGCAAGAAGTTATCATCTTGCGCGCAGCAACAGGTGGATTCCTCGACACAACGGAAACAAAGAATGTAAAAGCAACGCTTCAACACATTCTTCGAACCATCGAAACGCAGCACACCGATCTAATCAAAGCTATCGAAGCGGAAAAGAAATTGACCGAAACAATCGATCAACAAATGAACGAAGTCATCGCTTTAGCTGTAAAGAACGCATAACATGCCTTCCCTTCTCGAAATCAGAAACAAAATCAAAGCAACCAAGGGCACAAAAAAGATCACAAAAGCGATGCAATTGGTTGCGGCGAGCAAAATGAAGTCGTTTCAAAAAACGTCTCTTTCGGTTCGGGAATACACAAAGCTCCTTCTCGAATCACTCGAGCAGACAGGAACATCGCTCGAAGAAACATTCTTCGCCGAACAAAGAACAGAAGGAAAAACGCTGTTCGTTCTCCTCACTTCCGACAAAGGATTGTGTGGCGCCATGAACAGCAAGTTGATCCGCACCACCTTCCGCTCGCCAGAATGGACCAGTCTATCAAGCGAGGAACGACTTCTAATCACTGTTGGAAAGAAAAGCGCTGAAGCCGCACGAACCGAAAAAATTCCAACCATCGCAAGCTTCGCGGGATTGAAAGAAAAACTAGAAACCATCGATGCTCTTGTCGTCATTCACGAAATCGCACGACTCTGGAAAGAGAAGGAGATTAAAAAAGTGATCTTGATCGCACCAGAATACGTAAACGCCTTCACCTTCAACATTCGAACACGCAAGTACCTTCCAATAAATCAAACGGTGGTCGGGGAAGATTTAATGGAACGAACAAACGCGACCGAACGACTAGAACAAGAAGCTGCGCTATTCGAACCGGATCAAGAAGTAGTCGCACAAAAATTGTCGCAACAAGTCATGGAAAGCTTGTTCATCGAAGCCTTCTTCGAACTAAAGGCGACAGAATACTCGAGCCGAATGGTCGCAATGAAAAAAGCCACCGAAGCAGCGGACGACAAAATAAAAGTACTGACCAACTTATTTAACAAAGCACGGCAATCAGCCATCACCCAGCAACTTTCAGAACTAGCTGCGGCAAACGAAGCGATGTCTAGCGAACACATGTATGAAACAAACGAAATCTAAAATGAACGGATCCATTACACGCGTTGCCGGTGTAGTTATCGATGTTTTTTTCGACGGTCACATTCCAGCAAAGTACTCAGCTCTTCGAGTAGAAAATACAGAACCTGTATTGATTCTTGAAGTTCAAGCGCACGTCGGAGATGGCGTTGTGCGTACCATTTCGATGAGCTCAACCGACGGTGTAAGCGTTGGCCAGGCCGTAACAGATACAGGATCCCCAATCACTACTCCAGTCGGAGAAAAGGTACTTGGACGTGTATTGAACGTGATCGGAGAAGCGATCGACAACGGACCATCACTCGAAAAAGTAGAACGCCTTCCAATTCACCGACCAGCACCAACATTCGCTGAACAAAGCGGACAATCAGAAATCTTCGAAACTGGCGTAAAGGTAGTCGATCTACTTGCACCGTTTATTAAAGGTGGAAAAATCGCCATGTTCGGAGGAGCCGGAGTAGGAAAAACGGTGATCATGCAAGAAATGATCCACAACGTGGCAATGAAGCACGGTGGGTATTCGGTATTTGCCGGAGTAGGAGAACGAACACGTGAAGGAAACGACCTTCTCCGCGAAATGGAAGACTCAAAAGTACTCAATAAAGTATCAATGGTGTTCGGACAAATGAACGAACCGCCAGGAGCACGTATGCGCGTTGCGCTTACCGGACTTACAATTGCGGAAAAATTCCGAGACGAAGGACGCGACATCTTGATGTTCGTCGACAACATCTTCCGATTCACACAAGCCGGAGCCGAAGTGTCTGCCCTCATGGGACGACTTCCTTCAGCGGTAGGATACCAGCCAACACTCGCGACAGAAATGGCCGCCCTTCAGGAACGAATCACTTCGACAAAGAAAGGTTCTATCACTTCAATTCAAGCCGTATACGTTCCAGCAGACGATTTGACCGACCCAGCGCCTGCCACAACGTTCCAGCACTTAGACGCAACCATTACCCTTTCTCGTAAACTTGCTTCGATGGGACTGTATCCAGCCGTTGACCCTCTAGATTCAACATCACAGGGACTGAAGGCAGAAATCGTAGGCGACGAACATTACGAAGTAGCAAACGCTGTTCGATTAACACTTCAAAAATACAAAGAACTTCAGGACGTTATTGCAATCCTTGGTATGGACGAATTGTCCGACGAAGACAAGCTCACCGTTGAACGTGCTCGAAAGATTCAACGATTCCTTACACAAAACTTCTTCGTAGCCGAACAGTTCACCGGAACACCAGGTGTCTACGTTTCAAAAGAAGATACTGTAAGCGGATTCAAACAAATCCTCGACGGAAAACTAGATCACATTGCAGAACAACACTTCTACATGGCAAGTACCATCGAAGACGTGATCGAACGACACAATAAAGCAAGCTAATATGAACGTCTTAAACGTCACACTGCGTACGCCAACCGAAGTCCTGTTTTCTGGAGAAGCGGAAGTTGTGCGGCTAAAAACAGACTTGGGACGCATGGAAATTCTTCCGAATCACACCACAATCGTCGGAACAATACTCTATTCAAAAGTATTCATCCGAAGCGGTGCGACAGAAGAAAAATTCGTTATTCGACAAGGTTCGGTTTCGGTAAACGATGCAGGAAAAGTACACATCCTTGCCAACCAAGGACACCAGGAAGCATCAGTCACCATCGAATCCATGGAAGAATATCTCAACTTCCTTGCTGAACAAATCAGCTCGGGATCATTGAACGAATATCAAGTTCAATTCATGGAAGAACAACGCGCAGCCCTTCAAGAAGGCTTGCAAGAAACAGAATAAAAAAACACCCGGGCATACGCTCGGCTGTTTTTTTATCGGCATAATATAACGCATTCCGCTCAACATCTGCTATACTAAAACAAATTTATCAATATCTATGTTAAGAACATCAAATCTAGGGGGCAGCCTACTTGGAATCGGGATCGGTATTCTACTCGTCATCGGATCACCGCTCGCAATGTGGTCTGCACAAAGCCAACATTCAGCAAAAGACTTCAAGAGTGCCGAAGTTACTGAATCCACAGATCAAGCAACTGGCTACATAAAAACAACCGGAACACCTCAATTCTCGGCAGTAAATGGAGGCGAGGACTGCATTGAAGGGCCGTGCATCTACCAAAAAGAAAGCCAGCAAGAATTCGTCATCAAAACCGATCTAATGTGTGGGTCGTACATCGAAAACAGTTCGCAATATAAAGTGATCCGACAAAACGGAACCGAATGTGACAGCGAAGGCAACTGCGAACCATGTTACGACGTAGAAAAATCAGCTTGGGAGGAACAAAACGTGCTCTACTCGATCTACGATGTAAACGTTGGTCAATACACCGTAAAACCAACCCAAAGCACTCTGTACCTCGATCTAGAAGACGCCACAGTTGAAACAGGATACGCCACAAACGGAAATGAATCCCGAAGTGTCTACAACTACTTCCCACTTCCGGAAATGTTAACGGTTGCAGGAACATCAACTGGCACAACAATCACATCGGGTGAAAAAACATTCGTCGTTTCACAATACGATCAATCAACAACGCTCGAAAAACTAAAAGCACGTGACACAGCAGCGCGTACAACATTATGGGTCGTCACCTTCGTCATGTTGTTTGTTGGAATCCTCCTGATCCTAGGTCCAATTCGATGGCTTGGTGGACACTTCAACCTCATCCCAATCATCGGGCCACTTCTTAGCCGAGGAACAGGATTGCTTACAGCAATCGCGGCCTTCATCATCGCAGTACCTCTCTGGATCGTCATCTTCACCGCTGTAGTACTTATAAAAGCCTGGTGGATCGCCTTAATCGCCATCGCACTTGTAGCACTCTACATGTTCTACAAGTCAAAACAGTACGACAACAAACCAGGAGCAAAAACCGAAGTAAAATAAAAAACCACGCCTGCAAAGGCGTGGTTTTTTTTTATCTCGCCAACACTAACGAATGCTATCAAGTAATTGCTGATACACCTCTTCACTCAACTCAGGATTCTTCGCCACTACATAATAGCGCCCAAATCCATCCTGTTTACGAAAATCTGTCACAATATGACGTTCGTTCCTCCAAGAGGGCTGGTCGGTAAAATCAGCAATCCCATCCCGTTTTTCAATATTATACCGACGCGCTTCATATCCATCTCCAACAACATCTTCTTCCGTCGAATAAATCTGAACTGTAGAAAGCGTCAAAAAATCAGCCGCATCAAAATACCGAATCAACACCTGCGAACGATCACGCGCCGAACCCTCACCGTTTAGGCTGAATAAATTCAATGATTGAATAGAAGGAATATACTCCACTTCCAACCCAACCGGCACCTCGAAATCAATAGCAAATACCTCCGAGCCCAATTCATCACTAAATACACGAGACTCATCGCGATACAGCGCTCCACGATCGATAAAGAATGAAGATGGATTCACCCACTGCCCCAACCCAGCCTCAGTGGCCTCGTAACCCTGCAATCGACTGCCTGCGCCCAGATACAAACCAAAATGAAGATGCTTTCGCTCCCAATCCGTCTCAATCGACTCCCCTTCTCCCAAACGCCCCAATATCTGCCCCATCTCAACCACACGTTCTACCGGCGGCAAATCAGCTGGATCCAAATGACCATACAACGCTGTATACACCTGCTCGCCAACAACATGCTCTACAATCACCAAACCACCGTATCCGCTCACAAATTCAGCTCTTTTCACAACTCCATCCGCAATCGCATACACCAGTACCTCGCCCTCAACATCCGTAAACTCAATATCATCGCCTACATGAAATCCGCTAAATCGATCCTGAATAAACTCTCCAAACGCCTTCACGCGCAAACGCTCGGCATACCCATCAACAGGCAAAACAAGATCAACACCACCTTCGATCACAGACTCAGTCAACGCCTCATCGTCAGACAAATTTTCAACCACAACATCGGCATCAGCACAACCTGCACCTAACACAATAAAAATGAGGATAACTAATGCAAAATTCCGCACAAATAGGATAAAAATTTGATATACTAAAAGTATACTCGCTTGTCATGAATTATGAAAATTCTTTCCCTGAAACGATTAACGATTTTGCTCGTTAGCCTTTTTGTTGCAACAGGTTTTATCGCCATTTGGCACATCCTTTCAACACAAAGTGCCACCTACACCTGGGATGGTGGCGGGATAAGCGATAACTGGAACGATTGCGATAACTGGTCAACAAACATCTGCCCAACCGTAACCGACATCGCGGTATTCGACGGAGCTATTTCGAACGACAGCGCGATTGTAAACGTAGCCATTTCGGTCGTCGCTATCGAAATTCAAAACGATTACGCAGGAACGATCACACAAGCCGGCAGCATTACCGTAAACGACTTCACAATGGCGGGAGGAACATTCGCCGGGGGATCGCAAGCGATCATAATAAACGGCGATTTCGAATTAACCGGAGGAACCTTTACTGCAACATCGGGGAAAATGAGTTTTGAAAACGATTTCGTGGATCACAACTTTACTTATAATGCCGCAGCTACATTCAGCCACAACAACGGAGAAGTGGCACTCGAGGGTCGTAATATAACAGCCGCAGTAGACACAGGTATCACCTTCTTCGATTTTACACTCAATTTTGCAAGCGACATACGAACGCTCAACATGACGCCAGGGGAAGTGATTGCAGTGGAGGGAGAATTCAATCTTGGTGCGGGCTGCACCTTCAACGAAGGAACAATCGAAGTACAAGGAACGATGACCCATACGGGAACATGTTCATCTTCTTCACAACTTGGAAACGGCGAAATTGATATTCAATCAGCGATCACCGTAAACGCGTTCGACGGCGGATGGTTTCCTGGACTTCGAATCAGCAATGCTGGTGCAGAAGTAATCCTGCCAGGAAACATGCTAACTGATCAATTCTTCTTTGGAGGAAGTGTATTTCTAGACGAAGGATTACTCGACGGTGATGCAACGGCAATATTATTCACGGGTGAATTTTTCTCCGAAACAAACGGAATATTCAATGCAGGAAATGGAAGCGTGCGCTTTGTAAATTTCCCAGGCGAACAAAGCATCATCGGATCACCCACATTCAACATCCTACGCGCGAGCACTCTGGTACTCGAAGCTAGCGAAACGATCACAATAAACGAATCATTCTACGTAAGCGGCGGGCTCCTGCAAAGCTCTTCACCGGGCAACGCGGCTACCATAGATTTCGACGGAACATTCGCACAGCTAGATTCGCTTGAAATTCAAGACATTACCTGGGTCGGAACCGAAGCCGCATGCTATGACCAATGTATCAACGCAGGAAATAACACAAATATCGACTTTAACGAACGAATACTTATTTTTGAAACCAGTGACCGCATTACGAGTGAAAGCGGCGATACATTCACCATCGAAGTCGCTCTAAATCAACAACCAACAAACGACGTCACCATCCCGGTGGAGAGTTCGGACACATCCGAAGGAACTGTCTCATCAGCCAGTCTTACATTCACAAACGCTAACTGGGAAGACGTGCAAACAATCACAGTGACCGGCCAAGACGACGGACTAAATGACGGGTCCATCGATTACACAATCACGATCGGGTCATCAAGTTCAACAGACCCGCTTTTCAACGGCCTTGCAGGTTCGGTGATTACAGGAACAAACCTGGATAACGATCAGCCCGTTGCCCTTACCGATTTCGAGGATCCGGATCAGTATCAAGAAGAAGACACGACCCGAACGCAAATAGAAAATTCGATCGGTAGCCTCGAAGAGTTCTATTACCTAAATACGGAACGAAATCTAACTGACGAGGGAGCGGAGTACGAACCCTCTACCTCCCCTCTTGTTTATGATGAAATAAATAATAGTCTTTGGTATTTTAACGCGAACGGATCTGTTATTGAATACGAAATTGACACAACCATCCTAAACGAATTCATAGTACTCGACGGACAAGCATACGACATGGTGCTCGACGAAGAACCAACTCGCAATCGGCTGTGGGTCACAGAATCGAACAATAACGGAGGACCGAGCATCACCGCCTTAAACGACAACGGTACAGTTTTTATTGAAGTCACCCTCAATGGAGCAACCGATTTCGCAGATGCACCCTCTGCTATCGTATTCGATAATCGAAATGACGTAGACGCAAGCAACGATATTATTTGGGTCGCGGACGAAGACGACCAAGGCATTCCAAACATTGTAAAAATAAACGCAGTCACGGGCGCATTTGCGAACGGCAACATTGCTAACAGCTCCTACACGATCAACGGCAGTATTTTGGAAGAAAATGACCAAATACTTGATCTTGCTTATGATTCAAACGAAGATGCAATCTGGGCGGTCATCACCACCTCAGTAAAAGATCTTGCAGTAAAAATAAACGCCGCAACAGGCGCGTACTACAACGGTACCTTCGAAAACAGCAGCGTACAATTGCACTCCACACCAAGTCTATCGCAAGGAACACCTACAACCATGCTCTACGACAACCTGAATGAACGCATCCTGATTGCAAATAATTTCCTGATCGCCATCGATAGCGCGACACTCGCCGTAGAGTTCTACAAACCAACCGGACAAGTTCAGGACATGGTTATCGAACCCACAAGAAATATTCTCTACCTAGGAATAGCTAATTGGTCCAGATACGACTTAGAAAGCGACAACTTCCTCGAAGACATCGCAACAGAAAGTAGTTCAATAAACGCAGCGGCCATCGACAGCCAAGGAGACCTGTGGTCACTCGATGCAGAAGAAATATTCGAAGAAGGATCTGAAAACTTCCTACACGAAGTAGTTTACGGCGTAGAAGAAAACACGTACTACACCATTGTCACCGAACTAACAGCAGCAGCCGACACAAGCGCCCTTCTCACGCTCAGTGACATCGATGTAGCAGAAACCCTCAATAACCAGTCCATCTACTACGCCCTTTCGTTCGATGAAGGAGCTACGTATCGAATCAACGCAGACCTACGACCCATCGCCTCAAACGATACGCTCGTTCACGGAAACGTTGACGGAACCTGGTATTACCGAGAAAACGGCGGAACATGGGCAGTCGCAAGCGTAAGCGAAGCAGCAACCGCCATTTCGGAATCCATTGCAGACGGGCCGAACAACCGAATGACCGGCACCGCCCTCGAACTACTCGACGAAGCAGATTTAACCGCTGTAAACGGATGGGATACCAACGTGGATGACGTTTATAGTTCAGCAACCTTCTTCTCAAACGACACACACGAAAATCCCCAAGTAGATAGCCTTCTCTTCAACGCAGAAACTGATAATGAACCCGGAATTCTTGTTTCAGAAATATCAAATGATACGACCGAAGCTGGCATAACAGCTACGTTTACCGTTGTCCTCTTAACCGAACCGACAAACACAGTCATCATCAATACAGCGTCCGACAATACAGACGAAGGAATTGTAACAACTGGTTCCATACTCACATTCACAACAGAAGACTGGGCCATCCCGCAAACAGTAACCATTACTGGACAAGATGACGACTTCGATGACGGAGACATTGATTACAATATAGATGTCACCATCGATCAAGATCTTACACTTGCAGACGAATACGATGTGATCGCAAGCGAGCAAGTAGCAGTCACTAACATTGACGACGACGTTTCTGGAATAATCGTATCGACAATTTCGAACAACACAACCGAAGCAGGAGTAACAGGAACATTTACCGTAGAAATCACCGCTCGACCAGCTATTGGAACGGAGGTCCATTTCGATATTAGTTCGAGTGACTTAACTGAAGGAACCATCACGAGTGGTAGCGAACTTTGGTTCGACTCAGAAAACTGGGACATTCCTCAAACGGTTACTGTAACCGGTCAAGACGACGCAATCGTCGACGGAAACATTGCCTATCTCGCACAAGTAGTCATTGACGTTGCAGAAACAACTGCCCCAATCTACGACTCTGTAGACGGCGAGGACGTCGCCATTGTAAACATCGACAACGACTCAGGAGGAGGTGGCGGTGGTGGCGGAAGCGGTGGTCCAGAACCAGTCCCTCCTACAAATATCTCTGTCAGCCTTCCGGTATGCTCGCCAACAAACACCATCCTTCTGCAATTGAGCGGATCTCAAATTAGTGACTACATCATTGCAGAAAATATCGACTTCGCTGGTGCGCTTTGGCAATCCTACATTCCAGACCAAGGAACAGAAGCGCTCACCACTCAAACGATGACAACGTCATTCGTAGGAACAAACAACGACGGGCTACACACGCTCTATATCCGATTCCGAAACGGAGCGCAACAAACAGGAACATTCGTCTTCGATATCAATATTGACGAAGCAACACAATGTGACAATTCCGAACCTGAGACAGAGCCTGTTCTCGGATGCGAAAGCATCTTCATGACTCCTCTTTCATCCGCCGATCGCGCTCGCTACCAACTCGGAGTTTCGCCAACGTCGGGCGACTTGGTACCGGTTGATAAAATCTTCCCAGGCGACTACATTCGTTCCAAAAACTTCGAAACCGTCTACTGCATCGACCGCGATCTTTCGCGTCGACCATTCGTAGACGAAACCAGCTATTTTACACATGCACGGTCATTCGAAAACGTGAAATGGGTTTCAGACGAAACATTACGCGAATTCTCAATACAAGAACCAATGCTTCCACGTGAACACGTAGCATTTGTAAAATTCCAAAGTCGGGATGAAGTGTACTACTTCCATCAAGATCCAAACGATCCAACGACAGGAAAGCTACGCTGGGTGCAAACAGAAGAGCTGGCAACATTTATCGCAGGTGAAAATTGGGCGGACTATGTACTGGACCTAAACCCAACGCTGACAAATCAATTCGTTTTCGAAGCTCCATACATGTCGGAAGAAGACATTCTCAATGACGGAATAGAGTTTTCGGAAGCGCGAAAACGAGAACTACTCAACGAACGGTCTTCGAGCGAAGAAGATAGAGGAATCACAAGCGAATTCTTCAATCGATTGAAAGAATTCACACGAGCAGCGATCGAAACAATTCAAGAAACAGCAAGCACAGGCGCAGCAACGCTCGTAATCCAGTCTCTTCGAAAACTCCTTTAAAGAAAAACATCCTTCGGGATGTTTTCTCTTGTATTTACAGGCAAAGTCGAAGTTATCCACAGAACAAAATTGTGTTCGTTTTTTGTTCGTATTAAAATAAGAACAGAAAGCGAACAAGAATCTATGAACCAACTCCCCCCACTTACAAAGAAACAAAAGCAAGTACTCGATTGCATCGAATCCTTCATTCAAGCAAACGGCTACACGCCCTCATACCGTGAAATCGCAGAAAAACTAGGCTACGCCTCCCCTTCAACGGTTCACCAGCACATTCAAGCGCTCTGTGAAAAAGGAGTCATCAACACGGCCGAGGACGGAAGTGCGCGATCGATAGAACTGATCGAAACGGAAAACCTTTCCCCAATGAGCATCGCCCTCCCTCTCGTAGGTGTGATCACCGCCGGTGAGCCGATAGAAGCCATCGAAGACCAGGACGCGTTCGCGGTGCCTTCTGACTTCGTCCTAGACCCAGAAAACTCATACGTACTAAAAGTAAAAGGACGCTCAATGATCGAAGACGGCATTTTCGACGGTGACTACGTCGTCATCGAACGAAACCACTCTCCAAGAAATGGGGACATAGTCGTAGCTCTACTCGACAATGCCTACGCGACACTTAAACGATTCTACCGAGAAAGCGACCACATCAGACTACAGCCAGCGAATAGCACCATGAGCCCTATCATCATTCGAGGAGACATCAATATCCAAGGAATCGTAAAAGCAGTTATTCGAAAATTTACGCACGCATAACTCTTTCTCAGAGCACGCACAAACAGATCCCAGTGCTTACTCTGAGAAAGAGTCGAAGGGATCCGACCCTTTCTCAGAAACAAAACGATACAATCGTTTCGGAACAAAATGTTCCTACAATTTAAAAAACAGCATCGAACCCCTCCTCCTGGATCGGTGCTGTTTTAAAACTCTCAAAATTTTAAAACGATCAACAAAAAAACCTATGTCAATCACTACCATCCGCCACTACAACACAACACTCGCCTACAGCACCACTGAACGTCACCGAAAAATTAAAGAAATGAAAAAACGTTTCAAGCTACAGCTCAGCCGCCGAAAATTCAAACAAGGAATCAGAACAGCACTCTCAAAACTTCAAACCAATTAACCTATGCACGAGCTTGTCTACGAACCCGTACACGTCACTGTACACTTTCCAAAAAATACAGCCCCAAAGCCGCAACAAGTTCAGTGGAAAAACACAAATTACAAAATAGAAACAGTTAATTTTATTCATACCGAAAAAGTAGGAGTAAAACGATCTATCTACTTCTCAGTATCGAACAAGGAAATTTTCATGAAATTAAAATTCGATACAGAATCCCTTCAATGGTTCCTTGTCGAATACTATACAGACTAGCCCTAGCCACCAAAACGCCTCTGTCGTCTAGAAAACTCTTCAACAACACGATCAAAAACATCTTTATCAAAACTTGGCCAGTGCTCGCTCGCAAACACCAGCTCGCTATAAGCCCCTTTCCAAGGCTGAAAACCCGAAAGCCGCTGTTCTCCAGAAGTACGAACGATAAGATCAATATCCGTCATTCGAGCAGAACGAATAAGCGAATCCACCAACGAAGCATCAATCTGATCAGCTGAATACCCTTTTTCAATCGCTTTACGAACAACATCTACAATCTCCTCTTTACCTCCGTAGTTAAAGCACATATTTACCACCCCTCTCGTACCAGCTTCAGTTTCAGCCTCAGCTCGTTGAACCAAATCTCGCAAAGCATCACTCAACCCTTCAAACGAACCAATAAAACAAAAACGAATTCCATCCTTCTTCAACGAAGCAATCTCCTTTTTTAAGAAAAAAGAAAAGAGTTCAAGCAAATAACTCACTTCTTCCTCCGAGCGCTTCCAATTCTCCGTCGAAAAACCCCAAAAAGTCACTTCCTGCACACCCGCTTCAAAAGACCACTTCACCACATCTTTCATAACACGAAAACCCCGTCTATGCCCTTCCAGCGCAGAGACATGGCGTTCCTTCGCCCAACGTCTGTTTCCATCAGGAATAAAAGCGATGTGTTTCAAAACTGCCATATCTATCATCTTACCAATATTTATCCAATATTCAATACGCTGCTCTTATGAACAAAATCATCCTTCACCTTGATTTCAATTCGTTTTTTGCCTCTGTCGAACAACAAGCTAATCCCTTCCTACGAGGAAAAGCCATCGCCGTAGCAGGCAAAGGAAAACAATCAATTGACCTCTACGCAAACAGATCTACCTCTAGTGTTTCTTTAAGCTCATTAAAGCACCACAGAACAGTCATAACAACAGCATCAAAAGAAGCAAAAGCCCGAGGCGTCAAAACCGCCATGAGCTCGACACAGGCAAAGCGCCTTTGTCCCGAACTCATTATCATTCCAGGCGATCCTCAAAAATACAGTAAAGTAACAGCTCATTTTTTAGAAATTCTAAAACGTTACAGCGACAGCGTAGAACAATTCAGTACAGACGAAGCATTCGCAGACGTGACAATTGCAGCAGGTGATTATTTTTCCGCCGTATTTCTCGCCGAAAAAATTCGTCACGACATCAAAAAAGAGATCGGCATCGCTTGCACAGCATCAATCGGCATAGGACCGAATAAATTAATCGCAAAACTCGCAGGTGAATCGATCAAGCCAAATGGGCTCACCGTCGTACAGCCACACGAGCTCGCTTCGTTCATGCGTAATCACGAACTACAGGCAATTTGCGGGATCGGAAAACAAACAGAAGAACACCTACACAAAATCGGAATCACATCGATCGAAAGCCTTCAGAAAACTCCACTTTCTGTACTTGTAAGTGAATTCAAAAGCTACGGACACTTTCTGCATCTCGCCGCAAACGGCATAGGAAGTGATGAAGTTTCTTCCCTCGAAGAAGAACAAAAATCTATCAGTCACTCGTACACCTTCCCCTACGAACTATTCTCGGAACAAGAAATCAAAAAAAATCTTCTCGCACTCTGCGACAAAGTAGCTTCAAGGCTAAGAAAAAAATCCTTCACCGCAAAACAAATATCAGTCTATGCCCGATATAACAATTTCGGCGGCTTCGGAATGCAAAAAGTCCTCCCTCATTCAACAGAAGACGGCTTAGAAATATTTCAAATCGCATGGTCTCTTCTAAAAGATCAGGTGAATGAAATGAATGGAATTAGACTACTCGGTATCAGTACTTCTGATTTACAAAAAATACCATCACCCGAATCCCTGTTCGTAAAACCTAGAAAAGTGCGCGAAACTCTACAAGCACTCGACACACTACAGGCAAAGCACGGAGCAGGAATCTGGCAACGCGCAGCAACGCTTGGAACACATTTCAAAATGCGCACAAGCGGCTGGCATTACGATCACGAGCTATAAAATCTTAGAAACGCTCGATCATCTAACTTCTCAATAATTCCTCTTCGATTTCGAGTAAGCGATTATATTTCACCAAACGTTCAGAACGCGAAGGAGCACCCGTCTTGATATATTCGGCGTTCACCGCAACTGCCAAATCCGCAATCGTTGTATCCGAAGTCTCTCCAGACCGATGAGAAATCACAATCTTCTGCTTATATTTCTTTCCGAGTAATATCGCTTCCATCGTTTCGGACATTGTTCCTATTTGATTCATCTTGATCAAGATAGCATTCGCCGCCTTCATATCAATTCCCTTCTGAATACGCTCGGGATTAGTGACGTAAAAATCATCTCCAATAACTAACAACTTCTTACCCAAACGCTCGGTAAACAACACCCAATCCTCCCAAGCATCCTGATCCAAAGGATCTTCAATCGAAACAAACGGATATTTCTTCGACCAGCCATAAATCAAATCAGTCATGTCCTTTGCCGAAAGCTTCCGGCGATCCGTCTTAAGTAAATATTTTCCCGTCTTTGCATCAAAAAATTCACTCGCAGCCACATCAATACCTAAACCAACCTGTTTGCCAGGCTTATACTTCGCCTTCTTAATCGCCTTCATTAAATACTCCAATGCCTGTTCAGTCTTTCCAACATCGGGTGCATAACCGCCTTCGTTCCCAACGTCGGTATCAAGTCCATCAGCTTTTAAAATATCTCCAAGCGCATGAAAAATTTCACTTCCTGCCTGCAACTTTCGAGAAAAGGTTTTAAACGCATGCGGAACAACAATGAATTCCTGCATATCTAAATTCGTATCCGCATGCGAACCGCCATTAAACACATTCATAAGCGGCACAGGTAAACGAAATTTCGTTTCAGGAACAGAATACAATTCACGCAAATACTCGTACAAATGCCTCCTACTTGCACGCGCCCCTGCATGAGCAGCCGCCATCGAAACACCTAAAATCGCATTTGCTCCTAACTTATGCTTATTGACCGTTCCATCCAAAATTCTCATTCCATTATCTAATCCAATCAAATCATACACATCATGCCCTCGCATTTGTTTGGCAATAATTTGATTCACATTCTTTACCGCCTTCAAAACACCCATACCGCGATAACGACTCTTATCACCATCACGCAACTCTAATACCTCGTGAATTCCCGTAGATGCACCGGAAGGCACCGAAGCCGAACCCCGAACACCATTCTTCAACATCACCGTTACGTTAAGCGTAGGGTTGCCGCGCGAATCAAGAATTTCGTGCGCATGAATAACATCAATCTTCTCCTTCATAAAACGAAAATTATTTTTGTAATACCTCTAAACCTGGTAAAGATTCCCCGGAAAGCAGAGCCATCATGGCACCACCGCCCGTAGAAACAAACGAAAAAGAATCCAGCATCTTCTTTTTCTCCAAAAATCCAACCGTATCACCGCCTCCCAAAATCTTACGAGCACGAGGAAGAGAATCGAGTGATCGAACAAGAGATAGAGTTCCCTTCTGAGCAAACACTTGCTCAACCGCACCCATTGGCCCGTTCCAAAAAACAGATTTCACTCCCTTCATTAAACGCTCAAAAAGCACACAAGTACCTGGACCAATATCATAAATGCGATCACTTACCTTTAAATCATCAGCTAAGCAAACAGAGGGCTTAACCGAACCTTTGTGCTTCACAATAAAATCAACAGGAAAATACAATTTGGATCCATGCCGCTTCAATAAATCATGAGCGAGATCAATCTCTTCCTTCGAAATAAGCGCATGCGCTAAGCGTAATCGCTTGCCCTTCTGCGCAGATACACATGCAACTCCCGAACCTCCGCCAATAAAAAAAGCATCTGTTCTATCTGCCATACGATCGATCAACGGAATCTTTGTTTCCAACTTCAAACCTCCCAAAATAACCGCTGCCGGACGAGAGAAGGATCCGGACAGCGAAGAAACCTCGTTACACAATAATGAACCCGCGAACGAAGGCAGGAACTGCGTAATCGCATGAACGGAAGCGTGAGCACGATGCGAAACACCAAAAGCATTATTCACATATAATTCCCCTAGCGCAGAAAGTTGACGTGCAAATTCAACAGAATTCTCCTCCTCCCCCAGCTCAAACCGCAAATTTTCGAGCATAAACACGTCACCACCCTTCGCACGAACAACAAGTTCGGCCACATTCGAACCAACAACACTTGGCACAAAACGCACCTTTCTCGAAAGCAAGACGCTTAAACGCTTAGCCACAGGTTGAGTAGAATATTCAGCCTCTCGTTTAGAACTTGGTCGACCCAAATGCGTCATCAAAATAACCACAGCACCTTTCTTACAAAGACGCTCAATATCATCGACAACGGCTCGCAAACGAAAATCCTGCGCCGTATCAACTTTACCGTTTTTCAACGGAACATTCGCATCGATACGCATCAATACACGCATCCCCTTTTTAACGCTCTTTAGTTGTAGTTGCTTTAATTCCATAAAAATCGTTTTTAGAAAATAACCTCACTGCCTCAACCCACAATTTGAACGCTTCAAAAAACGGAAGGATTTTTCGAAGATAATTTAAGTCAACAAAACGCCTCAAGATAAATATACCAAATCCCGAAAACGAACGACCAAAAAATGTGGAAGTTCCATGCATAGCACCCAACGTAACAATGGCTGGAGCGGATTTTGCAGAGAGAAAAACACCAGAACGTTTTCCAGATAAATAGCGAGCCAAATAACGAGCCTGACGCAAAGCAATCCACGCACTCGCTTGATGAACACGAGGACGCGCTTCAGACAAAATTGAAATACTGTCTCCTAATGCAAACACATCCGGGTGACCCTCTACCTGCAACTGAGGCAACACCTTCAGACGACCCTTGTCGTCAAGTGGAAGATTCATGGCACTCAAAAGCGAATTCGGACGCGCACCGGCGGCCCAAACAACCAGCGAAGAAGAAAGCTCGACATCCTCCTTAAACGGACTAGTAAGCGTGAGCTCGTCAGGCTGTCGTGGACGAGGACCAAGAACAATCGCTTCTCTCGAAACCTTATGAACCGCTGTATCCATACACAACTCAACTCCAAGCGAACGCAGTCGAGCAGTAGCGCGACGCCTCATGCGAGTCGGGAAACGAAAAAGCACTTCAGGGAAAAGATCAATCAACCGAAGCGAAACCCTCTCCTGCAAACCAGCTTTCCGGAACGCGCAGGCAAGTTCACAAATATATTCAACACCCACCGCACCTCCGCCAATAACTGAAAGCGAAAACGCTTCCTTTCGCGTAAGCAAATCTTTCATGCGTTTACGCAGCTCCATCACGTCATTAAGTAAATAAAAAGAATAGGCGTACTGATCCGCTCCCTCTACACCACCATAAAATGTTTCAAGCCCAAGCGACAGAACTAGACGATCGTATACAATCGTTTGCTCATTCAAAAATGAAATCGTTTTCTGCGAAAAATCAATAGAACCAACTTCTTGATGCTTGAATCGAAGATTACTCAAACGAGCCAACTGAACAATCTTCTTCAACGGAATAGTAGACAATGTTCGTAAACGCAACTCTAAAGACGAGTGACCTAAAAAAGCCGACGCAACTTCGTATAACCAAGGAGTATAAAAATGAAATTCTGAACGATCAATCAAAACAACTTCCTTTTCAGGAGCCATTCGAGCAAGGAATAACGCTGTTGCCAAGCCGCCAAATCCTGCACCCACGATAACGATTCGCTCAGCGTATGCCATAGTTATCCAAACAAGATCGCCACGACGTTTTTTCGCCGCTTAAACAGTCTTGCAGCAATACCATCAAGACCAAACAACCGACCAGCACCTCCTGCAAGGAACAGGCAAAATAGCACAAAATAGATAAGATGATATTCAACCAAGCCATTCACTGTGTTTTGTTCAAAATGAGCAAAGTAATACAGCAGAATCATGATCGCACCAAAAAACGACGCTGGTCGAACGCACAGTCCTAGTATAAGCGCCGCGCCAACGGCAATTTGACCAGCAACATTCAACACATCAACAAAACCATTTCCCGCCATCGAATGAAACACATTCGCAAACGGACCAGTTGCTGCAAGCAAATACCCTTCTGCCGACCAATCTCCTAGTTTAGCTATCCCGGCGAGCAAAAATTGCAACCCAATCAAAACTCGCAAAACAACAAATAAAACCGCAAACGAAGGCTTGTGCACCTCTTGCTCAAATCGCTGAAAAGAAGTAACGCTACGCATATTACTTTTTACGTTTTCCAAAGAAGACCGCCATCTCCGCTAACCGGTTCGCATACCCCCATTCATTATCATACCAAGCCACCACCTTCACCAAATCACCATCAACAACACGCGTCAAACCCGCGTCGACAATAGAAGAATAGGGCGATCCTTTAAAATCACTCGAAACAAGGGGCGCTGTTTCAAAGCCAACAATGCCCTTCCAACGTGGCGACTTCGCTGCTTTTTTCAATGCCTCATTCACCTGCTCAACCGTCACCTTCTTCTTCAAAACAAAAGTAATATCTGACAACGAAACCGTCGAAACCGGAACACGAATAGCCAGCCCGTCAAACTTATTCTTAAGTGAAGGAAGTGTTTCCGCCGTCGCTTGAGCGGCACCGGTTGATGTAGGAATAATATTCATCGCCGCCGCACGTGCACGTCGCAAATCCTTGTGCGGACCATCTACCAAACTTTGATCCGCTGTATAACCATGAACCGTAGTCAACATCGCCTTCTTCACACCAAACGCCGCATCCAAAATAGCCACAACCGGCGCCGTGCAATTGGTCGTACAAGAAGCATTGTTAATCACTTTCGATTTTTCAGTCGAAGCCCCTTTTTCATTCGCACCAAGTACGTACGTAGGAACATCTCCTCCCTTTGCCGGAGCCGAAATAACCACATGTCGTGCACCGGCTGTAATGTGTTTTTCAGCCAATTCTTTTGTCAAAAAGACTCCTGTCGATTCAATCACCACATCCACCTGCAAATCTTTCCACGGAAGCTCCTCTGGATTTCGCATGCCGTATACAGGAATCTTCTCCTTCCCAATCTGAAGATAATCCTTCCCTGCCTTCACCTCTTCCGACCAAACACCATAATTAGTGTCGTACTTAAGAAGGTGTGCCAATGTCGCCGGGTCGGTTAAATCGTTAATTGCTACCACCGAAAACCCCGCCTTACCCCATGCTGCACGCAAGGTACAACGTCCAATTCGACCAAACCCATTGATTGCAATTCGTGACATAAAAAAATTCAAAAAAATAGAACAACTATTTACAGTATAGCACGAATCCAAAACGAAAATAAAAAAACAGACCTCGTAAAGAAGTCTGTTTTTTCACTATTCTCCGATCGCCAATCGAGCAAATCGTTTAATTTGGATATTTTCTCCAAGTGATTGAATTTTTGCATCCAACAACTGTTGAATCGTCAAATCTTCGTCTTTGATAAATTTCTGCTCTAGAAGCACCATATCTTCATAAAACTTATTCATCTTTCCTTCAACAATCTTATCAAGCATATCTGCAGGTTTCCCTTCTGCCGCCAACTGCTCTTTCATCAATTCCTTTTCCTTTGCAACCATTTCTTCAGGAACATCTGCGCGTGAAGTGTAAAGTGGAAGCATCGCCGTAATGTGAAGCGCGATATCGTTACACAATTCCACAAATGCCTCGTTGCGCGCCACAAAGTCTGTTTCGCACAACACTTCTACCACCACACCAATCTTTCCGTTCGAATGCATGTAGCAATGCGCTCGTCCTTCCGATGTTTCACGATCAGCTTTCTTCGCAGCCTTTGCAGAACCTTTCTTTCGAAGAATTTCTACCGCCTGATCAAAATCCCCAGCCGCTTCTGTCAATGCGCTCTTTGCCTCCATCATTCCGACATTGGTCATTGAACGCAACTTCGCGACATCACTTGCTTTAATGTCCATACACGTTGCTTTAATTTTATTACCGACTATTTTTTAAGAGTTTCTTCTCGTTCTTTCGCGAGCTTCTCTTTGATTTCATCATCCAAGTCTTCAACCGTTTCTTTTGAAGCACTTGTTACATCAACCTCTTCTTCTTTCTGTACTTTCTTTGCAGGAGCTTTAGATTGATCCGCTGATTTTCCAACCAACTTCTTTCCTTCGTTCACCATTTCCGCAATCACCTTTCCGATCAATTCAGTTCCTCGGATAGAATCATCGTTTGCTGGAATAACGTAATCAATGTCAGTTGGATTTACGTTTGTATCGCAAATCGCAATCACCTTTACTCCACGCTTTCGAGCTTCCGCAATCGCTGTCTTTTCTGTTCGTACATCGAAGACAAAAATCGCATCTGGAAGACGAGTCAATGTAGAAATACCACCAATCTTTTCATCCAATTCGTCAATCTTGCGATCGAACTGCAACTGTTCAAGTTTTGTGTACTTCTTCAAATCACCCTTCGAACGCTTATCTTGCAAATCAAGATATTCTCGAATCAACTTTTGAATTTCTGTGAAATTCGTAAATGTTCCACCAAGCCATCGGTTATTGATGTAAGGCATTGAACACGCTTTTGCTGATTTTTCTACCGCATCGGTAATTTGGTTCTTTGTTCCAACGAACAAAATAGTACCGCCTCGGCCAACAACTGTTTTGATATACTCACCAGCTTCTTGAAGATACTTTTGTGTCTGAGCGATATCGATAATGTGAATACCACTTCGAACGCCAAAAATATACGGTCCCATCTTAGGGTGCCATCGAGATGTACGATGTCCGAAGTGAACTCCGGCTTTTAGCAATTCTTCCAATGTTGGAATAGTTTTCATAAATTCCTTGTACGTCGACCTGCTTTTCGATCGCCCGAGCGAATCGGGAGGATGATCAAAAAGGGTTTTCAGGTCTGAAAATTAGTTGATTTATGGCCGGAAGTATAAAGAAAAATCCGTTTTTGGTCAAGGTTAGGACGAAATGATCAAAATCTTGACGAAATCCGCTTCTTCCCGTATACTCCCACCGTTCATTCTCGCATTGTATTTGGCTTCAACGATCAATTAAGATCGGCCACAACAAGCGTCAATAAAAGTGATATGAAGCAAAAAACGCACAAAGCGCTTTCGAAGCGCATGAAGATCACAAAAACCGGCAAAGTGATTAAACGAAAAGCTGGTCAAGGTCATTTTAACTCTCGTGAAAACGGAAACACACGCCGAAACAAGCGTTCTGACGTAAAGGTGCCGAGCACGAAGAAAACAGCCTTGCAAACACTAATGCCTTACAACTCATAATATGGCACGAGTAAAACGAGGGGTCCAACACGTAAAACGACGAAACAGCCTATTTGCGAAAGTAAAAGGGTACCGATGGGGCCGAAAAAATAAAATTCGATTGGCACGTCCAGCCTTCCTAAAAGCTGGAGTAAACGCCTTCCGAGATCGCCGAGCAAAAAAGCGCGTCTTCCGACGTCTTTGGAGCGTAAAGATCAACGCAGGAGCCCGTGCAAACGGAACAACCTACTCACAGTTGATCAACGGATTAAAGATCGCAGGAATCGAACTAGACCGAAAAGTTCTAGCTCAAATTGCAGAACACTATCCAAACGTCTTCAAAAAGATCGTAGAAACAGCAAAGAAATAGCTTATTTCACAAAAACCAGCCAATCCGGCTGGTTTTTGGTTTTAGGAGAAATAACTATATATTCCTTGACAAAAAGACTATTTTGTGATAGTTTAATCAGTCGACTTCAGTAAGTCGGCCCCCTTACCTCACACCCGCCAGCAAGAGCTGGCACGGAGTAATCCATGGCGATCGAACCCAACCAGGACCCCACGGACGCCCCCTTCCCGGGTCGCCCCACGCCGCCCCCGCGACGCGCGACGCGCTCGTGGTGGCCGACGACCATCGGGTGCGGGGGCATCAGCCTCCTCAGCCTGCTGGGCATCGGCCTCATCCTCCTCGCTCTCACGAGCGCTGCGTGGATGATGTGGCCCCCTGCCGTCTCCCCGACCACCACCCAGGTGGTCGGGGAGACGGTGACGCCGAACGAGAACGAGCAGCTCATCAGCTGCCTCGCCCCCGCCACGATGCCCGTCAACGGCGTCGTGGCCTTCACCTGGAGCGGACAGGCTTGGAGCCTCCGCGACGTGGAGTGCTCCGCCAACGGCGAGATGCACTTCACCCCCACCGTGGACGGCAAGCCATCCACGATCAAGAAGGCGGTCGAGGCCAACTGCCTCGACCTCAAGACCATCGGTGAAGGTGCGCTGGCCCACGAGGGCTTCACGCGCATCTTCGGGGCCACCGACCAGTGCCCCGCGCGTTGGTGCAATGTCGCTCGTCAGCCCACCCCGGGCGAGACGGGCGACATGCCCAACACCTGCCTGGCCGCGCGATAAGCGCAGCGCCAGGCGAAATCGAGATCCCCACCGCTTCGGCGCTGGGGATCGCTTTGTATTTATTGACATTCTTGGTATTTCCTGTACTATCCGTCAGTTCAGACATCTATGTTTGAAATATTCAACCTCGATCTTTCACCAATCAGCATCTGGAGACAGCATGGGTAAGGACACGCCAGACAGCTCGGCCCGCATCGACCAGTCCTGCGAGGACTTCAAGAATCTCGTCGCGGCCTGCAAAGAAATCGAAGGAGAGCGACCGACCGCAGAAGAACACCTCAAGAACATGAAAGAGCGCGCAGCGGCAAAGACAGCGGGGGAAGCCAAGGCAGCGGAAGCGGCAACAACGGCTCCGGCCAAAGAAGCGGCTGCGGAGCTCTCTACCCACCCAGGTGCAGCCACCCGTGTACTCAGCTCCGGCAATGGACGCACGAGGGACAGCGCCGACACCATCGTTCCCGAGGACGGCTACCTCACGTTCAAAGAAGGGGATACTGGCATCATGCGTCTTCGCGACCACGCTGCCACTACCTTCAACGATGAAGGCCTGCCCGATCTCCCTCCAGGCGATCTCGACAGCTTCGACGAGGGAGACCCTCTCGCAGGGCTGGTGGTAGAAGAGGGCGTGCCTGCGACAACCCTCTTCAAGAAGAAGCCCGCCGAAGACACCGGCGACCCGTTCAACGAAGTCACCGAAACTCCGTGGTTCGAAAAAGCCAAGGAAGGCGCTACTACAAACACGGCACCGACCGACGCACGAGGAGAGCCACTGACGACCAAGGACTTCGAGGACGAGTTCTTCAGGGCCTCTCAGGAAACGGAAGAGGACGAAGAAGAAACCGAGCGAACGCAACTGCGCGGCTGGTTCATCCCAACGATCGGAATCGCAAGCGTACTCGCGGCACTCTTCACGATGAGCGGAATTCTGGCTCTCACCATGACGGTGGTGATGATCTCGAACTGGAACGTGGGCGAAAGCGAAATCCGGCCAACTGCGCAACGCGTAGTCCGGGCAGAGCTTCCTATTGAAGGAATCATGCCCAAGCGCACTGTCACCATGCCACCGCAGGAACCGACGGTCGCAACAACCAGTCAACCGACAACCATCGCAATGACGCAAACGGGAACGATGCCGCAGTCAGATACGGCGACAGCGAACAGCGAACCGGTCAAGTGCACCGTCGAGGACCTGTCCGCAATCATTGTGCACGACTCGCTCACCATCACGGTTCCAAACGAAACGGCACTGAAGACCGGCACGGTCTACCAGCTCCACGGCACGTTCAACCGCAACGATGACGGAAGCTGCACCTGGGTGAACGGAAGCGACAACATCGCTCTCACCAAGGCCTGCTTCCCGTCCGGCGCCAACTGCCCGACGTTCACCACCTTCTGAACCAGCGCCACTGCGCCAGTTCTCTCGAGCCCCCTACAGCACTCGCTGAAAGGGGGCTCTCTTGTTTATAACCGTTTCTTGCCAAAAAAAAGATGATTTGATACCATTTCGCCACCATTTACTGACACGCGTCTGTGTCACACAAATGGGCTGGTAGTTCAATGGTTAGAGCACCGCCCTGTCACGGCGGAAGTTGCGGGTTCGAGTCCCGTCCAGCCCGCCAGAAAAAATCACAGCTTCGGCTGTGGTTTTTTCATTTTCAACCCTCCCCACAAAACCTATCAACACCCACACTTCCAAACAAAAAATAATCCGTGCGTCCGTGTTATAATTGAGCCAATATTACTTTATTTTTCGTATGAAAAAGATTCTTGGCGCGTTATTAATCAGCGTGCTTGCAACTTCCCTGCTGCACATTCAGCCAACTTATGCTGACGGTGAATTAGAAGTCATCGGCGACGACAACCAAACAGCAACAGTCGACCTACCTATCCTTTTAACAGGCATCGAAGTTCTTAATGCCGTAGGAGTCATTCCGGTAAAATTACTCGTAAGCAACGGAACGCTCGAAATGACAACAACAACCGGACTCACGTTTACCGGTCCAGAAACTGGAGCAGAACTCTACTTTTCAGGCGATGTCGAAGATGTAAACGCAGCACTCGCAACACTTCTCTACACAGCCGACTCAACCGGCGCCGACACATTAGAAGTATCGCTCGTAGAAGAAGGCGAAGTATTCTTTTCCGGAAATGGACATTTGTACGAATATATTTCCGTGCCAGGAAACATCAACTGGAACAATGCTCAGATCGCCGCGGCAGGACTTGAACGCTATGGAGCCACAGGATATCTCACCACCATCACTTCACAGGAAGAAAATGACTTCGTCGCCGCTCGACTTGGCGGAGCTGGATGGATGGGTGCAAGCGACGCCGCCGTGGAAGACGAATGGCGCTGGGTGACCGGACCAGAAACAGGTGACCTATTCTGGGTAGGTGATCAATTTGGAGCTGTTGTGCCTGGGGAATACGAAAACTGGAACGAAAACGAACCAAACGACAGCAGTAGCAGCGAAGACTGCGCGCAGTTCCTCTCGGGTGGATTACAAAGCGGCGAATGGAATGACCTCGGCTGTGCTACAAGTATGCTTCCTGGATACGTCGTCGAGTTCGGAGCAGACGGAGATATGCCCGAAACTGCTGGAGCAGAATTCTCCCTCACCGCATTCGAAGCACCAGAAATCGTAACTCTCTCTCCAACAGATAACGAAGTTGACGTACTACGAAGTGCAGATCTAGAAATCACCTTCGACCAGGACGTCATCACAGGAACCGGAAACATCTACATCTACCGCACAAACAACGACGTACTTTTTTCAACAATCGATGTTGAAAGCAATCGCGTAAGCGGATCAGGAACCGAAACCATCACCATCGAGCCAGGCCAATTACCAAACGGCGAAGATGTCTACATTCAAATCGACAGCGGAGCATTCGCTGTTGACGGCGGTGGAATATTCCCAGGAATCAACAACGAAACCACCTGGAATTTCTCGGTAAAACGAAGTTCGTCTTCCGAAACAAGTGCAACACCGATCACGACAGCCTCTCTCTCAATCCACTCCCTCGCCTATTCGTGCGATTCTGGAAGCCTGACAGGTGAAGTAAACATTCAATCAGCCGGGGCAACTGAATACATTCTTTCGAACAATGCAGATTTTTCAAATGCGACATGGCAAGAATTAACGGCAGAAAGTATCACAAAGTCGTGGAATTTTCAGATCAAACAATCCACTACAACGGTCTACCTCGCCCTGCGAAACACAAGCGGATCAATCACCTCAACAAGTGCAAGCGAACAACTGTCGTTTGAATGTGAAAACGAAGTGATCGAAGAAGAAGTGGACGAAGAGGAATCAACCGAATCACCTACAACAGGACCATCACCGTTCACAGGAAACATCGAGCTAATCACCGACATCACGGGCGCACAGTTGATTCGAGGCCAAAACTACGACACCGTCTACCTAATCGAAAACGGAACGCGTCGGCCATTCATGAACGAAGCCATTTACTTCACTCGATTCGCAAACTTCGACAATATCAAAATCGTTACCGACGCAACACTTCCAACGATCCCGCTCGGAATGCCCGTGCTACCAAAAGCAGGAACGCTCGTAAAAATTCAAAGCAAACCAGAAACGTATCTAGTTATTGCCGGAAACGTGCGTGAAGCGTTAGAATATATTCCATCCGAAGAAGTTGCTCGACAACGCTTCGGAAATGACTGGGCCACAAAAGTAATGGACATCGACCCAACCCTGTTTAACAAGTTTGAAAAATAGAAATTGACCCTATGAAAACATCACTCACCTTCACCGCCTTGGCCGTCATTCTCCTTCTAGGAGCTGGTTGTGCAACCAATAACACCGTCAATAACAACGGAATGGAAACAACCGACACCAAAACATCGGTAGAATCAAACAACGATTCTACATTCACCGGTTCTTTCGCAGCCGCCCTACAACGTGGCGAATCACTCAAATGCACCTGGTCCGGGGAATACGGAACAGGTACCAGCTACATCAAAAACGACAAATTCGCTATTGAAGCGGATGTTGATGGAAGAACTGGCCGAGTGATCTCGGACGGAGAATGTACCTACACATGGGAAGAAGGCGGAAGTGAAGGAATGAAACTCTGCGGATTGAGTGACGCCTTGCAAGACTATGAAAGCGAAGGAACAACAACAGATTCATCAAACAACGGAAGCGGTACAAACTACCAACCTGACGTTGATGTAAATTGCTCTCGAGAAAATGTAAACGATTCGATGTTCGAAGCACCAACAAACGTGACATTCATCGACCCGCTCGCACAATTCAACTTTACGTTCTAATAGAAGCGCCCCGCGATCAACTCGCGGGGCGTATGCGTTCTGCGGCCTAGATCGTCGCACGAAATACCGTCGTAATCGCGCGATGAAACAATCGACCGCCACACGAGATCAGCACGTTGTCTTCGGGCGTAACTTCGCAAACCAATCGATAATCCGGATGCGAACGCAGCACGCTAGACGGAAGCTGAGCGACAACTTCAACGTACGTGACCTTGCAATAATCCCGTCGACCACCCCGGGGAATCAAATGAAACGTAACATGGTCGTACACCTTCTCAGGTCGATACACATGCGTTCCTGGAATCTCGACAGTGTTCCAAGCCTTCGCATGAACATCAACCTCGTCAACGTCGACAGTATACAGCTCGCCACGTGCGTCGAGCCGCATGGAAACGCCGTCCCAAACAAACCGCCGAGCCATGAACACCCGTTCAAGCAATAACCGCACCTCGGGACGATCAATGAAGCGAACCGATGGAACAAGCGCCTTAATCACACGAACAGACATCCGAACCTCCTTTGTACCCATTCATCTTCCCCTACTTTATCTACAACCGTCAACAAAACCGCAGAATAATTGACTTTTAGCCAACAAAGTGGTTAAATCAAATGTCTCTTTGCGAGCACGCGAAGGACCGGAGCAAGCTTGAAGCGTCGCGCCCTGATCAACGGAAGCCTCGTACTGACACTCTGCTGTGCCGCCCTCTGGCGCTGCGGACAAAGTGAATCGGATCGCATCGAGCAGATTCGAAATACGCCCGGAGTAGTCAACTACATGGAGAGCATCGACAAGGCTGAGTTCCAGCCCTGCAAAGGAGAACAAGCCATCGTCACCATCCATCGCCACAACCCTGATCACCTCACCGTGCACTGCAAGGAAGAGACCATCGAAGTCTACATCCCAGCTACCCAGATCGACCTGATCATCAAGTAGCCTCTCGCCCCGGACCCACAAGGTCCGGGGCGCAATCGTTTAATGCGAAGAAATGCTATACTACTAGCATGACTGACTTTATCGGCATTTTTCTTCTACTTGCAGGATTCGTGATCGGACACGGGGCTGTCACCGTTATTGATGTTCACGCATTTCTAGGTCGCACGTCTGGATATTGGACCGAAGCGACAACGCGATCACACAAAATCACCAAACCCCTTATTTGGCTTGGGACATTTCTTGCTATCGCAGGTGGCATCATCACATTTCAAAACTCCCAACCAACCCTCCAGCTCACACTCGCAGTCACAGCAATCATCCTTATCGCGAACGGCTCATTTCTCACATTCTACGTCAGCCCCATTCTTCTACAACGCGAACGCGCAGGCAAGCAAACACAACTTCTTCCGCAATCACTGCAACGGGCAACGTTCGTAAGCTTTATCATTTCACTGATCGGATGGTGGGCAGCACTTGTACTGATCAGCCAGTATTTCGCAAACCTATGAACACCGACGAACGAACGCTGCTCAAACAACTAAAACAACACGCAAACAAAGATCGCGCGAAGCACGATGAAGGCTATATTAAATCGCACTTCAAAAGCTTGGGCTGCTCCATTCCATCGGTACGAAAAATCGCAAACGAGTTTTATCAGCAAGAACAGCAAAACATAAAAAAGCGAGTCGACGCACTGTGGCACGAATCAACAAATCACGAAGTACTCACAATCGCAATTCTCTATTTTGAACCAAAACAAAAACGCGTACGTATTCAGGACTGGCCGATGCTAAAGAAATGGTCAGCGAAAATCGACAACTGGGCACATTCAGACGGATTGAGTGGAATTTACGCACATCTTCACGAACATCATCCAGAAAAAATAGAACCAACCCTTCACCTCTGGAACCGCTCAAAAAATCCCTGGCTTCGTAGACTCTCTCTTACTAGCCTGCTGTATTACAGTAATAGCAGAAAAACATCTCCAACAAAATCAAGAAAAATTCTCCCACTCGTACAAAATCTTCTCAACGACCCCGACGTATACGTACAAAAAGCCGTCGGCTGGACACTGCGAGAATGCGGCAATCTCTACCCGAAAGAAACAGGCGCGTTCATTCAACAACACCTAGACCAACTTTCGCCCATCGCCTTCACAGCCGCAACAGAAAAATGGGAAAAAACGACAAAAGCACTCTTTAAAGAAAAACGTAAACAACTCCGAAAATATGCCTCCACAAGCAAAACCAACAACTAAAACATCTGAAATTTTGGACGAACTAAAATCGCTCAATACGCAAGTCGAAGATTTATATGATTTAATCGATCGCACTCAACGAAAACATCGAAAAAACCGAATTACTAATGGGATCATGAGCGGTCTTTTAAACGCAGTTGGCGTCGTAATCGGAACACTTGTCATTACAGCCGTACTACTTTACGCAGGGCAAGCATTTATACGCTCTGAAGGATTTCAAAACTGGCTAGTTACACAACTAGAAAAAAGCGTCTCAAGAATTGTGACCGAACGATTTCAATTCTAGCTAGCGTACGGCACGATGGTGAGGGATAGTGAAGCATTCGTTCCAACAACCACAAAAGCGATCCGATCAGTCGATCGGATTTTCTTTTTGCGAATCAATGCATTCCGACTACGTTGAATAAACGAACCTGCATCAGATTTTTCAACAAATGGCTCAATACCTGCTCGCAAAATACTTTGACGCAACGAAACATCATCACGACACGCCATAAAAATAGGCACATTTGGTCGAAAGACATTCAACAAAAAAGCCGCACGTCCATATTCGGCCGAAGTCACAATCGCATCAATTTGATCATTTTCGGCCAATATATGAACCGTATGCGCAATTGCCGTAGGAGCATCTTCCATCGAATGAATTTGATAAAACCCGATATCATCCATTCTCGATTTCTCTGCTTCGCAAATAATCGCAGTCATCACCTCAACCGCTTCGTCCGGGAATTCACCCGTAGCAGTTTCCTGTGACAACATTAGAGCATCCGCATGATCCATCACCGCATTCGCGACATCCGAAGCCTCGGCGCGCGTTGGTCGAGGACTGTGCGACATCGAATCCAACATCTGCGTCGCCACAATCACCGGCTTCCCTGCCTGTCGACAGATCTCGACAAATTCCTTCTGTAACACAGGCACTTCTTCCAGCGGAATTTCGACACCTAAATCACCACGCGCAATCATAATCCCATCCGCCTCACTCAAAATATCTACAAAATCCTGAACACCTTCCTTTCGCTCAATTTTGACAATAATTTTCGGAACAGCAACACCCGCAATACGAGCATGTTCCTGCAAAAACCGTCGCACTTCTCGCACCACCTTCGCGCTCGTCACGAACGAAAGAGCTACCCAATCAACTTCTTGCGACAATCCAAACAATGCATCTTCGCGATCCTTTGCCGTAAACGCGGCGGCAGAAACCGTAGAATCGGGCAAGTTCATGCCTTTATGCGACGTCAACACTCCACCAAACACCACCTTCCCCGTCACCACCTTCCCTCGAACAGACTGAACCACAACCTCCATTCGCCCATCATCGAGCAAAATACGATGATCTTTTTTTACATCAAGATGAAGTTGCTTATACGTAACTGGAAGCGGCTTCCCCGGATGAAACACGTCCGTAGCGGTCGTAAACTGAATCTTCTGTGATTTTCGCAACACAACTCCTTCGGCCGGAAGAACACCGACACGAATCTTCGGACCTTGCAGATCTTGCAAAATAGCAACATGAGTCCCAACATCCTTCGCCGCTTTGCGAATGTGACGCAAAAGCTGCTGATGTTCGGCATGCGTTCCGTGCGAAAAATTCAAACGAGCGACATTCATCCCATGACGGATCATTCGAGTAAGCATCGAAACAGAGCTGGATGCCGGACCAATAGTGCAAACAATTTTCGTTCGCTTCGCCTCCATATAGCAAAATTATAACACAGTTACACGCGCTTCTTTTTCAACCGACCCAACTTCTGAAGTTCTTCTTCAAATTTCTCCAAATCTTCAAATGAATAATACACAGATGCAAAACGAATGTACGCCACCTTGTCGAATTGCTTCAATTTTTTCATCACAATATCGCCCATGACATCGCTTGTAACTTCGCCACTTCGTCTTTTTTGAACATCGCGTTCAATTTTTTGTACAAGTGAACGAAATTGATCATCGGTATACGGACGTTTTTCGAGCGCGCGCTTCAATCCAGCAACCAGCTTATCGCGTCGATACGGCTCACGTTTCCCGTCGCGTTTCACAATCGAAACATCGAGCAATTCCACTTCTTCGGCCGTCGAAAATCGATACGCGCAACGCGTTTTTTCACATTCACGTCGCCGCCGAACACTTGCCCCATCCTGAGCAAGGCGCGAATCAACCACGCGCGTAGATTTATTGTTACAAATTGGGCATCTCATACAACTAGTATACAGGGATTTATCGAAAAAAGCGCGCTCCAACGAGCGCACTTTTTTACATCATTTTTCGTCGAATAAAGGCAGGAATACCTAGATCGTCGTCATCATCCTGCTTAGACGGCTTTTGCACCTGCGGCGGCTGCTGAGGCGCTTGTGGAGCCTGTGGCGCAGACTGGTGACGATCTTCGCGATCGCGATACGAATCCATTGCGCTCACGCGTCGCTGCTCGAAAGGTGATTCTTCTCGCGAGTCCATCCGTTCCGGTCGCGAATCCATGCGTTCAGACCGCATTGGATTTGCCGAAAATCCTGGCTGCTCTTTTCGCACAGGCCGACTCCAACTTCCAGAAGAATTAATTTCCATATCTCCAGCCAATCCCGGAGCAGAACGACGTTCGCGCCCTTCAAATCCAGTAGCAACCACCGTAATACGCACCTCATCGCTCAAATTTTCATCAATATTTGCACCAAAGATCACTTTCGCGTCGTCATCCGCCGAACCAGTAATCACCTTCGCAGCTTCCGCCACTTCATACATCGCTAAATCCGCACTTCCAGTTACAGTAAACAAAATTCCTTTCGCGCCATCAATCGCAAGCTCCAACAATGGACTCGCGATCGCCATCTTAGCCGCATCTACCGCACGATTTTCGCCCGAAGCAGAACCAATTCCCATCAACGCCGAACCCGCGTTCTGCATAATCGCTTTTACGTCGGCAAAGTCAACGTTGATCAACCCTGGCAAAGTAATAATTTCTGAAATTCCCTGAACACCCTGCCGAAGTACGTCATCCACAATCTGAAACGCATCGAGAAGTGATGTTTTTTTATCAATAATCTGAAGAACTCGGTCGTTTGGAATTGTGATAATAGTATCCACATGACTCGAAAGTTCCGCGAATGCTTCTTCTGCAATACGCTTTCGCTGTGCGCCTTCGAAAGAAAATGGTTTTGTTACGACCGCAACTGTTAAACAACCAGATTCGCGAGCGATTTTCGCAATTTCAGGCAAGGCTCCGCTTCCAGTTCCTCCACCTAATCCACCTGTCAAAAAAACCATGTCCGCACCGGCAATCGCGTTACGAATATCGTTCGCACTTTCTTCCGCCGCCCGGCGACCAAGTTCTGGATTCATTCCAGCACCCAATCCTCGAGTAACCGTCTTCCCGATCGAAATCTTGTGTTCGGCCAAGTTCTGATGCAATGCCTGCACATCGGTATTTACCGCCACAAAATCAATACCCCGCAATTTTTCGTTGATCATGCGAATAAGAGCAGAGCCACCACCTCCTCCAACTCCCAATACTTTGATCTTCGCAAACGTTTCGATTTCGGGTTTGATTTGAGCCATACAACGTGAACACGGATTTTAGGATTAGCACTCAGTCATGAACAACTTTGTTGTTCAATTTCGCTAATATTAAACAAAAATTCTGTTCATAACTTATCACACGGAGGTGGTAAGTCAAAAAACGCTTGTGTATAAAAAGAAAAAACCGCTAGCCTTGGCGAACGGTTTTTTTAGAACTATTTTATCGACTTACGGAATGATCGACTTGATAAACTTCCTTAGCTGATCCGTAATCTGATCGACCCCTTTAAACTTAATATTGAAACTGAATTTTTTCTGCACATTCGCACTCACGGTAAACCCCCATAGTGCTAATCCAACAGCCGTAGCAAAAGAAGGATCACGCGCTTCGTCCACTACACTACTTACTGTTTCGGCTGAACCAATGGTTGCAGGCAATCGAAGCACTCGCTTCGCTACCTCCAACATTCCCGGTAACTTCACTCCTCCACCGGTCAACACAACACCAACCGGCAACATACCCGAGCGATCAATTTTGCGCAGCTCGTCATCGATCGTTTCGAACAACTCTTCGGCCCGAGCTTCGATCACTTCGGCAATAAACTTTGGCTTCACAGGCTCATCCTCACTGCCTCCAAACTCTTTTAACGAATAAGGATTCTTGCGATCAATCTGATCAGGGACGGCATTACCCACAAGTAACTTCACCTGTTCCGCCACTTCGAGGGAAGTCCGAAGCGCAATCGCGACATCGCTCGTTACATGATCCCCACCAATTGGCAGTACAGCAACGTGCAAAATATCCCCTTCTTCAAACACAGCCATCGTTGTCGTGGTCGCGCCAATATCAATCACGCACACACCCAACTCTTTCTGACGTTGAGTCAGCACCGCTTCCGCCGTTGCAAGAGGAGAAAAAACCAAATCTTCTATATCAAGCCCTGTACGATAAATACTTTTGGTTAAATTCTTCACCTGCGAAGAAAGCGTTTGAATGATCACGGCATCCACTTCCAAACGAATCCCATTCATTCCAACAGGATCCTTGATTCCTTTTTGACCATCTACCGTAAAACTTTTCGGCAATACATGGAGAACTTCGTAATTTGAAGGAGTAGCAACCGTACGCGCCGCTTCAATCGCACGATTAACATCATCTTCCGTAATCTCACCGTCCGGCTTACTTGCTCCAACTACCCCCCTACTTTCTTGAACCAAAATATTTTGACCAGCAATCGAAGCCCAGGCTGCATTTACGGCAACGCCTGTCATGCGCTCCGCCTTTTCGAGTGCTTTTGAAATCGAAGAAACAGCATCATCCATGCTCGAAATAGCACCCTTGTGGATGCCTTCTGAAGGCGACTCGACAGCACCGATAACATGCAATTTTGGCTTCCCGTCTTCGGAAGGCATTGCCTGACCGACGACAACCCGCACATGCGAGGAACCAACATCCAGACCTGTGATTATTTCTTCTGCCATACGTAATCCTATTATACCGAAAGATTAGAGTCCTGGAAAATTTGAAGTGAATAAATCCACCACATACGTCCGAAAAATCATCACAGCAACAACCACTGAGGTGATCGCCATAATCAACACTGCCCCTGCGGTCATATCCTTTACGTCCTTCACCACCGAATGCAACCGAGGCTTAAGTAAATCCGAAATCCGCTCAATGGACGTGTTCAAAATCTCGAGCACTAATACCGCAGAAATCAACAACACTAACAAAATTCGTTCCCAGTGCGCCAAGGGCAAAATAGTCATGAACACAAAAATTACTGCACCAACAAACAGCTGAATACGAAAGTTACGCTCGTGCACTGCGACTAACTTCAACCCACGAAACGCATGTTTAAAACTAGAAAAAAACGATTGATGTCTATTCATATACAGCGTCATAAATTCCGTCTTGCAGTGGAAACATTTCCTTTGCATCAGCGTCTTCTTCGTGATCGTACCCAATCACATGAAGCACCCCGTGAATAATCAACATCACAATCTCCTGTTCAACTCCATCTTCCTGCTGTCTCTTTACCTGCTCAAACGAAATCACCACATCGCCCAATGTCTCCGACCGCTCATCGTCCATATACGAAAACGACAACACATCCGTCGTCTTATCCTTATTGCGATACTTTAAGTTGAGCTCCTGCATTTCCGTATCCGAAATAAACCCAACCGCAACCAACCCCTCTGGCACTGAAGGAATACGAGCGTTTAGTTCTTTTGCCACCAACGCCAAAAGCGTATCTGAAAGAACAGAGTCTGCAGGGAGTCCGGATTGATCAACATCGAGGGTAATCATGCACTTATTCTAAAAAGAAGCTATTCACCATCATCTGGAACGTCTGTAGATAGTCTATCACCAAACTATTCCCAAGCGTATACGTAAACACAACAACACGCGAATCAAATACCAGAAAAGCCGTTCGCTGGTCGTCAGTAGTGTAACTAACATATCCCGCCTTTGTCAGCCCCTGCTTTAAGTCCGTCGATACTATCTGTGGATAGACCTCACCCAGCCAGGCAGAAAACGCTTGTTCGGCTGATTTACCATAATCAATCACCCCAATCGTAGCACCCGTCTGCGCCCGCAAAGTAATACCAGCACCTTCCGTGCTCGTCAGGCTCCATTGGCGAGGATAGGTAAGCGCGTATCCGCCAACTTCCGATCGATATTCAACCACACTTCCCGTATCAAGCAACGTAGATGGAGCAAACCCAAGCGGATCATACCGATGAAACACTTCATTTCCATCCAAAAATGTATCACCATCCGTATCAGGATTGCGTGCATCCGTACCGTACAATGCCTCTTCCCTATCCGTTAAACCATCACTATCCGTATCGATTCCCTGCGTAATCGAAGGCTCTTCCTCGACAGGATCTTCAATCACAGGAGGAATAACAACAGGGTCTTCTACAACCGGCACAATTGGCTCAGGATCTTCTTCCGAAAGAATAGTAAGTAATACTACCGCTGCCGCAGAAAGTCCAAGCAGAAAGAGTAGCCCGAATACAATTAACAAAACAGGACCTCGTCGCTTGTTTTTCTTTATAGCAACCGGCTTCGTGATCGTCGGCTGCACTGGCGCGGGCGGTACAACAACAGGCGCAGGAACAGGCTTCGGGACAGACTTCGCCTCAACTGGCGCTACACGCTCAACGCCTTCACCTAAAAATTCCTTCGGCATCACTTTAAATACAACAGAATCAAAAGAATCTGACTCCTTTTGTGTTACCTTTGCCGAATTTCGCTCCTCCTTCCGACGTGCCATACCAACTATTCTTTAATATCCTGCGGAACTTCAAATAGCTTTCCTGGTCCATTTGGGTTATATCCCGAACTCACCTCTTCACCATCCGTATACCCATCCTTATCCGTATCTGCGTCAAGTGGGTCTGTTCCGTACACTTTCACTTCTTCTCGATCACCCAATCCATCACTATCCGTATCCGCTCGCAACGGCGACGTGCCCGCCGCAGCTTCTTCCGCATCTGTTAATCCATCTCCGTCTGTATCGATTGGCGCTACTACAACTGGGTCCTCTTCAATAACCGGAACCTCAGGTTCGTCCTCGACGACAACATCATCTTCAACCAACGAATCATCCTCGAGCGAATCCACAACGTCACCGCTCTTCGGCGCCACCACCAATGCGTAGGCAAGGAAAAGAGCAATAGCAATAATAATGAGCGAAACAAGAATAATAAAAATCACTTTAAACGCGCCCCCGCGTGAACCCGGAGGTCGAGTTCGAGCAGCCGAAGGTGGCGCCATCGTCGGCTGAGGCTTCATGCGGTCCGAAGGCATAACCGGCGCAGGCATAGGAGCCATAGGCGTAACTGGAGCCTGAACAGGCATCTGACGTTCTTCTACCGGAGGAGCGGTTGGTAAATTCATCGGGGCACCGCCCTGCTCTACCGAAGCGGTCATCGCCGGAGCCGAAGCAACAGCATCCGTTGAAGCAAACATATCCTCGACAGGCTGCTGAGGCGTTGGGGGTTTTGGAGTTGGTTGTGATTGTTGATCGTCAAACATAGAAACGTAAGTAATTGAAGCTATCCTATTTATTCATATGATACCTAATTTAGAGGATCGAAGCCATTCCGAACTTCTTCGCCATCACTAAATCCATCACCATCAGTATCAACCAACGCCGGATTCGTTCCAAGTAAACGCTCTTCGGCGTCAGTTAATCCATCCCCATCCGTATCCACAGTCCCTTCTTCGGCAGATAATTCAAATTGATACACAGCTTCACTCACAAGACCAAGACACATTTCTTCCGACGAATCCGTCACTAACGCAAAACACATCGATTCATCTCGAGCAGCAATCGCACGGCGAATCACCTCGTAGTCAGCGCAATCACTTTCGGTCGCTTGTTCCGGACACTCGCCCGCAAGCAATGCATTCTGAACTCGAACAGCAATACAACTATCGCGCAGTTCAGAAGCATGATAGCGATCACACATCTCGATCGGCGCATCCGATCCGAATGCACTTACAAATAATCCGTCTTCACACCGTTCTCGACGAGCTTCATCCTGCATCTGCGAACACATCCCGCGATCATTCAGCGAGATAGCAGCATTCAAAACACAGTCGTCTCGCAATCCCTGGTCGAGCAAAAAACAATACGAAACGTCTCCTCGTTCTTGCGCAAGCTGCACACTCACCTGCTCCACGCATCCCTCACGATCTTCTGCGTCATCACAAATCAACACCGCCTCGGCAACATCTTGGCGCATCTGCTCTTGTGTTTGTCGATTATCTGTTTCAAAAACCGTTCGCACGATCGAAACAACCAATAGCGCAACCAATCCCAAACACACAATCAATCCAACAACAAAAATAACAATACGGAGCGCAGGTGAAAGTTCTTTTGGAGCCTTGGGCTTGGGTTGAGGATTTGGATTTACCTCAACCCACTCCACCGGCTGTAGTTGTTCTTGCGAATCTTGCATATTAAGGACGACACATATCAATTTCTCCACCACTCAACTGAACCGTTCCTTCACCCGTATCAACAAAGGACGCTTTAATTGTCATCGACTGTTCAGTTAATCCATTACACGCAAACGCTCCCGGAATCGCCAACTGTGTATTCGACCCCGCAGGCAGAGTCACTGACATCGTTTCTCCCTGATGTGTAAGTGAAACAGTGATATTCAAGATTGAATTCACAATCGATTCATACATGTCACGCAACTCTTCCGCGGTAGAAGCTTGGTAGGCATAATTCACACCATTTGGAGGAACAACGCAGGAATGATTTCCTTCCGCAGAAATAGGCGCACATCCTCGAGGCTGAGCCGTACAAGTCATGCTAGACCAACGCTGCATTTGCTGAGCATTACAAGCTCCACTCGACAAAATAGCGGTAAAGACTTCAATATCACCACCCGCTGGGCTCTTATACAGATCAATCAAATCCGAGACCTCTGCCATATATTTTGGCGCGTCCATCGTACCACCCTGATCATACGGAGTTGCAAGATGTGACTGGAACGATGCATATTCAGCCTGTGGGTTATATACATTCCCGTCACTGAAGATGACGATAATTTTGTGACTGTCCGGATCATCGGTGAATCCGTCTCGAGCATCACGAATAGCTTCGTAAAGAGGAGTTCCTTCGGGATTCATAATCGCCTGGGTTAAGACAAGATTTGCCGCAGCCTTCACCTCTGCACGATTACGAGAAGCGGCATCGCGCGTAGAAAGAACCAACATATCCCGAACCTCTGTACGATTTGTATTTGGAACAAAGTGACTTCCTCCAAAGCTAGAAAGACCAATACTCATCGTCGCTGAACGGCCCAAGTAACCGTCGAATAACGCATCGATTGCATCGTTCACCGCATCATTTAAGACTTGTAATCGAGGCTGACCGCCAAGCGACGAAGTCATAGAGCGAGATTCATCCAGCACGAACATCACCTCCACATCCGGATAACTTCGATTCGTTCCAGAAATATCGATAATGAAATCATCTGCCACTCGACAAGCCGGAATATATGCCGTTGCTGCATTTGGATCGCCCAGAAGAACCGCATCCAAAGTTTCAGAAGCGCTCAACAAATCAACCGTACCTGAACGAACTGCGCCAACTTGATTATCGAGGAACTGCACTGAAGCGGGTGTAAGCGTTAACGGACACGAACTTCCACAAGACAAATCACATTGCGGGAACACACACGAACCTCCACCACCACACTGAGCATTCGAAGAACACAAATCCGCATTATTCACTCCACCATTACACGCTCCAATATTTGTACACGCGTATTGAACACCGGCAACAGTAACCGTTTGACCAACCTGAGTCGCCAAACACGTCGCGACATCATTTCGAACGGTACGCGTAGACGCGGAATACCAGTAATACTGCAAATCTCCTGCATCACAGAATTCACCACCGTTGCGCACACCGTCGCCACAAAATGCCCCAGAAGAAGCCAATAATGTACAAGTCGGTGAACAATAGTTACACGAAGACTGATAAGCCGAAGAACACTGCTGACCGTTTTGAGTACCCAAATCACACTGCTCAACACCAGCCTGAACGATTCCATCTCCACACACGTTTGCGATACAACTATTTGTACACGCATCTGTATTTACATCATTTCCATCATCACACTGTTCTCCTGCATCAACCACGCCATTTCCGCACGAAACCGCCGCACGACAATCCTTACCAATAAACGTATCTCCGCCAACCCACGAACAGCTATCACCTGCCAATCCGTTATCAGCACAAGTCTTGGTTCGCGCCGTCTGAACAGTAAACACAGAGCACGTACTTCCTGGACACTGGACATCTGCCGTACATCCATACCCTTCTTGCGGACCATCTAAACACACGCGACTTGTCGGACACGCATTCGTTGGACGCGACCCTCCACAAACTCCGCCACCACAATCCGCATCCGTTGTACACGCATCACCCATATTCGCACCTGTTCGACACACAGCACCTGCCCATGTTTCAACATTTCCATCACATTGTTCGCCTGCCTGAATAATCGAATCTCCGCAGAATGCCGCAGAACCACCACAATCCCATGCACACGTATTATTCAAATTTGAACCGTACACACCATTTGGCGAGCTGCACGCGCCACCACTCGCACTCACCCCACTTCCATCAAGACCGCAATCGCACGATTCACCGCCAGCAATTCGACCATCTCCACAGAAAAATCCAGCACCTGAACACGTCGAACTACAGTAACCATACTGACCATTCAACGCGCCATCGTCACATGCTTCACCCTGTTCAATAACTCCATTACCACAAGCAAATGACGCACATACGTCCGCATCTGCTCCGGCCGTTTCCACAAATCCAGTACAACTTGCATTACAGACCGTAGGACGCACCGAATCAGCAGCGCCATCCCCGTTCAAATCACACGTATTCATCGCTCCAGCCTGGCCAACTTCACACACTTCATTCGGACCAACAATTCCATCACCACAAATATCCGACCCACCGTAGCTCGCATTCGAACAAAACGCTTGAGCAGAAGAAAATCCTGCTCCCGAATTCGGATTCGCGTTTCCAACACGAATCGTACGCTGATCACCTGCTACCGGATCAATCGCATTCACCCAAGCCTGGGCACCTGTACCTACATACTCAAGTTCCGCGCTAAGCTCGAATGCATTCGCGCCAACAGATCGGTAATGGTATGCATACGAATTCTCTGGACACAAATACACGCCGGTTGTTTGATTTACACAAGTGGCCGCATCGTGATCACCGTACGCAGTTCCTTCACCACAAGCGTTGTAGCGATTTAACGGATCGGAAGGAATGGCTCCAATTTGCGTTCCCAAAACTTCGTTCCAACTTGGCCAAGCACTCGAATCAATCGAACGCACAAATGTTCCCGCGTCTAACTGTGGGTAGGTATCAACACACAATTCCGTTCCAGGACAATCCGCATTCGAAAGACAACTCAAACCGGTCGTCTGAGAACAGAACCGATTCTGCACCGCATAAGCACTCAACTGACGACTAATCGTTGTAATATCTGCCAACCGCTTCGTATCACGAGTAATTTTTGCCTTCTCCGAACCACAAACGGCTCCAGCAGTCGCTGAACACTCAACATCAGCAGAACACACGGTAGAAGTATACACTCCACCCTCCTGACACAATCGAACATCTTCGAGCGCAATAGCGAAATTCCAGTTGTCGAGTAATTGCTCAAAAATTTGTTGTGTTTGAGCAGAAGCATCTTCGTTGTACGAAATAGCGTAAATATTTGAATACATCGCCGTCCCTACATTCGACACATTCGGTGCAGCCACATAAATAGTTCGACCGCTTCGAACCGCTTCAAATCCATCCACCTGCTCTTCAGAAGCCGTTCCAGTAAATCCTTGCGCTGTGTACCAATCAGACGGGCTCAAATATTGAGGATTCGCTACCACACGAATACCAATCACATCACGCGAAGCTCCAACAGCAAAGAAGTATTCTTTAATCACACCTGCGCTTGTCGTGTCTGTCGAAGAAACAATGTTCAACGAAGGCAATAACGCACCTTCTGTCGACGTATCTCGACAGTAATACGTTTCAAAGTTCATCCAGTCCGGTGTTTGAAGAAGATTTGGAATGCCACGATCAAACCCAGCCTGCGAATCTTCGAACGGGAACAAATCAGCAGATGGCCACGGATTTTCACAAAGCAACGCGCGTAATCGCAGCGTGTCATCAACCACAACACCCGTCGGAGCCGAATTTTCAATAATCTGAGCCTGGGCCACTAAAGTCGCTTCTCCATTTTCTCCAAGCGTCGAAACACTCGCTCGGTCTGGAGTAGTCGTTTGATTTTGCACAGAGAATAGCGTCGCGCCAGAATCTTCTTGCCATGGCAACCAGTTCCAAGAATAGACACCTTGAACCGGCTGAATTTCGCTTCGCACACCATTCAATACAGCATAAGGCAATGCAATCATGTCGTGCGTTTCGCTAAGCGAGCGGAATAATCCAGGAACAACACCCGTTTCATCCACAATCTCCACCTGACTCAACCGACAAATTTCACTTCCTGTAGAAAAACTCTGACGCACTTCATTCGCAAGCGCTACTCCTGTGGACGTAGTCACACCTTCGGCTCCAGCCTCTAACACAATCGCGTACGGAGCACCAGCTTCAAGAAGCGTATTCGTAATAAACGAAATACGATATTCGGTATCACTCACCTTCGATTGCACAAATCGCTCAACCGGAACAACACAATCACCCGAAACTTGAGCATTCGCCCCCCGAACAAAGAACGTTTGAATTGAAATCCAAGCACGAGCAAACCAATTCTTATGCACCGCGCGATAAAGTGCTAGCGTTGTATGATTCTGAGGACAACTTGCCCCTTCGTACACAACATACGCTGCGTCATCAAAACTAGCCAAATCCATTTCACGATTCGACGTAACGTAAATAGCCGAGTTTAAACAAGCATTTGCTCCATTAGGGAACGCGGTAATAGTCGGGCGTTCGCTGCAGCAGCCATTTTGATCCGCTCCAAATCCAACAGGACAATCCGCATCACTATTCGCCGAACAAGAAAGCTGCAAATTCGCCGTTGCCGTAACAGGCGCAAGAGTTACCTCGATAGACTGCGTAGCTAAACCGCTTTCGTCCACAAACTGAGCCGCATCACCGTCAATCACCGCAAGCTGAACAGGGTCATCAAATCCATCACCAGAATATCCAGCTTCACACATTGCCAACTCACCGATTCCAGCAATTCCATCTCCACACACTGAAGGAGTAGAGTAGTCGGTACTCGAACCTTCAAATCGACACGTCACCGAACATCCTTCGCCACCATCACAATCCTCTCCTCCGCCGCTTGGCAATCGTTCAGTCACACCATTCCCACAAATAAATCCAGTCGCAACGGTCGCCGAAATACCTTCACGCAAACAACGATTCGAACAGCCGTCACCGCTTACACCGTTTCCGTCATCGCAAGTTTCGTACGGAGTCTCCACAACACCATTCCCACAAGCAGCTGCAACGGTCGAAATGCTCTGCGATCCTTCGTTCAAACAAACAGCCGAACAGCCGTCTCCACCCTTCTTGTTTCCATCATCACAATCCTCTCCTCCATAACGCGTATCTCGCGAAACAATTCCATCACCACACGTTAAACCACTTGCCTGCGACCCTTCACGCAAACACATATCCGAACATCCGTCACCATTCGTTGAATTTCCATCATCACATTCTTCACCTGCATCCAAAACGGTATTTCCGCAAACACCACCAACAACACCCTCGTTTAAACACATCGAAGAACATCCATCGCCTCCAGTCGTGTTTCCGTCATCACAATCCTCACCCGTTTCAACAACGTTATTTCCACAAATAGCAAACAATGGGAAGCTTCCAACTGCCGTACAAGCGCTACTGCAACCGGCAGGAATAGAAGAAGGATTTGCATCAAACAATTCACCACCAAGCGTTACCCACGAAGCGATATTGTCGTCAGACTGAGAGCTGGAATCAATCGGATTGGTCCAGTCCCAACTGTATCCGTACGCATTTAAACGCTGTCCCGCAACAGAACAAGCATCCGCTTCACCAAATGGCGTAGCAGTAAATCGCTGAGTCGCTCCAACAACCTCCACCTGTGCATTACCCGGTGAAAGATCAACTCGAGCAACGGCACATTCTTGCGCATCCGCGCGCGTCAAAAATGTCCAAGAATAATCTTCTCCGTAATTCAATCGCGTAAGCGGAACACCGCTTTGCGACTGCACATCTCCCGAAACAACGACACGGTAATACGTAGACGTACGCAGAAGCTGATTAACTCGAACAGTAAACCCTTCACAACCATCACTTCCATCTACACAATCCGCATTTTCGCTGACAAGCGTTAAGTCCGTACAAAATTCGTTTGAACATTCATACAGCGCCACCGCTCCACTTCGCTCAACTGTCGCCGCGAGTACAGGAATGTTAAACGAAGCCCCAACCTGCGCGTTTACACAGGCAAGAGAACACGCTGGCCAAAAACTTTGAACAAACGGATCCGTAAACTGAACAACCAAATCACCCGTTCCAGAAATGCCAGAATCAATCGAACTTGCCGTCACAACCGCCTCTCCTTCCGCTAACGCAGATACTGTCGCGCACGATCCGTCCAAAATCTCGTCACACGTATCATCAATGCTCGCAACTGATTCATCTACTGACCACTGCCACGAATAATCTTCCGCAACCAACACCTGACAATCACCAAAAACTGGCAATGCACGGTACTCCGCCTGCTGATCGAGCACTGACAAAGTTTGACGTGTAGGCGAAACTCGAACTTCTTCAACATCACAATCTTCTGAAGAAGTAGATGTGGTAAAGGTCCAAGAGAAAGGTTGATTCATCGGCGTGCCGTCAAGAGACTGTACTAAATCACTCACCGTGACACGATACGTGGTAGAAGGCGAAAGCCGACCATTTCCTTGATTAATCTGCAAAGAAAAAGCCGTACGATCCGCCGAAGAAGAAGCAGAAACGGTCGCACCAACAGCAGATGCGCTTGCACAAGAGGCGCTATCACAACGTTCGAGTAAAATCGTTTGATTTGTAATCGTTTGATGACGCATTAATGTATCAAATTCGGCAACCACCAACGCGTTCACGCACACATTTTGAGAAAACACCGCATTCGGCACGGCACTAATGGTATTTTCATTACATGCCTGCACAACCGAAGGCGCAATTGGAATCTGTCCTGTCGAAAACGTCCAAGAATACTGCGCAACAGCCCCAGCATCATCAACATCTCCATCCGTCTCACCAAGTTCAAACAATACCGAATTTCCTTGAACTCCAGCAGCATTCTCGATCACCAGTGGACCAGTAGATGTTCCGTCTGGAACCGTCACACTAATTTGACTTGTACCCCAAACAGGATTGATGGCCGAAACTTCATTATAAAACAAGGCTCGTCCTTGCTGACTTCCAAAATTTTCACCAGAAATAACCACGTCCGCACCCTCCAATCCCCTCGCGGGCGAAACAGAACAGATACCTGGCGTTGGCGCGGCATTCGTTACCAAGAAATCAAGGGTATTCGAATCCGCCCCATCCGTTCCACGCTCAACAGACACGAAATACGCACCTTCGTCCACATCCGGCACCTTCACAACCACTTCATCTGCGCGCCAAAATCCTTCCGCGCACACAGCCGGAAAATTTGTATCCGCAATTGTCTTTACTCCCGTAAGAACATTTTCAAAATAAACCAATCCTGTCGCCGTTCCAAAATTTGAACCAGAAAACGTCACATACTGACCCGCTCCACCAGAAGCAGGGGCAACAGTTGCAAGAACAGGCGCATTAGAAAGAATCTCACTCGCATTAAACTGCACCTTATTCGATTCAATTCCTCCTACGCGCACAAACACATCATGCAAGCCAACACGAACAGACGGAACAGTTAGCTCAATTTCGGAATCACTCCAAGAAGCATATGTTCGAGCCTCCACAGTCTGCGCACCTTCAAAAAGAACAGCTGCTTCTGTTGTGCCAAAGTTCACACCAATCACATCAACAAAAGAACCAGAAGGGGAAGAATTTGGAGCAAGACGACAAATGCTCGGTCGTTCAAGCGTATTCACGTCGAAATCTTCAATAAACGCTCCTGTATCATTATTCGTCGTATCTTCCAGTCCACTATTTGTCTGCAATGTAAGTGGCCCATCAACCGCTCCTTCAGGAACTGCCACAATAATCTCGGTCGCAGACCATCCTTCTCCACACGCTGTAACCGCAGAAGGAACCAACCCGCCGGATCCATCTGAAAAATAGACAATTCCGGCAACAGATTCAAAACCACTTCCAGTCACCGTCACATACGTACCAGGCGCACCATCACGAGGCGAAACATCCGAAATAACCGGAATAGACTGACACGTTCCATTCAAACAAGCCCCACTACTACACTGATCGTTCTCGGTACACGCCCCACCATTACACGCCCCACAAACACCACCACAATCCAGACCCTCTTCCGGCGGAGTTGCTCCACTATCCACAACACCATTAAAACAATGCGCAGGCGTTGCACGAACAGATCGCTGCGCCGTAGCCGTGTTCCCAGCCAAATCACGCACCTGCGAAAGCAAGGTATAAGAAGTATTCTCGACCGTCGCGACCGGAGTCGTTGTATCCCAAGCACTGTCGATCGCCACCTCCGTCTGCACTCCAGGAACACCTACCGAATCAAAAAATGCTTGATCAACGGCAAAATCCGAACCAGCAACCGCGTAATCATCTGTCGCAAAGACTTGAACCGGAACAACTTCGTTCACCGAAACACGTTCATTCGCAGCTGGGACGGTAAATCGAACCGTCGGATTTTCTACATCTACAACTGAACCCGAGGTAAACAAATACGAACACCCATTCGCACACGTCGTTAAATTACGTCCATTCGTACTCTCAAGATCACCCGTTAATCGAATTTCGTAAGCGGTATTTTCATCAAAACAGAATCGGTCACCGTTTGGATCTGGACATGTTTGATCTGGAGTAAAACTGATACGATTTCCAAGCACTATAAGATCTCCATCTACTTCCTCCTGATCCGAAACACGCACAACTTGGAATGAGTTGTTATTCACGCTCGACTCATCCACAACTCGCGAAAACGTTGCTTGAACGACAATATTGCGAATCAACACTTCGCCCTGAGGCACAACACCGGCAACAGTGAACGAAGTAGAACCACTTCCTCCAAGTCCACCTCCGTCATCGTCATCATCGCCACCTGAACCACCGTCCTGCAATCCAGTCGCGTTCGAAAGCGAACTAATCACGAATTGAGTAATAGCAAACGAAGCAAACACAATAATCAATCCAATCACCGCCTGCACCAAAATGCGCTTCGCTTTATCGACCTGCTCCGAATTACCCGCCGCCGTCATCCACAAAAAGCCAGCATAAATCACTAGCACTAGTAAAATAATTCCGGACAACGAAATAACAACATTAATAATCTTCGCAATCGTTGTAGGCAAATCCTGATTCGAAAGCCCCGAACCCTCACCCACCACCGTCAAACTATCATTCACCTGATCAGCGACCTGCGCATTCACCGGTAAAACCCAAAATCCACCAAACAAGATGGCGGAAAATAAGAGGGTAAAAATTGAGCGGAAGAAAGAAGACATGTTAGATCTGAGCACATTCATTAGCGCTAGCAATACCATTGCAGCAATATGGTTGACTTTCGGTCGTACCACACCGACCACCAACAGCATTCGGTCCTTCTGCCGGCGCAAAACAATTTTGGTATTGATTTTTTAGCTGTTCAGTCATCGTAAGCTGATAAAGCTGATTGTCGTCATCAACCGATTCAAGGAAAATTCCATGCGGAACAACCACGCGCGTTTTCGAAGGAATCGTTGTCGAATTCACCGGCACGCCATCTGCATCCAAATTTTCGCGCGTAACCCTGTACCACAGCTCGTGATCCGAACCGGAACTCAGCGAGATAAATTCAGAAGAAACAGTCGAACTCATCAAAACAGAGTCACAGGTATTTGGATTCGAACTCTCGCTACATCCAAAAATCGCTTCCACAGGGGCATCGAGCGCAATATCTTCCTGCAGTACGCTTGGTAAAACAGTTTCAATCTCGGGCGCAGACAAATTAATGTCATTTGTGGTCGAAAATTGCCACGCGTAATCATCCCCAACTTCTCCACCCTCCTGTCCCCAGTCACCGTCTCCATCAAGCGAATTTCCAACCACATCAACAATACCGTCATACGGGAACGAAACGGCCTGAGGAGGTTCGGTTCCCGGAGTAGCTGCATACACAATCGTTTCGATATCCGCATTACCCGGCAAGCAGTACAATGTTTCACCGCACGAATTTGTTCCGCAGACCGAGGAACTCTGGAATGTAATCGTTCGATACCCATTACTAATCAAGTAACTTCCAGCAACAGGGGTGCCCTGCGAAAGGGCTTGAATATTTTCAAATCCTTGCGCCGTCGTTCCGGTTGAAGCTGTCGGATCAATCGCTTCCGAAAAATCAACTTGAACGACAATGTTACGATCATACGTTCCAGCAGGAAACGGCGTCACTGATGTCACGACAGGTGGAGTCACATCCAATTCAGTTCCAACCGTAAACGTCCATTGATAGCCACCCAAGTTAATCGGAGCGTCACCATTCGCTGTTCGAATCGAATCTGACAAGTAGACCGTATAATTCACATCCTGATTCGGCGAACCAAGCACAGGAGGATCAAAGACAAATGTTTTCAAATCTTCGGTAAATGCAACTGTCACTTCACTAGTTTCGAGCGCCTCACCCTCCCCATCCGCTGTAACATAAATAAGAATATTATCTACATTCAACGCTGTTTCCAAAGAATCGTCCGAAACATCCAATGGCGTACCGGCTGTACTGTACCCTTCTATAAAGGAAGCAATATCCATCGCTTCCTTAAACGTAACAAATATCTTCGTGTTACGAGGAATATCGATTCCAAACCGAGGAGGATAGTGATCACGAATCGCGCCAGCACCAAGCGAACCAGAAAGCGACTCAATGCCATTATTCAAACCGTTGCCATCTCCTCCAATCAATCCAGCTCGGTTCAGCACTCCTAAAATAAACGTCGTAATCGCGAATGCACTCAATGTAATAACCAGCCCAACAACCGCCTGAATCAACACACGCTTCGCCTTGTCGACCGAATCTGGATTACCTGCAGCCGTCATCCAAAGGAATCCCGCGTACAACACAAGTAACAAAAAGATGATTCCAAGAATGCTAAAGAAGACATTGATCACCGTCCCAATAATCGAAAATAAATCTCGACCTGTATTAATGCCCGCAGCATTCCCAACTTCTTCAATTCCGGTCTGCGCAAAAACATCGGGAACAAAAAAGACCATTGCTACCGCAGCAATGAATGTAAGTGCGCATCCGATCCGATAAAACAAACGTCGTCCAAGCATGATGACGGTTAGTGATGCATCTATTTTATCACAGTTACTCAATTTAAAATCGACAAGCTGTGGAAACAATCGAACAAAAAAAGATCCGGCAAGTTGCCGGATCTTTTTATTCAGCTTTCTTAAAAAAACCTTCCACCATTTTCTTCACACGACCACCATCCACCATCCCTTTCAATTCCGCCATCACAGCACCGATCGCCTGACCAATCTTGGAAGGATCTTCAATGCCCACTTTCTTCAAAATCGCTTCAACTTTCTCTTTCAATACTTCGTCAGACATTTCTTCTGGAAGGTACTTCTTCAAAATCGTGATCTCTTCCTTAGTCTTCTCAGCCAAATCTTCACGCGCGCCCTGCACAAATTGCACAATCGCGTCTTCCAACTTCTTTACATCACTTTTAATGACAGCAATAACATCCGCGTCTTGTAATTCTTCTTTCAAATCAATTGCCTTATTCTTTACCGAAGAAGCAAGCATACGCAACACTTCAAGCGTCTTTGCGTCCTTGGCCTTCATCGCTGTTTTAATATCTTCTTTGATCTTTTCGTTCAATGTCATAATAATTGGTTACGTGTTTAGAATACTGTGTTTTAAAAAAATTCGCCAACCAAGTGGCGAATTTTTCTTAACGACGATTTCGTCCGCGAGTTTCTTCTTCCTTCAATTTACCAGTTCGAAGAAGATATTCACGCTTTGCTCCAATTTCCAATCGTCGTAGAGCACTTTCTTTTAGCTTGTTTTTCTTTGGCTTCTTTGCGAAATATCGTCCCGCTCGAAGATCAAGAATTTTTCCGCTCTGCTGTACGCGACGAGTCCATCGTCGGAACATAGCGTCAAAGCTTTCTCCCTTTTTTCGTTTTGCTTCAATATATGACATAGTTTTCACCTCAATTCTTCGCGAAGAATACCAGAGCGACGCAATTTCGTCAACTCTATACTACTTCTCTGTCCCCAGACTTTTCTTCACCTTCGAAACTACCTTGCTCATATCGACAATTTCCTGAGCTCCAGAATCCATATCACGAATAATGATCGTTCCATCCAAAACTTCTTTTTGCCCCAAAATCAGCGCGTATTTCGCCCCTAATTTATCAGCCATTTCCAATTGAGTTTTCAAAGAACCCTTTCCAAACGCCTCTGCAATCAACACGTTTTCCGTTCGGAATTCTTCAAATACCTTCAATCCCTTCCGTCGAGCAGCTTCACCAAGTTGCGAAAAGAATACATCTACTTTACGCGCATTCTTCAATTCCACCTTCGCATCCTTCATGGCATTAATCACTCGTTCAACACCAATGGCCATTCCCATCGCACCCTTTACTTCATCGCGCCCCCCAAGCAATTTGATCAACGAATCATACCGTCCACCACCCGCTAACGCATTTTGAGCACGCTCACCCGTATCGTCCACAAGAACGATCTCAAATACCGTACTCGAGTAGTAATCAAATCCTCGTACCAAAAACGGATCAAGCTCGTAATTAATTTCCATTTCACCCAAATACTCAAGCAACTTCATGAAATGCTGTTGCGACGTTTCGTCCAGCCAATCAACAATTTGCGGAGCATCTACCTTCCATTCCGCCATTCCTTCTTCTTTCGAATCCAACAATCGAAGCGGATTTTTCTGCAATCTCTTCTTATCGATTTCAGACATCTGCGTTCGGAACTGTTTAAAGTAACGAACGAGTTCCAAGGTGTAATCTTTTCGCGCCTCGAGCGATCCAATCGAATTAATCTTCACGCGCACATTCAATCCCAATTCTTCCATCAACTTCACCGTCATGATGATAATCTGTGCATCAATAATTGGTTCATCGCTTCCAACTACCTCCAAGCCAAACTGAGTAAACTGACGGTATCGTCCTTTCTGGGGCTTATCGTGTCGAAACATTGACTCGTAATACCAAAGCTTCACTGGCTGAGGAAGATTTACCATTCCGTGTTCAATATATGCACGCGCAATCTGTGCAGTCGCTTCCGGTCGCATTGCTACGTGTTCTCCAGCCTGATCTTGAAAACTGAACATTTCCTTTTCAACCACATCCGACTCCTTCCCCGCAGTTCGTTCAAATAAAGAAGTTTGCTCGAGTACTGGAAGCTGAATGCGTCCATAACTGTAATCAGTCGCAATTTTATGCGCCGCAAAATAAAATGCATCCCAATATGCCTGCTGCTCTGGAAGGATATCTCGGAATCCTTTTAGAAGTTCTGGCGTTTTTGATTTTCGGGCTCGAGGTTTTTTCCCCTCAGTTTTCTTAACAGCTTTTGCTTTAGGCATACATTTATGTAATTCGTTTCAAAATAACTACTCACTATCAACAAACTATTCCACGTTTATAAATTATATTCTGGCTTTTGAATAACACCCATTCGTTCAAACGGCAAGCCCCGCAACCAAACTCGCCCAACAATCGCATCTACTTTTACCGCCCCTAAGGTACGCGAGTCAAGACTGTGATCTCGATTATCTCCAAGCAAATAATATTCATCCAACCCCAAATCGATCTTTTGGTGGCCAGCTGTATACTCGGAAATATACGACTCTTGCAATACGATTCCATTCGGGTACTGATCATTAAACACAGTAACTTGCCCGTCACGAATTTCGATCGACTCACCAGGCAATCCAATCACGCGCTTAATATAGTGCTGATTCTGAACGGTCGCCGGACGAAAGACAACCACTTCCCCTCGAACAAAATCCTTAAAACGCGGAGTAAGTTCATCAATCACCAGGTACTCACCGTCATAGTAAGAAGTCTCCATCGAAGCACCCTTTACAATAAAGGGCTGAATCAAGAAATAACGTACAGGAATAATAATCGCCGCTGCGATTAAAAAGATCTGCAAAATTTCGAGACAAAAAAGAACAATTGAACCAGCCGTTGTGCCAAACCATCGAATCGGCGCAGGATCACCTTGACGTTTGAAGAGCATGAAAGAATGCTTACGGGAATGAATAATTACAACACAGTATACACTTTTCAAAAAGAATGAGCAATCATTTTTTTAGAACAAAAAACAATCAAAACGCCCTCGTCAAATGAATACAAATACGCTATACTGCCCCTATCTAGATTTTTGATTTTATGAATCACGACAACCACTCAGTCGATTTTCTACAAAACGCAAACGAACCCGAAGTAATAAAGTCGAAACGATCAACGCCGAAGCGCGTTGCAAAATGGATCGCTCTCGGACTTGTCGGATTCGCAATCGCTGGAACAGCGCTCTCGTACAAAGTCACGACCTCTCACATGAATAATGAAGAAGGCGGTTTTTCGTTTTTCAACACTTTTAGACAATTGGTAACGTCGGACGAAAAATTCCTTGCCGGCGAAGAAAACGACCGCATCAACTTTCTTCTTCTTGGCGTTGGTGGAGACGGTCATGCAGGCGGACAACTAGCCGATACAATCATCTTTTCAAGCCTTCGGCCATCCACCGGCGAAGTAGGTATGCTATCGATTCCACGTGACACAATTGTAGAAATTGACGGATACGGATTCCGCAAAATCAATTCTGTGAACGCCTACGCAGAAGCAGAACAAAAAGGAAGCGGGCTCGAAGCTTCAGCAAAAACAATCGGAACCGCTCTAAACCAACCCGTACACTACACAGTAAAAGTAGACTTTGGCGGCTTCCAAGAACTGATTGACGCAATCGGCGGCGTAGATGTATACGTCGAGCGTTCATTCACAGATGCAGAATTCCCTACCTGGGACGAAAAATACCAAGTGATTTCATTTCAAACCGGATGGCAGCACATGGACGGCGAAACAGCGCTCCAGTACGCACGCTCACGGCACGGGAACAACGGAGAAGGCAGCGATTTTGCACGCGCAAAACGTCAGCAAAAAGTTCTTCTTGCCGTAAAAGACAAAATTCTCTCACCGGGCACACTGCTCAATCCAGTAAAGATGAACAAGATGATAGAAACATTCCAAAAGAATGTAGAAACAAACCTGAGCGTTTGGGAACTCACAAAACTAGCAACACTCGTGCCTTCAGTAAACACAGAAAACATTCACCACCACGTACTCGACACGGGTCCGAACTCTCCACTCTACGCGTCCAACATTAACGGCGCCTACGTCATTCTTCCAAAAAAAGATGACTGGTCAGAAGTCCAGGCAATCGCGCAAAGCATCATCACGACCGGAGGAACCGAAATTGATTCCGGAGTCGCGCTTGAACGAATCTCATCAAATGTCGCCATCGAAATCCAAAACGGCACAAATGTTACAGGACTCGCCTTCCAAGCATCTCAACTGCTCGAAAGCTCAGGGTTCAGCGTTGAAAAAATCGGAAACGCCGAATCACGCGGCTACGAAAAAACAATCATCTACGATCTAACGGGTGGCAAAAAACAACAAGAACTGAGCGTATTAGAAGAATTCCTAAAAGCAGAAGTCCCGAATACCGAAGGCGGATGGGTCTATTCCGACATTGTCGAGCCTCGAAATCTATCAGTCACAACACCCGGTGAAGACTACGTTACTTCGGGTGAAAACATCGACTTTTTGATCATTCTAGGCGAAAATGCCTCACAAGTCGTCCTCCGTTAACAACAAAATACAGCAACCAAGAACCCGCGACAGCCAATGCCGCGGGTTCTACATTGACTTTTTCCAAAAAATTCGCTAGTCTAAGCACCTATGAGCAGCCCAGTACGACCTCCAAAAGTAGTAATCATCGGACGAACCAACGTTGGAAAATCAACATTGTTTAACCGTTTGATCGAAAACGAAAAATCATTGGTTTCAAATCTTCCAAACACCACACGCGATCGCTACGAAGGCGACTGCATTTGGCGTGGACAAGTAGTCACCATGGTCGACACGGGCGGACTAGATGTAGACATGCAAGATGAAATCGAACGCCACATCGCAGAACAGGCACGAAAAGCGATCGAAGACGCAGATGTCATTCTATTCGTGGTCGACATCCAGGCCGGACCTCAAACAGAAGATCGCGCGCTTGCTGCCGAACTTTCAAAAACCGACAAGCCGGTGATCGTCGTTGGAAACAAAGCCGACAATCAAAAACACCGTCAAATCGCCGACACGAAAATGTGGTACAACTGGCAATACGGACAACCACTTCTTGTCTCTGCTTCACGCGGAACAGGTTCGGGCGATCTACTCGATGCAATTTACGAAAAACTAGAAGCCATCAACAAAAAACCAGCGGACATTTCCGAAGTAACACAAACACGCGTCACCGTAATCGGTCGACCGAACGTAGGAAAATCATCTTTGCTGAACAGCATTCTAGGAGAAGAACGTTTCATTACAGCCGATCAAGAACATACAACCCGCGAACCAAATGACACTCCATTCGAACACGATGGCAAGCAATACCTTTTCGTCGACACTGCAGGAATTCGAAAGCAAGCAAGCGTACGCGGAGGAACAAAACTAGAAAAAACAGGCGTTGCACGATCAATCCGAAGCTCGAAGCGTTCAGACGTTGTATTATTCGTCATCGACGTAACGCAAAAAATCCATTCACAAGACAAGCACTTGGGCGGATTGCTTGCAGAAGAAGGAACCAGCGTCATTATCGTGGCAAACAAATGGGATTTAGTGCCAGACAAAAATCCAAGCACAATCAACCGATACGAAGAATACTTGCGTGCAAACCTTCCAATGCTTAGTTACGCACCAATCCTCTTCACATCCGCAACAACAGGTCAGCGTGTACCAGCTATTTTCGAACTCATCAACCAGCTCTTCCGTGCTCGATTCACACAACTAGACGACGAAGAAACGAAGTCATTCATTTCACAGGCCATTCGTCGCCACAAGCCGTCTCGAGGAAAAGGAGTGGTTCACCCACGGATCATGTCGTTCAAACAAGTGGAAATTAATCCACCGGTATTCCAACTACGTATCCGACACGACCGCAAAGACGCACTCGCCGATTCGTACCTGCGCTTTTTGCAAAACCTGCTCAGAAAAGCGTATGATTTCGAAGGGACGCCAATTAGAATTCGCGTTCTTACAAAAAAGAAATCACACACAACATAATTATGATGCTACTCATCGGACTTGGAAATCCTGGAAAAGACTACGCAATGACCCGACATAATCTTGGGTTTCTAGTCATTGATGAAATAGCACGTGAATTAAACCTGTCCTGGTCGAACAAACCAGAACTACAAAGTGAAGTCATTGAAACGAACCTGAATGGAACAAAGGTGATTCTCGCAAAGCCTCAAACCTTCATGAATAGATCAGGCGAAGCGGCGCAAAAACTGATGAACAAATTCAACATTCCTGCTTGCTCAACCCACATCATCTACGACGACGTCGCGCTTCCCTTCGGAACCCTGCGACTACGCTTAGAAGGAAGTGCTGGTGGACATAACGGCATCAAATCACTCATCAGCAGCATTGGAAGTGAAGATTTCGTAAGGTTCCGATGCGGCGTAGGTGAAAAACCAGAACAACTACCACTCGACAGATACGTATTAAGCAGCTTTTCAGCGGAAGAAAAAAAGAAGCTAAACGATTTAGTGCCAAAAATGGCAAAACTCATTATCGAGTCTTTGGGAAGCGATTTAGAAGGAGTTACCCACAACCTAAGCGAATAATCAACACAAAAGACCTCCCTATAAATGGAGGTCTTTTGTTTTAGCCGCTTGAATAACACACGATTTTGATTTATGATTTATTCAATCCTTCGTCGTCGAATTGAAGGAATCGGTGGGAACCGATTATTTTTCTTTACACGGATACATGAATGAACTCGCCTACTGGATCGCCCTGAACGAATTTGGAAAATTCGGGCCCCGCAGCTTTGCGCGCCTGCACGATTTTTTTGATTCAATGAAAGCAGCGTTCGAGGCAGATGCAAACGCTCTAACACTCGCCGGAATTCCAAAAAAGACCGCCGAAGCATTCGTGCACTTCCGACCACAACTCGATCCACAAAAATTACAAGATGAAATTGCGAACAACCATATACAAACAACACGAGTAATCGACGACAACTATCCAGCACTTCTCAAAACCATCCACGATCCGCCTCCAATAATCTTCTACCAAGGCACCCTTCCGGCAAATGAATCACTTCACATTGCCGTAGTCGGATCAAGAAAAGTTTCACCTTACGGAATATCCGCCGCGGAACATTTAAGCGAAGCTCTTAGTCGAGCAGGAACCGTCGTCGTGAGCGGAATGGCATTTGGTGTGGACGAAATCGCCCACCGATCAACCATCAAAACAAAAGGCACCACCATGGCGGTGCTCGGGTCCGGACTACTCAACATCGGCACATCGCGCCAACGCTACATGGCCCGCGATATTATCGAAAACGGCGGATGTGTCATGAGCGAATTCTCCGTTCGCGCTCCAGGACTTCAACACCACTACCCATATCGCAATCGTGTCGTATCGGGTATTTCGCACGGCACACTGGTGATCGAAGCAACCGAAAAATCAGGATCACTCATTACAGCACGCTCAGCACTAGAACAGGGTCGAGATGTGTTCGCAGTACCAGGATCAATCTTTGCCGAAAATTCAAAAGGCACAAACAACCTAATCAAAATGGGAGCAATCGCCATCACATCAGCAGATGACATTTTTGCTCACTTGCAAATCGAACAAGTCCTTCCAGTGGCACAAGTCGAACACACGCCAGATTCCGCGGAAGAAGCGCGTATCCTGGAACTACTCTCAAAAAATCCAATTCACATCGACGAATTAACGCGCACAACGCAAATGGCAGCCCGCATCGTTGCGCAAACGCTTTCACTCATGGAAATGAAAGGCCGTACCCGTCAAATTGGAGGCATGTACTACGTACTGACTTAATCTATGTTCGAATCTTACTTCACCGCGTACGAACACTTTCTCTCACTTTCAAATCTGCAGTTGAAAGCGTATTCGGATTCAAAGGTAGAACTGCAACACTCACTCGAACGAACCGAAGCATTTCTGGAACATCTTGGAGCACCGCAAGAAAAATTAAAGTTCGTTCACGTTACCGGCACAAGCGGAAAAGGCTCGGTATGCAACTATCTCCACAACATTCTGCGCACCGACAAACGTTCAGTGGCAACGTACAGCTCTCCACATACCAGCAGCTTCCTCGAGCGATTCCGTGTAAACGACAAACTCATTTCACCAAAAAAACTACAAGAATACATGCACGACATCATTCGTGCTTACAAAGATTTTTTGCTCCTTAACAAAGGAACGCTTTCATTTTTCGAACTCTCAGTCTGCCTTGCTTTATATGCATTTGAGCGCGAGGGCGCAGAATGGTGCGTGCTCGAAGTAGGATGCGGAGGAAGATACGACGCAACAAACATCATTCCCCCACCAGCCGTTGCTGTCATTACAAATGTCGATAAAGATCACACCGAACTACTCGGCAATTCACTCACAAAAATTGCCTACGAAAAAGCAGGGATCATTAAACGAGGAAGCACCGTATTTTGTGGCGAGTTGCGCCCATCGCTGAAAGATATTTTCAAAAAAGAAGCGATCAAACACCACGCCGCTCTCTTCTTTATGGCACCAAATGCCGATCGATTTGTTGACATCGACCTCGGCCCTCATCAGCAACGAAACGCACAACTCGCAAGTGCCGCCGCAGAAGAACTGGGCATTCCTGCAGCCACCATCAAACGAGCGCTCGAAAGAACAAAACTACTTCCTTGTCGATTCGAAACAATCCAAAAAAAGCCACTCATCATTCTAGATGGTGCACACTCGCCCGCAAAAATGCAGGCAACAGCAGAACAGATAAAAGACCTATTCGGAAAAGCGCACATCATCTTTGGCGCGAAGGCGGGTAAAGATTCAGCATCGATGCTCGAAATTCTAGCCCCTGTGGCAAAAACAATTACAACCACACGCTTCACATCCACCTTCCACAAAGCCGAAAACCCGGCAACACTGTTCGAAGGCTTGCCAAAGCAATTAAAAAACGACTACTTCCTCGACCCATTCCAGGCCATTCACCATGTCAAAAAACAGGCTCAACCGAACGAAGCGATCGTTGTAACAGGATCGCTCTACCTCGCAGGAGAAGTACGCAAACTCTGGATAAACGAGGAAGAAATTCTAAAAAACCAAGACAGTACACCGCACGATTAAAGAGCGAACTCACAACTCGCTCTTTAATTATGGTTCGGTCAATTTAT
>CAZMTL010000004.1:0-88624 GCA_964569575.1 uncultured Gammaproteobacteria bacterium | reverse complement strand
TCATATTTGAAGCAAAAGTCAATCATCAAATAGTTCTTTAAATGGCTTTATTTTAGCTATATTATTTGTTTTTTTGATGTATTCGCTTCCGACTAAAATGGTCTGTCAAGCATTTTACAACATCTAGTGCAAGAATTCGCTAACTCACACTATATATTGTGGTTATGCACAACGTGTGTGTTGTCAGGTGAATGTAGGTTGGTATACTTGGAGGACAATTTACGATCCCTAGAGTGAATTCCGGTGAAATTCCGGTACTGTCGCGCAACGGTTAAAGTCCGATCCCTAGGAGCATCTCATATTGCTCGCGTAAAGCTGATTTACAGCGCGTTAAGCTGTTTTTTGTTTGTGCAAACGAACCCAAGTCCATCAGCTGAAGGCGTTCAGGTCCCGTCAGTACCTTCGCCGTACTTATCAGTACGCCTTAGGTACATGCCACCCGAACGCCTTCATCTTCAGGACTTAGTTCGTTTGCCGTGAGTCAAATCGAGTTAATAGATTTCATTAAATTTAAGTCTTATCACCTAGTGCCGTAGAACTAGTTTCTCTACTGCTCGCTAATCAAAACCCTATGCCGCAAAAATTGTTTACGGAACGTCCGTTTTTTAAGCCTTTCGAGTATCCGAAGTATTTTGATTATTTTAAAAAGCAAAATCAGGCGCATTGGTTACCGACCGAAGTGCCGATGGAAGATGATATTACGGATTATCGTTATAAGTTAACTGAACCGGAAAAGAATTTGATTACGCAGATTCTTCGGTTTTTTACTCAGGGTGATATTGAGGTGAATGCGAATTACAATACTAGTTTGATTCCGGCATTTCCGAAGCCCGAGATTAAAATGATGTTGTCGGCGTTTGCGGCGATGGAAAGCACACATGTATGGGCGTATTCGTACTTGAATGATTCGTTAGGGCTTCCCGAGAGTGAGTATTCTGCTTTTTTGAACTATGAATCAATGAAGCGCAAGTATGATTTTATTCAGCAGTTTGATGTGAAGAATATGGAAGAACTTGCGATTAACTTGGCGGTGTTTGGAGGGTTTTTGGAAGGGGTGAGCTTGTTTGCTTCGTTTGCAGTGCTGATGAATTTTCCGCGACTTGGGAAGATGAAGGGAGTTGGACAGATTGTGACGTGGAGTGCGCGAGATGAAAGTTTGCATAGTGAAGGGGTGTGCGCGTTGTTTCGGGATGTGGTGGAAGAACACCCAGCGATTTGGACGGAAGAGTTTAGGCAGAAGATTTATGGGTTGTGTGATAAGATTGTCCAACTGGAAGACGGGTTTATTGATACATGTTTTTTGATGGGAGCGGTGCCGGGGTTGGCGCCCGAAGATGTAAAAAAATATATCCGGTTTATTGCGGACAAGCGTTTGCAGCAACTTGGACTCGAGAAACGTTACAACGAACCGAATTCATTGCCGTGGATGGATGTGATGATGAACGCGAAGGAACATGCGAACTTTTTCGAAAGTCGTGCAACCGAGTACGCGAAAGGTGGGGTGGTGAGTGATTGGTAATGATACGAGATTTAATTCAGAATTTACTATCTATATATGACAACACAAACGGTTCAGGATCCTATTATTGATGCGCTTTCTCGGAATGATTTGCATGCGGCGAAGGAGGCGTTGCTTGCGCAGATTTTGCAGGATACGGAAGGAAAGAATAGCTGGGATTGTCCTTATTATGCGACGGATAAGGCGTTGCAGCAGAGTATTCAGATTGATGAAAGTCGGAATGCGTTGTTTAGTTATTTTGGATTAGAGAATTTGCGTGATCGGTATTTTTTGCGCGATGAACAGGATCGGATTTGCGAAAATCCTCAAACATTTTATGCGCGTGTGGCGACGGGGATGGCGCGGGGCGACAAGTTTCTTGCTCAACGGCTTTACGACATTATGAGCAAGCATTGGTTTATTCCTGCGACTCCTGTGTTGATGAATATTGGTACCAATAAGGGGTTACCGATTTCTTGTTTTTTGAACACGGTTCCAGATACATTGGATGGTATTTATGAAACGTATCGTGAGAATGCGTATTTGGCGAAGTATGGTGGCGGGATTGGAACGGATTGGTCGCAGTTGCGTGGGCAGAATTCTCCGTTGAAGTCGAGTGGGTTGCGTAGTTCTGGCGTGATTCCGTTTTTGAAAATTATGGATTCGCAAACACTTGCGATTTCTCGAAACGGGATTCGGCGCGGAGCAGCGGCGGCGTATTTGCGCATTGATCATCCGGACATTGAAGATTTTTTGGAATTGCGTCGGCCGTCGGGAGGGGATGTTGATCGTCGATGTTTTAATTTGAACCACGGTGTTGTGGTGACGGATGCGTTTATGGAGGCGGTCGAGAAGGGTGAACATTATCCGTTGATTGATCCGCACTACGGAACGGTTGTGAAGGAGCTTTCGGCGGTTGAAGTTTGGAGACGGTTGCTTACCTTGCGAGCCGAAACAGGTGAGCCGTATATTTTGTATATCGATACGGTGAACAAAGCGATTCCAGAACATCATCGCGAAAAAGGGTTGTTTGTGCGCCAGAGTAATTTGTGTACCGAAATTGTCCTTCCTACCAACGAAGAACGTACCGCTGTGTGTTGTTTGGGGAATTTGAATTTGGAACGCTATGATGAATGGAAGGACGTGGCGGACGAAGTAACGTTTTTGGCGGTAAAGGCATTGGATAATAATTTAGAAACGTTTATTGAACAGGCGCCGGCGGAATTTGTGAAGGCGATTTATTCAGTGAAGCAGGAGCGATCGATTGGGTTGGGCGTGATGGGGTATCATGGGTACTTGATGAAAAATGGTGTGCCGTTTGAAAGTGTGCGAGCGCGGGCGATCAATAAAGAGATGTTTGAGTTGATTGGAACGAATGGGCGACGCGCTTCGGAAATTTTGGCGCTCGAACGCGGGTTGCCGGGTGACGGAGGCGTGCGACGGAATACGTATGTGACTTCGGTGCAGCCAACGGCGAGTACGAGTTTTTTGTGTGGCGAGGCAACGCCGTGCGTGGAGCCGATTTCGGGGAATGCGTATTTGCAAAAGACGTTGTCGGGAAGTTTTTTGGTGAAAAACAAATACTTGGAAGTGCTTCTTGCGAGTAAGGGTATGAATACGCAGGAAGTTTGGCAGCAGGTGATCGCGGACAAGGGAAGTGTGGTAAATGTGGAGGGGTTGAGTGATCAGGAAAGGGCGGTATTTCGAACCGGTTACGAGATGAATATGCGCGAAATCGTCGATCAAGCGGCGGATCGTCAGCCTTGGATTGATCAGGCGCAGTCGATTAACCTGTTTTTCACCTCGCCGGTGAGTGGGAAATATATGGATGAAGTGCATCGAATGGCGTGGAAAAAAGGGCTGAAAAGTTTGTATTACTTGCGGTCTTCGGCACCGATCGAGTCCACTCGTTTGAGTGATTCTGCTGCCGGTTCTGCTTCGACTGTTCAGCGTGATGTGGCTACGGAAGAGTGTGCTGTTTGTCAGTAATGCTGGTTTTTGCTCAAAATAAGCCCGTTTGCCAGTCTATCCCCCGGCTTTGACTTGCCAAAAATCACAAATTCCGTTACTATACGCGCAACTAAATAAAGATGTTTATGTCTCGAGTTTGCAAAATCACAGGAAAAACCCCACTTACAGGGAATAATGTCAGTCACTCAAACGTGAAAACGAAGCGACGACAGAACCCAAATTTGCAGAAACGACGTTTGTTTAACCCGGCAACGGGTACGATGTTGACACTTGTTGTTTCAACACGTGGAATGCGAACGTTGCAAAAGTGGCAGCGAGAAGGACGAGCATACGACCTTCGCGAGCTGGTATAAAAATAGACCCTTCGGGGTCTGTTTTTTTGTTTTGTGTTTGGAGGGTTTGTTGAGGGTGGAAGAGAGAGGTCGGGACGGTTAAGAGCTGATTGTCTTTGTTGTTTTCATCATTTCGGGTCGGGCCTGGGATCTATCGCTTCTAAAACAGAATCGCGCCCCTCCAGAGGTGGACGGGCGCGGAGGGAGGGGGCGGTGGGTGGCTAGGAGACGCTGGGGTCTTCTGCGATCCACTGCGCGAGTTCGTGTTCGGTCATTCCGGTGCGGAGACCGACGGTTGCGAGGATCGCGCGCAGCTCTCTCCATGTCTTCTGCGACATGCTTCGCAGGTTGGCGTAGCGATCGATGGCTTCTCGGTAGGTCTTGATGTCTGCGTCTGCGAGACAGTTTTGCAGGCGAACCATGTCTGTGTGAGGCATGATTTCCTGCGCGAGAATCTCTTGACGCGTCATGTTCTGAAGCTTCCGGCGAACGTTCGCCTCGGGGTTCTTGACGATCTTTGTTTGCATTCGTTCGACGGCGGTCTCGCGAATGCGCTCCATCGTGCGAATGATTTCTTCCATCTCGGTGTCGGTGACATGCTCCTCGATGTGCAGCTCGTTGAGCTGCCATACAAGTGCTCCGATCCGTGCGCCGTACTTCTGCTTTGCCATGGTTTCTCCCGTTCGATGAGAACAGATTATGTTACTTTAAAAAATGACTTTTGTCAATCTGTGTATCTTTTGTTTCGTTGTTGTGTTTTTCGTGTGATATACTTTTAGTAATATGGCAAAAGGAGGAAAAACTATTGCGCATGTTGTTGCGGTGAATATGGGGTATGGTCACGAACGACCTGCTCGTGTGTTGCAACATCTTGCTGGACGGGAAGGCGTGATTATTGCAAATGATTACGAGGGTATTCCCGAACGAGATCGACGTATTTGGGAAGAGTCGCGTCATTTTTACGAAAAGATTTCTCGCTTTAAAAAAGTGCCGGTGATTGGTCCGCTTGCGTTTAAAGCGTTTGATGAATTGCAGAAGATTCCAGATTTTTATCCACGTCGAGATTTGTCGAGTGCTTCTTTGAATTTGATCGAGTACTACGCGTTGTTCCGACGATTAAATTGGAACAAGGCGTTGATTGATCAGTTGGCTGAAAACCCGGTTCCGTTGGTGACGACGTTTCCGATTGTTGGATTTGCGGCAGAAGAATTTCATTATCCGAATGATATTTGGGTGCTTTGTACGGATGCAGATATTGGTCGGCATTGGGCGCCGCGCAAGCCTCAGCAGAGTCAAATTAAATATCTTGCTCCAAATGGTCGTGTGAAGGAAAGGTTGATGTTGTACGGTGTGCAGGAAGAAAATATTGAATTGACTGGTTTTCCGTTACCGAAAGGATCGATTGGTGGCGCGACGCCGAAGGTGCTTCATAAAAATCTTTCACGACGTATTTGTAATTTGGATCCGAAGGGTATTTTTTTAAGTCGTTCGATGAAAACAATCGAAGCGCACATGGGTGCGAGTTATTGCAAAGGAATTGAACGGAAAAAGGTTGAACCTGTGCATGTGGTGTTTGCGGTTGGTGGGGCAGGGGCTCAGAAAGAGATTGGGATTGAAATTGCGAAAAGTTTGCGTTATGCGATTTCGCAAAATCGCATTCGATTAACATTGGTGGCAGGATCGCGGCCAGAAGTGGCGACGTATTTTGAACAGAGCCTGTTGGAATTAGGCATGGAGAAAGAGTTGAAGAAAAAATCACCGGGAATAAAGATCTTTTTTGAAGAAGATCGTGCGCTTTATTTTGATCGTTTTTCGGATTTGATGAATGAAACGGATATTTTGTGGACCAAGCCTTCCGAACTTTCGTTTTATGCTGGACTAGGGTTGCCGATTATTATGTGTCCAACGGTGGGAAGTCAGGAAGATTTTAATCGGAAGTGGTTGTATCAGATGGCGGCCGGCATGGATCAGTTTGATGCTCGGTATACACATGAATGGTTGTTTGATTGGATTGATTCCGGAGCGCTTGCTCGGATGGCTTGGAATGGGTATATGGAAGCTCCGACGCATGGAACGTATCGCATTGAAGACGTGGTAATGGGACGACCAAATACCATTCATCCACTGCCGTTGGTTGTATAGTTACGGGTCTTGGTTTTGTGTGTTAAAATGCCCGCATGAAAGAATTTATCTTAAAAGGCGTACCGGGTGCTGGGGGGCGAATTGAGTTTCAAAATGAATTAAACGAAGAGCAGTTTGCGGTTGTAGAGCAGGGAAGTGGAGCTGCGTTAGTGCTCGCGGGCGCAGGAAGTGGAAAAACACGGACGATTACGTACCGTGTTGCTTGGTTATTGGAACAAGGGGTTGAGCCTGATGCCATTTTGCTTTTGACGTTTACGAATAAGGCAGCAAAGGAAATGACTCACCGAATTGAACAGCTGCTTGGGCGTTATCCTGCTGGTTTGTGGAGTGGAACGTTTCATTCGGTGGCGAATCGTTTGTTGCGACGTTATGCTGACGCAATTGGGTTTACGTCTCATTTTTCTATTCTAGATCAGGAAGATTCGCGCGAATTGGTTAGTTTGATCATGAAAGAAATGAGTATTAAGGCGACAGCGGGGCGGTTCCCGAAAGCGTCTGTACTGCATTCGATTATTTCGTATCAGCGCAACAAGTCGTGCACGATGGAGAAGGCAGTAGAGGAGAAGCATCCTCGGTTTTTGCCGTTTTTGGATAGTATTACAAAAATTGCTGCGCGTTATCGTGAACAGAAGAAGGCTCAGAATTCGATGGATTTTGATGATTTACTTGTGTATTTTTTGCAGTTGCTTCGCGAGCACGAACGTGTACGTGACACGCTTGCTCGGCAATTTCAGTTTATTTTAGTCGACGAGTTTCAGGATACGAACAGTATTCAGTCTGAAATTGTGTACTTGCTTGCGAGCGTGCACGGAAATGTGTTGGTGGTTGGCGATGACGCGCAGAGTATTTATTCGTTTCGAGCGGCCGAAATTCAAAACATCTTGCAGTTTCCAAAAAAGTATCCTGACTCCAAGACATTCCGATTAACAAAAAATTATCGCTCAACGCCTCAGATTTTGACGCTTGCGAATGAATCTATTTTGCACAACGAAGAGCAATTCGAAAAACAGTTGCAACCAGTGGTTGGAAATGGTGAGTTGCCATTGGTTGTGCCTGCTCAAAATTCGCGACAGGAGGCTCAGTATATTGCAGAGCAGATTTTGGAGATTGCGGAGAAGGATGTTCCTCTGAAGGAGATTGCGGTGTTGTTCCGTGCCGCGTTTCATTCTCAGCAGTTAGAATTTGAATTGATGCGGCTTGATATTCCTTATGAATATAGAGGTGGATTGAAGTTTTTTGAACGTGCGCATGTAAAAGATGTGGTAGCGCATTTGCGTATTATGTACAACGTGAAGGATGCGATGGCCTGGATTCGGGCGTTGAAGTTGCATGCGGGAGTTGGGCTTGTGACAGCAAATAAAATCGCGACGGCTGCGCAGGTGTTGGACAGTTTTGTTCAGGCCGGTTCGTTGCAGGTGAAGGGCAAGAAAGCGAGCGAAGGTTGGGCACGATTTTTGGGAATTCATAAAGTGTTGATTGAATCGAATGGAACGGTTTCGGCGGCTATTCGTGCGTTTGCTGGAAGCGATGAATACCTGTGGTATTTGGAAAATGAATATCCGAATTTTGAAGAACGTTTGGAAGACCTGGAACAGTTTGCGGTGTTTTCGGAACAGTTCGATGACATGGGCGCGTTTTTGGAAGCGGTTACATTGACGGATGAATTTGGGGCTGTGCGTGAAGGGGATGCGGTTCAGGATTCTGATCGCATTGTGCTTTCTACTATTCACCAAGCAAAGGGATTAGAGTGGGACAATGTCTTTGTGATGCACTTGGCGGAAGGATTGTTTCCGGGTGAGCGAGCAAAGGATGAAAAAGAGATGGAAGAAGAACGTCGCTTGTTTTACGTTGCGGTTACTCGTGCGCGAAAGCAGTTGTTTTTGACCTATCCTGTTACGGCGGGGTTTGATCGCGTTGAATTGAAACAGCCTTCGTTATTTTTGGAAGAACTTCCGAAAAAGTTAACGGAAGAAGTGCGATTAAAATCACCGTCATTTTGGGGTGCGGCTTCGAGAGATTCGTTCGAATCTGCAAAAGCAATGTCGTATGCGGACGATGACGGGCCGGTGATTGTGTTTGACGACATGGGTGAACAGAAGATGGTGAAAAAACCAAAACCAACAGGCAGCTTCCTAATTGATCTAGATGATCTATAATAGACGTATGAAATATTCTTATCGTTCATCGAGAGCAAAGCAACGTCGTTCTGGCAAACAAGGTAGTGGTCGTGCGACCAAGTTTTTTCTTGTTGTCATTGTGCTGTTTTTGGCGGTGATTGTTGGGTTCGTGCTTTTTCTTGTGAATAAGATCAATCAAGGTGATGAACAAGGTGTCGAAGTGATGACCGACGACGCGTTTGCGGAAGTGGTGATCGAAGAAGATGATTCGACGCGTGCTGCCCAAACCGAACCAGTGCAGGCGGCTGCATCGTTCGAAGAAGCAGTGGTGATGACGATCGATTCTGGGGCGGAACTTGGATTTGCGCGCCGTGATTTGGAGGAAGGGATGTTTACATTCGCTACGGTGGTTACTCTGCCGCCCGTGAGCGATATTCATTATTATGAAGTTTGGCTGTTGAAGCCTGGAATTACGGAATACTTTTCTGCCGGAGAAATGAGTGTTCGAGCTGACGGAAAATTTGCATTTGTGTTCGAAGAAACACATTCCGATGCTCGGGATGCGGAAGAGCGTTTGGAATATTCTCAATTTATTATTACTAGAGAAGTGCGCGATGACGACAAGAGCCCATCGGCCACTCGAGTTGCACGCGGACGTTTTTAATATGTTTACAGTTATTTCACAGTCGGGATTAGCGCGGCGCGGTGAACTGCAAACGGCACATGGGACGATTCAGACGCCGTTTTTTATGCCGATTGCGACGCGAGGTGCGGTTAAGTCACTTTCGAGTGAAGAGGTGCGTGCGCTTGGGGCGCAAATCGTTCTTTCGAATACCTATCACTTATTAATGCGCCCAGGTTTTGATGGAATGAAGCGCGTTGGTGGATTGCATTCATTTATGCGCTGGGATGGCCCGATGTTGACGGATAGTGGCGGATATCAGGTCTTTAGTTTAGGTAAAATTCGGGACATTGATGAAGACGGCGTGACGTTTCAGTCGCATATTGATGGGCGAAAGATTCGATTAACGCCCGAGGGTTCAATGGCGATGCAGGGAGCGATTGGCGCTGACATGATCATGCAGTTCGACGATGTTGCTCCGGGAAATTCTTCGCGTGAACGGTACGAGGAAGCGATGGAGCGTTCGCTGCGTTGGGCAGCACGGTGTAAGGATTCATATAGCGATACTCAAAAATTATTCGGTATCGTGCAAGGTGGAACACACGAAGATTTACGTGTGCGTTCGCTTGAAGGGTTGAAGCAGATTGGTTTTGACGGGTACGCGATTGGCGGATTGTCGGTTGGTGAAGCGCGAGCGGATGCGTTTCGTATTACGAAATTTTTAGCGAGCCAAATGCCGCAGGACAAGCCTCGGTATTTTATGGGCGGCGGAATGCCAGAAGAAATTGTGTATTACGTTTCGGTCGGCGTTGATATGTTTGATTGCGTATTGCCAACTCGGAATGCACGACATGGAACATTGTTTTTGTGGAAGGGTGACCCGGCCGAATGTGTGCGTAATGCGTTTGCGATCGCGGTTGATGGAGGAAGTGATGTACAGATTGCGGATACCTTGTATGAAAAGATTCAGGTGACGGGTGAAAAGTTTTCGTTTGACTTGGATATGATTGATCAATATTCGGGAGTTGAGTCGTCGATGACGTATTCCCGTGCGTATTTGCGACATTTATTTAAAACAGGTGAATTGTTGGCCTATCAGATTGCTACGAAGCAAAATCTTGGATTCTATTTGCGTTTAATGCGCGAATTGAGGGCTGTTGTTAGTCAAAAAATGGCCTAAACCCTTGATTTCTTTAGAGAATTGTGTAAGGTTCGGCAAATTAACACAATTCTCTATGACTCTTTTTTCTCGGCTTGGTAGCAGGATCTCTCAAGGTATTTTTGTTCTTGTGTTCGGGTTATTACTTGTCCCTGTTTCTGCTTTTGCGGCGGACGGCGTGATTGTTGATAGAATTGTTTCGTTGATTAGTACGGAGGTGGATGGCGCAGCGAAGATTACTCGTCTTGTTTTTGCGATCGACAACCCGAATGATCGTGAATGGCAATTAGTAGGCGCGGCTCCTTATGGATTTTTGGTAACAATGGATGGAAATGATATTGATATTGTTGATGTTGCTCTTGTTCCGCGGACTGATGATGTACTCGTTATTGTTTCGCTCGATGAAGAGGATGCAGATTTAAAATTCACGACAGATGGCGTGAATTCGTTCGAAGTTGAAATTGGGTATACACAAGAAACCGGTGACGCGACTTGTTCAGTTTCCTGCGTTCGTGACAACGTTGATAGTGAATTGATGGAATTTGGTTTGAATGATGATTTGGTTGTTGAGTGGGATTTAGCCGGGCCTGTTCTTGCTCGAACGCAGCCTGAGGATGGCGATTTTGGAGTTGACTTGAACGAGGAGCTTGTATTTATTTTTTCTGAACGGATGATTACCGATTTTGAAGAAGGGATTAATTATACGATTACTCCGCACGTAGACTTTGCTGTGAATTGGTCATTGAATAGTACTAAGTTAAGCTTGGTACCAGTTGGAGGCTTTGAAGAGGACGAGGATTATGTTCTCGAGTTTTTACTTCTTCGCGCAGACGGGGGTTTGAACAGTCCGGATATCGGAGATTTTCAAACATTGTCTCATTTGATTGGTCAGGACGCTATCTTTGAATTTAGTACTCGTGATGGTGTATTCGTGCCATACGAACCTCGACGAGAAGATGATTTAGTGATTTATCCGAGCGAAGCTTTGATTGAAGTGTCGGCTGTTGATGCGTGTACGGTTCCTGCAACGGTTGAGGTTTCATTTTCGGCTAAGGATGCAACTCGACTAGTGATTGCAGATAATGCTGATTTCTTCGATGCGGAATTGGTTCCTTTCGATAAGAAACATGTTCAGTCTTTCGAAGTTCCAGAAAGTGGCATGATGACTATTTATGCCTTTTTCGAAAGCATGATGGGGAACCGAACGAATGTGATGTCGCAAGAGATTGTGGTTGATGCGACTGATTGCGTAGATGAGGAAGTTGCGGAAGAGGTTGATTTTCTTGAATTGCCAGAATCGGCTGTTTCACCGGTGACTGGAGAGCTTGAATTGGTGTCTGCGGTAAAGCCTGGGTATTTGATTAAGGGTGCTTCGTACGACACGGTGTACTTGGTAACAGCGGATGGAATGCGACGACCGTTTATGAATGAGCAGACGTACTTTACTCACTTCATAAGTTTTGATGACGTTGTGGAAGTGTCAGATGCGACGCTTACGGTTCTTCCTCTTGGAGCGCCGGTTTTGCCAAAGGTGGGTGTTGTTTTAGTGAAACTTCAAAGTGATCCAAAGGTGTATGCGCTCGCAATGCATGTGACAGATTCAACAAAGGCGGTGCGACGACATGTTTCTAGTGAAGAACTTGCTGGTGAATTGTACGGTGCAAGTTGGGCTGATTATGTGATCGATGTTGACGCAACGATGTACGATCGATTTGAAGAAGGAGCGGCGATGACTTCGGAAGATGTTGTTGATCGTGCGATTATGAAGAAGCGTGTAGACTTGAACTAAAGTTAAGCACAGGCGGGCACGTGCAAAACCGAGCGTTTGGTATAATGGAAACATGACTACCTTGACGCTCGGTTTTAAGTTATTTTTTGTTGATTTGCTTGGCGGCATTGTTGCTTGGCCGTTTTGGTGGTATTCGGCAGGAGCGTTGTTGATGTTGCGGAATTTACATTCGTTCTTTCGCGATTATGCGCGTTCGGTTGCGGTTGGTGTGTGGGTGAAAAATTTGTTTGTGCCAATGTATGGTGTGCGCGATTGGCAGAGTCGTATTATTAGTGTGTTTATGCGAGCGGCTCAGATTGTTGCGCGTTCGTTGTTTTTACTCGTGTTGCTGATCGTTGTTGTTCTTGCGTTTGTTGTGTATTTGGCGTTGCCGGTTGGAACGGTTTTTTTCGTGTTGTTTCATTTGACGGCATTACTTTCGTAATATGATTGATCAACCTGTTCCAGAATTAAATGCACAGGCGCAGACGCGTGTTGGGTTAATGGTCGACAATCATTTTTGGTACGTAAAGCATCTGTTTTCCGAATCTGGCATCGCGCTGCGTCGTGCAAAAAATCGAGTAGATCGCGTGATCACGTTTGCCGTTTTGTTATTTGCGGTTGTTTGCTTTGTGTTCGCTGGATTGTTTTTCTTTATTGCGTTCAATGATGGTGTGACGGTTTCGGTTGTTCGTCCGCATGCGAGTTTTGCTTTTTTTGGTATCGCGTTACTTGCGCTGCAGTTTTTGTTTTATCGATTTACCCTTACGTCCACAAAATCATCTGTGCTCGGAACTGTTTCGAAAGATGCGTTGCCTCAAATTCAAACAGTCGAACTGCTCGATGAAGTTCCGCATGCTCGTGATGTACTTCGATTGCTTCAGGAAGATGCCGTCGTTGCTTTGGAAGAAGCTTATTTAATTGCGAAGCGAGCGAATCATCTACAGGTTTTGCCTGCGCATATTTTTGCGGGGTGTTTAGCAAATCGCCGATTAGGGTTGGTGTTTTCGCGACTGGGTATTCAGTTTGATCAGATAAAGGATCCGTTGCGTCGTTATTTTTCTCGTTTAGAAAAAGGGGATGTGCAGTTTGACGGCTTGGGTGAAGAGGTGATCGCGAAAGCAACAGAACGTGCCATTTTGCAGCATCGTACAATTGTTTCGGTGCTTGATTTGTTTGCTGCGGCGTACGAAAAAGAAGTGTTTTTGCAAGAACTGCTCTATTCTGTAGGTGTCGAGAAGGAAGAAGTGGCTGGCGTGCTGGAATGGCTTGCGATTGATGATCAGCTACGTCAGCGATATACTGATTTCCGAAAATCGGCCGCGTTTAAGCCTAAGAAGAATATGAATCGCGCGTACACTGCGGTCGCGACGCCATTTTTGGATCGCATTTCGGTGGATTTGACTCGTTATGCAGCTTCGGGTGGATTGCCGATGCTGATTCACCGTGAACGCGAGATGAACGATATGTTGCGTTCTATTGAAGGCGGTCGGCAGAGTATTGTGTTGGTTGGCCCTTCTGGCGTTGGAAAAGAAGCGATTGTGTTTGGCTTGGCCGAGAAGATGGCAGCGGAAGATGTTCCTGTTATTTTGCAAGACAAGCGCTTGCTTCGTTTAGATATTCCGTTGATCGTAAGTTCGCGCGGTGGCGTTGGAGCGGAAGAGCGATTGTTGGCGGCGCTTCAAGAAGTTGGGGCTTCGAGAAATATAATTCTAGTGATTGAGGATATTGATCAATTGATCGGTGCCGGAAATGGTGGCGTCGATTTAGCGTCGGTGCTCGCGGGGGAATTGGACAAGGGTTATACGTTTGTGATTTCAACCGTAACTCCTGAGGCGTATTCACGCGTGGTTGAGCACTCGATTCTTGCTCAAAAATTACAGAAAATTGTGATTGCCGAACCCGAACGACCGGCGGCGATGCCGGTGCTACAGTCCAAAATTGGTGGCATTGAAAACGCCAACAAGATTTTATTTACGTATAAATCGCTCATGGCCTTGCTTGAATTGTCCGATCGTTATATTCACGAAAAGTATTTGCCAGAGAAAGCGATCGTGCTTGCGGAAGAAGTTGGGTTGGAAGTAGGGCGTCGCAGTTCAGCTGAATGGACGGTTGTTACAAAGGAAGATGTTGCAAGTATTATTTCGCAAAAGAGCAATGTGCCGGTGACAGAAGTAACGCAAAGTGAGGGTGATAAATTGTTGCGGTTGGAGGAGATTTTGCATGAACGGGTGATTGGTCAGGAGGAGGCGGTTTCGGCGATTGCGTCTGCGCTGCGACGAGCTCGAACGGAACTGCGCGCAGAAAATCGTCCGATGGCCAATTTCTTATTCCTTGGACCAACGGGAGTCGGAAAGACCGAGCTTGCAAAAACAACGGCTGAAGCTTATTTCGGAAGTGAAGAAGCTATGTTGCGTTTTGATATGTCTGAATATCAGGAAGCCCGTTCGGTTTCTCGATTGATTGGTGATCAGGGTAATTCCGGATTGCTTACTGAGGCAGTGCGTAAGAATCCATTTTCGCTTGTGTTGCTAGATGAGTTAGAAAAAGCGCATCCCGATATTTTAAATCTCTTTTTGCAGGTAATGGATGATGGGCGATTAACTGATGGGACTGGCCGAACTATCGATTTTACGAATGTTATTTTAATTGCAACATCGAATGCGGGTACGGCGTATATTCAACAAGCGGTGAACGATGGGCTTTCGATGGATCAAATAAAGACAGCTCTTTTGGAAGAACATTTGCAGCAATATTATCGTCCTGAATTTTTGAACCGATTCGATGGCGTGATGGTATTCCGTCCATTGACTCAGGATGCGGTGGCCGAAATTGCGCATTTGATGATGAAGAAGTTGGCGGCACGATTGTTGGAGAAGGGAATTCAATTGCGTGCGACCGACGAAGCGATTTATGAGTTGGCTCAGAAAGGATATGATCCTAAATTTGGTGCTCGGCCTTTGCGGCGTGTGTTGCAAGAACAGGTCGATAATGTGATTGCAGAGTTGTTATTGAAGGGACAGGTGGGTCGACGCGATACGATTGTACTCGATGCTGGTGGGGCGGTGCGTGTAGAAAAAGCTGTTGAATTATAGATATGAAGTATTTTGTTTTAAAAATGTGTTTGGTGATTCTGTGTGTAGCCGGTGCAGGGTTTGCGTTGTTTGCGCTAGGATTAAGCTTTTATGGCAATTGGCATGATCGCTGGATGGGCTACGGATATGAGGAATTTGTGAGTGATGGTTATTGTAATATTGCGGTTGTGGAGTTGAATGGAACGATGACGGTGACTTCGGAGTCGATCGATTCTGTTGATTTGGCTTACGAAGGAAGTAGTTCGGCTGACGCTGTGGTAGATGCAATTCGTCGTGCTGAGGCGGATCCTTGGATTGAAGGGATTGTGCTGCGAGTTGATTCGTACGGTGGAAGTCCTGTGGCTGGTGAAATGATTTTGCAGGCGATGGACGCGGCTCAGCTTCCGACAGCTGCACTTGTGCGTGAAGCAGCAGTTTCAGCTGGGTATATGGCAGCAATTGGGGCTGATCATGTCATTGTTTCTCCTTTTTCGGATGTTGGCGGGATTGGAGTTACGATGTCGTATTTAGACTATTCACAACAGAATTCTTTGAACGGAATTCAGTTTGTTGAATTGGCTTCGGCGGAATTTAAAGATTATGGAACAAGTGAACGGCCATTGACGCAGACCGAGCGTGGATTGCTTGAACGGGATCTGGCAGTGTTTCATGAAGCGTTTATTGATTTGATTGTTGATCATCGGCGCTTGAATCGTGATCATGTCGCGTCGCTCGCGGATGGTTCGATGTTGCCTGGTCGACTAGCCGTTGAAGCCGGCTTGGCAGATGTGGTTGGGGCAGAGGCGGAAGCGAAGGAGTGGTTTGCTCGAGCGTTGCGTACTTCTTCTGATGCTGTTTCGTTTTGTGATGCGATTTAGTTGATTTACTTGTTTGGTTAACGTACACTGATGTTGATATTTTTCTGTATGAAAGCAATTGAAATCCAAAGTGTCCAAAAAACGTATTCAACAAAAAAAGGTGATGTTCACGCTTTGAAAAACCTTGATTTAGCTGTCGAGGAAGGTGAGTTTTTTGGCTTACTTGGGCCAAATGGCGCAGGTAAATCGACGCTTATTAATATTTTGGCGGGCATTACGCAGAAGAATTCTGGGAAGGCTATGGTATTCGGAAAGGATATCGATGAAGATCCTTCGTTTGTGAAAAATTCTGTCGGCATTGTTCCTCAGGAATTGGCGTTTGATTCGTTTTTTGATGTGAACAAGGTGCTACGGTATCAGTTCGGCTACTATAATCAGAAAGTTGATGAAGCATATTTAGCTGATTTGCTTGATCGATTAAGTTTGACTGATAAGCTACATTCAAAACTTCGAGAACTATCGGGAGGAATGAAGCGTCGTGTCATGATTGCTCGTGCGCTTATTCATCGTCCAAAAGTGATTGTGCTCGACGAGCCTACTGCGGGAGTGGATGTGGAATTGCGGCATGATTTGTATGATTTGGTGCGCGAATTGAATAAACAAGGAACGACTATTGTACTTACTTCACATTATTTGGAAGAAGTGGAATTGCTGTGTGAACGTATCGCGATCATTAATAAAGGTGAATTGGTTGCGCTCGATACCAAAAAGGCATTAAAGGATCGTTTTCAATCGACACGTAAATTTGTGATTGCATTAGCGAAGTCGATTTCGACCGTTCCTCCGCAGCTTGCTGTTTTTTCTCCTGAAATAAATGGCATGCAATTAACGCTCACCTTTGAAGAATCTGATTATAAGCGTGTACTTTCGGCTGTTGCGAATGCTGATTTACCGATGATGAATTTTCGAGTTATCGAACCTTCGCTTGAAGACGTGTTTTTGCAAATGACTAAAACTGTATGAACGTGCTAGGAACTTTTACATTGCTTAGAAAAGAAGTTGGTCGGTTTCGTGAAGTGTGGACGCAGACGGTGATTGCTCCGGTGATCACAAATGTGCTGTACATGACTATTTTTGGTTTTGCGCTTTCGACACGTGTTTCGTTTTTTGATGGGTATAGTTATTTGCAGGTATTGATCCCAGGATTGGTAGCGATGTCTTTGATGATGAACGCGTACCAGAATCCGATGTCGTCATTGATTATTAGTAAGTATACAAATATTATTAGCGATTTACTTCGTATTCCTTTGAAGGGATTCGAAATTACGTTTGCGTATGTATTGGCAGGTATGTGGCGGGGGTTGCTAGTTGGAATCGTCACGTTACTTGTTGGATTGTTTTTTGCGCCGGTGCCGTTCGCGCATCCGTTTTTGATTATTTTGTTTGCTCTTCTTCTTTCTGGAACATTTTCGGCATTCGGAATTGTGATCGGAGTGTTGATGCCTAGTTTCGACAAAGCGTCGATGGTGCAAACATTTGTGTTGACGCCGATGATGTATTTGGGCGGAGTGTTCTTCTCGCTTTCGGCGATGCCTGGAGTTGTTCAGACGGTTGGTCGATTTAATCCATTTTTGTACTTGGTGGATGGGTTTAGATACGGATTTATCGGCACAGGAGATGCGCCTATTTGGCTGTCGATTTTGGTGGTGAGTAGTATTTTCTTGTTTAATTTTGTACTTGCAAGTTGGATTTTTTCGACCGGGTATAAGTTAAAAACTTAGTATGTCTCTTTGGTGGATTATTCCCGTTGCCGGCGCGTTTGTTGTTTCGCTGTTTTTTGTCGCTATGGTTCGACGCCTCGCTCCGCAATTTGGACTTGTCGATGTTGGGGGAGGGGTTCGGAAGCTGCACCAAGGATTAATGCCGCTTGGCGGAGGGATTGGCGTGTACGGTGCATTTGCTTTGATTACCTTAATTGTCTTTTTTGCTACAAATCACTTTGTTGCGGGGGCAATTGAGGCGAAGCAGATTTTTGGATTTTTACTTGGGGGAGCGGTGTTGATTGTTGGCGGTGTTTTGGATGATTTGTATGACTTGCGCCCGCGGCATTCTATTTTGTTTCCTTTGCTCGCCGTTGCGGTTGCCGTTGCTTCGGGTATTGGAGTTTCTAAATTAACAAATCCACTTGGAGGATTTTTCGAGATTGGGCAGGCTGTTTCGGCTGTACTTACCTTTGTTTGGTTGATGGGGATGATTTATACGACCAAATTGCTCGATGGTGTCGATGGCTTGGCGAGTGGTGTGGTTGGAATTGGCGGACTGGTGATTGCGGCGTTGGCGCTTTCGACCGCATTTTATCAGCCAGACGTTGCGTTGCTTTCACTGATTGCTGTCGCGGCGATTGGTGGGTTCTTTGTGTGGAACTGGCACCCGGCTTCGATTTTTCTTGGGGAGGGCGGGAGTACGTTTTTAGGGTATTTGCTTGGGGTTTTAGCGGTCATTTCGGGTAGTAAGATTATGACGGCGTTGTTGATTATTGGTATTCCGGCGCTCGATGTGTTGTTTGTTATTTATTCTCGCGCGCGAGGCGGAGTCAATAATGTGACGACGGCGGATACGCGTCATTTGCATCATCGTTTGCTTGCGGCCGGACTGTCGCAGAGGCAGGTTGTCTTGTTGTATTTTGCGTTTTCGTTTATTTTTGGAATTACGACGTTGATTTTTGAAAGCTGGCAGAAGGTAATTGCTTTGTTGATCCTTTTCTTCGTTGTCTTTCTTTTTCTTTATTCACTCTCTACACGAAAAGTATGAAAAAAATGATCATCTCGATTGGGCTGGCATTACTTGCCGTTGTTGCTTTATTCATTTTCCTTGTTTTCTCTCAAGGTAAAGATCGTGCTGTTGTCACGCATGATTCAGGTACTTTAGATGTATTAGTCGCGGACACCGCTATTGAGCGTACTCGAGGCCTTTCTGGTACTCATTTGGATACTTTGGGAGCTGATGGGATGTTGTTTGTTTTTTCTGACTACGAAGAACGGTCATTTTGGATGAAGGGCATGCATTATCCATTGGATGTTATTTGGTTGCGAGATGGGAAGATTATGAAGATTTCGAAGAACGTCCCTGTTGGGTTTTCTGGTGAGGATGTTCCTCGAATGCATTCAAGGCCATTCGAGGTTGATATGGTGCTTGAATTGCCTGCCGGTTCGGCCGATCGTCTAGGTTTGCTTGAAGGAAGTTCGCTTCAATTCGAAGGAATTTAGCAAAAAGTGCCATTTACGCCTTAAATTGACATTTTTTTCTAAAACTGGTATATTTTTGCCGTTATTCTTAAAGGCATGATCAAGGCCTAATCGCGCAAGCGAGCCTGAAGCAGCCAAAAATAAAGTATGTTTGCAGTAATTAAGACAGGCGGAAAGCAATACGTGGTTCAAGAAGGTCAAATTCTTGAAGTCGAAAAGCTCGAGCTTGAAGATGGAAAAGGAATTGAATTCGAAGCTCTTCTTGTTGGAAGCGAAGCTGATTCAGATATTAAAGTAGGCGCTCCGCTTGTTTCTGGAGCAAAGGTAAGTGCGACGGTGGTAGAAACTGGTAAGGGAGATAAGGTTTCTGTTATTAAGTACAAGCCAAAGTCTCGATACCGACGAAACGTTGGTCACCGACAACCGTTTACGAAGATTAAGATCGAAAAGATCACCGTATAAACAAAAACGAGCCGTATGGCTCTTTTTTGTTTGTTATGATTTGACGAGTTGAAATATATTTCGCATGCTAGAGGTAGACCATTGTGTTGGAGGATGCTTGCGTTCAGGTGATGTGAAGATGATCTTGGCGACTACGAGGCGTGCGCTGCTTCGGTTGCCGATCTCGGTACTTGTCCCGGGGGACAGGTGGGAATACGCTGCGGTGCTTTCTTCACAGGAACAGTTTCGGCGATTTGTTGCGGCATACTCGCAGCATTTGCGTTCGTTTCGGGATTCTGACGAAGAAGGCTGGAGTGCGACTCCGGTTGCTGTGAACCGCTCTCACTTCGAGATCGTGTTTACAGCCGTGTACCTCAGTAGACTTCGTTTCTTCCCAAAAGGTCGAAGCTTTGCTCTGCGATTGGTAGACCGGCATCGGCATTCTGTGGACCTGAAAGTATTTCGAGGTGGGGAGGTACTTCGATGGTCTGCGTAGCTGCGCTCGAGTGATCGGGCGCTTATTTTTTTACATCTCGCGTCTGCCGAGTAGGGCGTCGCCTAGGGTTACTTCGTCTGCGTACTCGATGTCTGCGCCCATTGGAAGGCCGCGGGCAAGACGGGTCATTTTCTTTTGTAGATATTTTAGTCGCCGAGAAAGGAACATGATGGTCGTTTCGCCGTGGATGTCTGGTGAGAAGGCGAAGATCAGTTCTTGGATATCGGGTTGGATTTCTAGTCGCTCGATGAGCTTTTTTATGTTCAGCTGTTCTGGCGTCTTTCCTTCTACGGGATTGAGTACGCCACCGAGTACGAAGTATTTCCCTTTGAATGCATCTGTTGCTTCGATGGTTGAAATGTCTCGTGCTTCGGATACGATGCACAGAATGGTGTTTTGACGTTTTTCGTCACTACAAATGCCGCAGATTTGTTGTTCGGAATAGGTGAGACAGATGTTGCAGACTTGGATATAGCGAAGGGCTGCGATGGCGCGAGCGATTGTTTCTAGATCGTTTGGACTAAATCGTAGCAATGTAAAAACATACCGGAGAGCGGTTTTTGGACCGACTCCCGGTAGTTTCGAAAGTGCTGCGACAGCGTTATGGATTGGAGCTGGAAATTTTCGCATGCGCGGGTTTTAGCCACCCAACATGTCTTTAAGTGCTTCTAGTCCTCCCATGTCTTTCATTTTCATTGCCATTTCTTTTTGAAGCTTTTTTGTTGCATCGTTGAAGGCGTCTTTGATAGCTGATTCAAGCGTTGCGTTGTCGTGTTCGCCTTCAATTTTTACACCCTGTACTTTCTGGTTTCCGTCGAGTGTAATCATCACTTTCGATCCAGATGATTGACCAACCACCATTACGTCAGCAAGCATGCTTTGCATTTCTTTTGCTTGATTTCGGATGTCTTTAATTTGTTTCAGTTTGTTGAACATACAATTTTGTAAAGATTAATGTAGATAAAATACTTGCTTTTGTGGTTTTTATCAACCGTGTTCACTGGCTGTTGCTGGTTGTTTTGGAGGGACTCCAGGGGGAAGGCCGATGTTGTGAGGGCCTGATGTTTGTGGTCCCGAGTTTTGACTTGGCATCGCTGGTGCGCGGTGCTGTTCCAGATTTTTGAAGCTGGCTCGAGGTTTGTCCCAGTAGAGTTTTACCATTCCCGTTGGTCCGTTACGGTGTTTTGCGATGTGAACTTCGCCTGAGTTTTGTTCTTCGGGTGTTAATTCTTCGGGCATGTAGTTTCGGTCGGCGCCTTTTCGATAGAGGAACATCACGATATCGGCGTCTTGCTCGATGGAACCCGAGTCACGAAGGTGGGAGAGTTTTGGAATGGCTGGTTTGGTTTGTTCAACGGCACGCGAGAGCTGTGCAAGCGCAAGGACTGGTACGTCTAATTCTTTTGCGATTTGCTTTAATCCACGACTGATTTCGGCCACTTCTTGTACACGGTTGTCGCTGTGTTTGCGAGCATCCATTAGCTGCAAGTAGTCGATTACGATTAAGGAAAGGCCGTGTTCTGCTTTTAATCGCCGTGCCTTTGAACGAATCGTCATGATGTTTGCCGAAGAGGAGTCATCGATAAAAATTGGAGCTTCCGAAAGGCGTCCGAGAGCTTCACCGATTCGCGGGAAGTCGTCGTCTTTGTCGGAAAGACGTCCGGTTCGTAATTTCCAAAGGTCGACGTTTGCTTCGGCACAAAGCATGCGGTCGACAATTTGTTCTTTTGCCATTTCCAGCGAGAAGTATCCAACAGGCTGTTTGTGCTTTACCGCTACCGAGCGAATGATGTCGAGGGAAAAAGAAGTCTTTCCAACCGAAGGTCGGGCGGCAAGAATAATTAAATCCGTACGCTGCAGGCCTCCGAGTAGATTGTCGACACCGGTGAAGCCAGATGGGACGCCTTTTAGTTTTCCTTGGCTTTGGTGAAGTTCGTCGATGCGTTCGAAGGCATTTGCCAAAATTGAACGCATCGGTACGAAGTTATTGTTGTTATTTTTTTGCGAAACGTTGAACAGTTTGCGCTCTGCTTCGTCGATCAGTAGATCTACATCTTCGTTTTCGTCGAATCCGAGTTCGGTAATTTCGCCTGCTGCACGAATTAGTCGTCGTAAAGTGGCTTTTTTACTAATAATGTTCGCGTAGTTTTGAATGTGGGCCGATGTGGTTACGCGGTTTGTGAGCTCAACGAGCGCCGATCGTCCGCCGATGCGTTTTAGGACGTCACGTTCTTCTAATTTGTTTCCGAGAGTTAAAAGATCGACTGGTTCGTGTTTTTCGGAAAGTTCCAGCATTCCTTCGAAGATGGTTTTGTAAGCATCTTTGTAGAAGTCTTCTGGTTGAAGAATATCGACCACTTTTAGCAAAGCTTCCGGTTCAATTAAAATCGCCCCAAGAAGTGATTCTTCAGCTTCCAGGTTATGTGGCGGGATGTGGCGCATTTCGTTATTCATGCCTGTATCTTAATGTAATTATGGCTTTCTGCAACCCAAATTGGGGATGGTTGGTGCATAAATATTTCACTTTTCTTGCTTCGTTGAGTGTTTTGCCTGGTCTGGTGATGATGAGTGGTTGCTGTGGTATAATTTGCGTATGAAAAAGGGGGTACATGGATTATTTTTTCAGGGAATGCAGCCGATTATTGGTTCGGTTATTGGGGTTGGTATTTTTGGGCTGCCGTTTGTATTTGCTCAGGCTGGTTTTTGGGTTGGAATGGTGCACATGATTGTTGTTGTGGTGGTAAATACGCTCTTGCTCGTTCTTTATGCGGACGTCATTCGTAACACTCCGGGCGTTTCCCGAATGGCGGGATTGGTTGATCGGTATGTGGGTCGCGAAGCTAGTTGGGTGGCGACACTCTTTTTATTTACGTCGACTTGGGGCGCCATGATTGCTTATATTATTTTGGGCGGGGATTTTCTTTTTGCGTTACTGGAGCCCGTGTTAGGAGGTGAATTGATGGTCTACCAGCTGGTCTTTTTTGCTGTGTCGAGTCTTTTGTTGATTGGTGGGCTTAGTTTTATTGCCCACCTGGAGGTTGTGTTTGTGCTGGCGTTGTTGATTATGCTTACGGTGGTGGTCGCTGGTTCTGTTCCGCATGTCGAGCTTTCTTTTTTGAACGCCGCTCGCGAATCGTCGTGGTTTTTGCCATTTGGTGTTGTGTTGTTTGCATTTGGTGGTTTGGCCGCCGTACCAGAAGCGGCTCATATTTTAGCGAAACAACGAGATCGTTTGCTGCGACCGGTTATTCTTGCTTCGATGGCGATCGTGTTTTTGGTCTATGTCGCGTTTAGTGCCGTGGTCGTTGGTGTTACCGGACCCCTTACAACACAAGATGCTATCACTGGTCTTGGAAGCATTGTAGGTGAATGGGTTTTGGTCGTAGGAGCGGTTATTGGACTTTTTTCTGTATTTACCAGCTTTTTGATCTTGGGCATTAGCGTTATGGATACTCTTGTTTACGATTTTAAGTGGCGCTATTTGCGCGCTTGGGCGCTTGCGTGTTCGGTTCCGTTTGTTGCTTTTTTGCTGGGCGCTCGTGATTTTATTGATGTTATTGGATTTACGGGTGGTTTTCTTGGAAGTTTAATCGGCTTAATTGTGTTGTATTTGTATGTGCGTGCAAAACGCGATGTGTGCACGCCTAAGCGCTGCTTAACGATCCCTGACAGTATATTGGTAGCTGTTGGATTCGTTTTTGCTGCAGGGGCTGTTTTGACTGTTTTGCAGGCTTTTTCGGTGCTTTCCTAAGGTTGACGTCGTTTTTCTTTTTTGATAGTGTATGTCCAACAACAGAAGAGCCGTAGAAAGTGAGTAGCGAACGCATAAATCTCATCGAGGCATATTTCTAGCGATTTCGCTTCATTTTCTACGGCTTTTCAGCCGTTGTTTTTTATTCAGCGGACTGGAAGTGGAGATGCCTTCCTCTTTCATCTGCATGTTAATTCAATGTAGTATGGCGAAAACTCGTCCACAAAAAGAAGTGATCGTTGAGCGAATTGCTCAGGACTTCAAAAACATGAAGTCTGCCGCGTTCTCTTCAATCTCTGGATTCGGTATGGCGCAGGCAGATGCGCTGCGTACGAAGGCAGAAGAAAAGGACATCAAGGTATTCGTTGCAAAAAAGACACTTCTCAAAATTGCCGCGAAGGAAGCGGGATTTGATCTAGACACTTCAGCGTTGAAGGGATCAATCCTTACTGCCGTGGCGTTTGGAGATGATGTTGGTGCAGCGAAGCTTTTGAAAGAGCTTACCAAAGAAAACGAAGCCGTTTCGTTGGTATCGGGATTTTTAGAAGGTCGTCAGATTGGTTCACAAGAAGTGAATCAGTTGGCACTTCTTCCTAGCCGAGAAGAGCTCTATGCGAAGTTGGTTGGTTCAATCAACGCCCCTGTTTCTGGATTCGTCAACGTTCTTGCAGGTAATTTGCGAGGTCTCGTAACGGTTCTTGGAGCAATTAGTGAGAAGAAAGGTTAAATTAATTATTTGTAACGGTATATTTATGTCAGAAGAAGTAAAGAACGTAGAAGTTCCTGAAAAGTTCAAGAAACTTGTTGAAGAAATCGAACAGATGTCTGTAATCGATCTTTCAGAACTTGTAAAGGTATTGGAAGATAAGTTCGGAGTTTCTGCAGCGGCGCCAGCTATGATGATGGCAGCTCCTGGAGGAGCGGCGGCAGCTGAAGAAAAGAGCGCGTTTGATGTTGAATTGTCTGGAGCTGGAGATAGCAAAATCAACGTAATCAAGGCTGTTCGAGAAATCACTGGTCTTGGTTTGAAGGAAGCAAAGGAAATGGTTGATGGTGCACCAAAGGTAATCAAGGAAAAGGCATCAAAGGAAGAAGCTGAAGACATGAAAAAGAAGTTGGAAGCAGCTGGAGCAACTGTTACTATCAAGTAAGGTTGTTTCGACAAAAAAAAACGGGGCTTCGGCCCTGTTTTTTGTTTGAACTAGATTTGTTGTTATACTTGTTTTATGAATACAGAATTTGCACAAGCTGTTTTTGCCGTAGTGAAGGCTATTCCGAAAGGGAAGGTTTTGACGTATAAGCAGGTGGCGGAAGCTGCCGGTAGGCCAAAAGCGTATCGAGCTGTCGGAAGTGTGTTGAATACAAATTATGATCCAAGCATTCCGTGTCATCGAGTGGTGCGATCGGATGGACGAATGGGTGGATATAATCGAGGGGAGGAGCGAAAGATAGAGATTTTAAAAGAAGAAGGGGCTATTGATTAAAGCTTGGTTTATTGACCAAGTTTTCTTTTTCCTGTAGCATCCTGCGGTCCGTGAGGAGATTTTCCACATGCAGTGGATTGATGTTTCGATCAACCTTGAACAACTGGCCAAGGAGGCTCTCGATCAATATGCGCGCTCGGCGCGTCGTTATGTGTCGACCAAGTGGTTTTTGACGCGTGAAGAAGTGGACGTCATCGACGTGATTGTCGCGCATGCCCGAGCAGTACAGTGTGACTTGCCGATGCTTCCACGACGTGCGGTGCTTTCGGCGGTACGTAGGTGGGAGAAGCTGCTTCCGTGTCAGGAGACGCGTTATGCAGTTCTGAGTGCGCTTGCGGAATCAGGGGTGCACAAGAAGTACCCTGGCGAATTGCCTGGGTATGTGAAGAAGATCATCGATGCGCTGTGTCGAGCAGGTCAGAATACCGCTGATAAAGATCTGCTCAACCGGTCCATCGTCTCAGCTGTCTGCGCTCGTCGATCGGCCTTGTTGGAGGTTCCGGAACATGTGCAGCAGCACTTCCAGGAACATCTGATGGACTGGTCGAAGGTCGTAGAATTCTTCACGCGTGTTCCTCGGCTGCCTCCGTCAATCTGCGCAGAATGGGTGGTTGAGTGCCTTCGTCAAGGAATTTCGCTCGAAGGCACCATTCGTCGCTACGAAGGGTATCTGGAAGACGGTGTTCGTCTGGTGGCGCTCGCTCGACGGGAGTTGCGTCTGTTGCGGCTTGGTAGGCTTCGTATCACCGCCGGCGGAGGAGGTATGAGGCTCGATCAGCCAGCTTCGTTTCCTCCCGAGGTAATGACCCGTCTGTCAGCAGGACTTCCGCGAACCTCTAGCCCGGACTCGTGATCGCTTCAACCTGAGGCGTCACTCGGACCTCGTACACGTGTACGGGGTCTTTGTTTTTAAAGAAGGTGTTCGGCTGTAAATGCGTACGCGTTGTTTTCGGTTGTGAAGTAAATGGTGTTTCCTGCCTCGTTTACGGTAAAGTCTAGGGCGTTTTGTAGCTCGTTGTGCTGATACTGGCTTACAACGACGCCAGATTTGTCTAGTACGACGATTCGTTTTTGTTCGGCTTCTAGGATGTAGAGGTGATTACTCGCTTCGTTTGTCCAGATTTTTGTTGCATTTGCTAGTGCGGGTTCTAGATTTGTGATCGCGAATGCTTGCTGACTTCCGCTTAGGAATTCGTACACCTTGTCCGGTCCTAGAATGTAGACGGATCCATCAATGGCGAGTGATCGTAATTCACCCAATTCTTCAGTCGTTGCTGTAATCCACGATGTTCCCGCTTCGTAGTTTTCGCCTTGTGCTCGCATGCGAATGACTTGTTTCGTTGTGTTTGTGAGCGCGTACACAGAAGAATTGTAGACGAAGATATCTTGTACGTCGGTCAGGCTTTGTGTTCCTGAAACCAGGGGGTTGAGCGTTTTTGCGGTAATGTTTGCTCGTCCGAGGCGGTTTTGGTCATCTAGCACGAGAATATTTGCTCCCTCTGTTTGTAGACGTTTGGAAGCCGCGATACTTCCGATGGTGACGTTTTCGTTGATCCACGAATTGTTTAATTCGCTAAACGACGCTACGGTATTTGTTTCGCTTGTTACAAATACGGTGTTGTTGTGATAAATGATGTTCGATGCTGGAGCGTTGCCAAGAGTTGCGCTTAGTCCTTGCAATTCTGTTAGTTCTGGCATGGTGATTCCACGAGCTTTTGCTTCGATGGTTTCGATTGATTGTTCTAGCTGTGCGATTGCTTCTTGGTTTTTCTCTTTTTTCTCGATGCTGTCTAGAAGTGCTCGAGCTTGAGTAAGGAAGCTTTGAGCCTGTTCTTGGTCGCCGTAAATCAAGCTTGCTTCAGCTGCGTTGATTTGTTCTTCGATTTGTCGTGCTGTTTCGTTTATATCAATTTCGGGATTTTTTTGTTTGTTTCCAGAAAAGGCAAATAGAAGCACGATTACGATACTGATGATTAATAAAATGACTCCACCGATGGCGTATTTTTGTAGCGTTGAAAGTGCTGCTATTTTTTGGAACACCGAACGCTTCGTTGAGTCTGATGCTTCGTCGGTTTGCGGAAGCGTTGCGTCTGAATCGTTTGATACGGCAGATTTGCTTCGTTTTTCTTTTGTGAGTTCGATTGCTTTTTTGATTGCGGTTAGGATTGTTTTCACTATGCTGACGGTAACTGAAGTCACAAAGAGAAGGGCTTTTACCAACATTTTCGCGATGCGTTTTAGCACGGACTTAGTATCGTTCTTCCCTGGAGAGGCGAGTTTTTTCATTAGTGGTTGTGCCATTTTTTGTAGGCGACCTACTACGTCAGTTCCTTGTTCGCTTAAGAGTGCGGTTGTTTTTTCTTGTGTTTGGGTGAGTTCGGTGATGGACGAGAGCGGGTTGATTTTTTTGTGAGTCGTTTGTGTTTCGGGTTCTTGAATTTGAAAAGCAACAGCTGCATAGCCTTTGTCGCGATGAACATGTTGTTCTATCCGTTTTAGGGCACCTGACGGGGGAAGTGTGACTAGAATGTCTTGTAGTTCGCCGATCGAAATTTCTTTTGGATCCAAGGGGGTTGAAAGGTAGAAGACATCGCCTGGGTGTAGTTCGCCGTCTAGTACGGTGATGAATGGTTTTTCTGGATTAAATTCGCCTTCTTGTAATTGCTTGTCTAGTTGGTAAATCGAATAGCGTTGTTGTGCTGTTCGGTGCATGAACAGCGCGTGCAAAAATCCTGTTCCACTTAGAAATAGTTGATTTTTTACACGAGTTCCCAAAATGGCGTGCAGTTGTTCGATTTGTACTTTTGGATTTTTTTGCTGAAGTACTTGCAATTCTTGATTGATTTGTTGAAGAAGCTGTTCAAAGCGACGTGGTACGTTTGCGCTTGCTTCTATTGCTTGAAGTAGTTGTAGTTGTTCAAAAATGATCGCCGCCATTTCTGCCCGATGCTCATTTAATTGACCTTCGATAAAGAGTACGCCGAAGACAGATCCTGGCAGATGCTCGAATGGAAGGAGGATCGATTCGAGTACTTGTTCTTTGCGTTCAGCCTGTGAAGCAAGTTTTGCTGATTTGATCTGTAATTCTTGCATATATCCCAATATTGGAGAAGTGATGTGGCGATTTTGCCTTTACGAATCCTTTGTTCCATTTTACTATAAGTTGTAAAGAAGCGATAGAACAGTTATCCTTTACGTGAACACATTTTTTAGAAGAATATGGCACAAGTAATGCAAGATGGTATTCAATCAACAGAATCGTCGGTTGGGATGGAAGATGATTTTCATATCGAACAGCTTTTTGGATCAAAAACCCGCGTTCGATTGATTGGATTGTTTTTAGAAAATCCAGAACGAGCGTATTACGTTCGCGAACTAACTCGACGGATTGATGCTCAGTTAAATTCGGTACGCCGCGAGCTTTCTAACTTGATCGAGATGGGTATTTTACTCGAAGTTGAAGGGAAGATTTTGGAGCAGGAAGTCGACGATGAAGAAGAGGGGGATACGGCGGATGTGAAGAAACGAAAGAAGGCTTCAAATGATAAGAAGAAGTTTTATCAGGCGAACACAGATTTTATCTTTTTTGATGAACTGCGTTCAATTATGAAGAAGGCGTCTGTGCTTTCGCATAAATCTGTTGTTCGTGGGTTGGTGCAGAAGGGTCGAATAGATTTGTTGTTCATGACCGGAAAATTTGTTGATGACGATGCGGTGCCTTCTGATTTGTTGATTGTTGGACAGGTGGATGCCCCGGTTTTGCAGGAGACGATTGATGAATTCGAAAAGATGATTGGATGGGAAATCAACTATACGTACATGCCTCGGGATGAGTTTTTGTATCGCCGTGAAGTGAAAGATCGCTTTCTTGCTTCGATTATGAATTCGGAGAAGATTATTCTTGTCGATGAATTGCGTGAGGAATTATGAAGTTGTACGTCAATGGACAGGACATCCGTGTATTAGTTTTAGCAGATTTGGATGATTCCGAGTCGCCAGTGCGCTACTTGGTTTCTCCTGAACAATTTTTGTTTTCGATTGATCAGTTTTTGCAATCGCGAGGGATTCATAAAGAAGATCTTGAGCAAATTGTGCTTGTTCAAGGTCCTGGTTCTGCTACTTCTCTTCGATCTATTTTTAGTATTACTCAGGCGCTCGCTTGGGCTTTGGGTATTCCGCTGTGTGGCGTGAAGAAAGAAATGGACGAAAAAGATGAGTTTTTGCTTGGGCGCTTAAGGGCAAATGAGGAGCAGATTTTTACAGGATCGCAGGTTGTGCCGGTCTATCAACATCAGGCACGCATTACTTCTTCGAACAAGGATTCGTTGAAAAGAAAGAAAAAGTAGTTGTTATTGAAGGAGATGTGTGTGATACTAAATGTAGTTATTCACCATAACTTTTTTGTATGGAATACGTTGATGTGTTGAGAATGGCGTTTATTGATGTGTGGGCTTCGGCCATTTTATTTTTGCCAAAATTGCTTTTGGCTGTAGTGGTGTTTTTGGTTGGATTACTTATCGCTCAGGTATTAAAAGCGACGGTAGAACGCGTTGTGAAGGCGTTGAAAATTGACGATGCGTTGCACAGGTTGGAAGTAGCGCCACTTTTTGCTCGTACAGGCATGACGCTGGATGTTGGGCTGTTCTTGGGTTGGTTGGTGAAGTGGTTCGTTATTATCTTCGCGCTTATTGCTGCGGCAGATGTGCTTGATTGGGATCAGATTACGGTGTTTTTGAACGAAGTTGTCGCGTATCTTCCAAACGTATTGATTGCGGTCATCATCTTGCTTGTTGGAACGGTTTTGGCTGGATTTGTTCATAGCGTTGTTCGTGCGGCTATTTTGTCGGCAAACATGAGAAGTGCTGGATTTTTGGCAGGCGTCGCGAAGTGGTCAATTATTGTGTTCAGCTTCATGGCGGCTCTTGTTCAGTTAGGAATTGCTGAATCATTGATTCAGGTGTTGTTTACTGGATTCGTTGCCATGATCGCGCTTGCGGGAGGATTGGCGTTTGGACTTGGCGGGCGAGAGCATGCCGCGAAGGTATTGGATGGTTTGAAAAAGGATTTGTCGGGTTCAGAGTCACAGGAAAGTGCTCCGAAAGATCCAATGATGGGGGCATAATGACTTTGACAGTTGTTTAAAAAGCCTATATGATCTGGGCACAGTATTCCCAGATCGTCTAAGGGCAGGACATCAGGTTTTGGTCCTGAGAATCGGGGTTCGAATCCCTGTCTGGGAACCAACAAACCCACCAAGCTGCTGCTTGGTGGGTTTGTTTTTGGGGAGATTTTTGATTATTTGTTTTTGTCTGTTGCTCCTATTTTTTTCTGTGATACACTTTTTGCATGATTACCACAAACGTACAGTTGGAAACGGGGGAGGAGAGGCGCGAGTTGATTCGGCGTGTTTTGGATGGCTTGGATGATTCGTTTTCTTCGCGGTTGAAGGAAGCGAAGTCTATTTTTTTGAAAGTTAATTTGGTTGATGCGGAACGGGCGCTTGCTTCTACGCATGTTGATGCGGTTCGTGGGGTATTGGATGCGATTCGGTATCACACGCAGGCACCTGTGTTTATTGGTGATGCTTCGTATGTTGGTACACCGTTTGCATTTCGGCAGTTGGGGTACGAACATCTGGAGCATGAATACGAGTCGGTGCGTTTGGTGGATTTGAATGATGACGATTTTGTGGAGCAGACTGTTGTACGTGAAGATGGGAGTGAAGTGAAGATTCGGCGGGCTCGTATGGCGATTGAGGCAGATTATAAAATCTCACTTACACCTTTGAAAATTCATGATTCGCTTGGGGCGGCGCTTTCGATTACAAATTGGACGATTGGAACCTGGCTTGTTCCGTCGCGCATTAGCGCTTCGGGACGCGTTTGGGCACGATGGCCTTGGACGGATGGGGAGGGGTCGTCTACGCATCATAGGATGATTGCGGCTATGCAGAAACAATTTGGTTTTGATTTGGCGGTGATTGATGGGTTTTCTGCTATGGAAGGATGTGGTCCGGTCGAGGGCGATGTCGTTTCCATGCATCTTGCACTTGCTGGGACCGATGCGTTTGCTGTGGATTCGGTTGCCGCAACGTTGATCGGGATCGATCCGGGTGATATTGGGTATTTGTCGCTAGGTTCGCAGGACGAGCTTGGGGTGACGGATTTGGCTCGAATCGATGTTCCTCCTATGCTGCTTTCGGAATGCACACGAGTTTTTCGCACTCCGTTAGGTTTTTTGGAGAAGATTACGGCATGGAAAGCGAGTGTTGATAAATCTACCGAAGCTTAAATAACGTTTGATATACTAAGAAAAAAAGTATGGCAACATTTGTTTTTCCTGGCTCGTTTCAACCTTTTCACACCGGTCATTTTATGGTGATCGAAGGGATGGTGAACGCTGGCGGTACAGCCGTTGTGGTTATTTGTGAACCTGATTCAGATGCTCTTTTTTCAACAGATGATGTTCGGGAAATGATCAGTGCAGCTTTGCTAGAGGAAAATATGATGGATGTCACCATTGCGTCGGTTGCCGATTGTGATGATGACGCTGAGTGGGTTGATAAGGTGCTAGAAGTTGCGGGAGGTGATGATATTGTTGTTTGGAGTGGAAAGGATGAAGTGCGAGAGTTATTTGAAGCTCAAGGTGTGCCGACCAAGAAGATTTCGGAAGTTCCGGGTCATGTAACCGAAGAGATTAAGGAAATGATTGAATCAGGAAGTGGAGGTTGGCGATCCAAGGTGCCGGCTGGTGCGATGGATGTGATTGAGAAGAAGGTGAATGGAAAAAGGGAATAGAGTGTAGGTGGTAGAGAAGAAAAGAGGTTGACAAAGCCTCTTTTTTGGTATACTGTGGTGTGTCTTGATTGGAGGGATCATGATTCTATGGGGTTTGATCTCGGGATTCATTCTCGAGAAGTTCGATCTCAAGCCCGGTCGGGTTCGGTCGTTCCTGGAAGGGACGGTCGAGCTCACTGGCAAGCTCAACTCCCTGTACTGGGAGCCTCAGCTTCCGGAGGTGGTCCACTCGGTGGTGCGCTCGAGCGCATTTCATCGCGTGAAGATGTACGTGCTCACGTGGTTGTGAGCACCAGGAGGTGAGAGATGGCGAAGAAGCGGAAGGCTTCGAAGCCTGTTGGTAGGACCAAGGAACAGAAGCGCGAGGATGATCTTCGGATCGTTGTCGTGCTTCCGCAGGGTCGGCGTACCGATCTGGTGGCACTTCGCCGTCGTAATGGCGGCGGGTATCACTCTAAACGCGGATACGTCCGCACCACTCGTGGTAATCGTCGCCACACTACCGAAGACGAATAGGAGGAATTCATGCTTCACTGCATGCTGCGCGCTCACTTTGCAAGAAGGGGCGCGTTTTTGTTTTCTTCTTTAAGTGTGCTATGCTGGTTTTACAATTTACGAACGATCCCGATCCCAAAAGCGTCATCTACTTTGTAGTAGAGCGTGGAGTCGGGCAATTTTGTTATGAAATTTAACCTACAATCAAAATACAAACCGGCTGGCGATCAACCCAAGGCAATTGCGGGGTTGGTTGATGGTCTTCAAACTGGACTGGATCGCCAGACGTTGCTTGGTGTTACTGGTTCTGGAAAGACGTTTACGATTGCGAATGTGATTCAGCAGGTCCAGCGACCAACGCTTGTGATTGCTCATAATAAAACGTTGGCAGCTCAGCTTTGTAATGAATTTAGACAGTTTTTCCCCGAAAATGCGGTTGAGTACTTTGTGAGTTATTACGATTATTATCAGCCAGAGGCTTACATTGCCCGTTCCGATACGTATATCGAAAAAGAAGCTCAGATTAATGAAGAGATCGATCGTTTGCGACATGCGGCGACTCAGGCGTTATTGAGCCGGCAGGATGTGATTATCGTTGCTTCGGTTTCGTGCATTTATGGATTAGGTTCGCCGAAGGAATATTCTAAAACGGTGATGAACTTGAAGGCGGGACAGGTTGCGGATCGTTCGGAACTGATTAGACGATTGATCGAAATGTATTTTGAGCGAACGAATGCGGATGTAGAGCGTGGACAGTTTAGAGCGATGGGGGACGTGATCGAGATTATGCCGATGTCTGGGCGTTCTGGAAGCGGGGATGCGAACGAGAAGACTTCGTTGTATCGGTTGGTGATTGAAGATGGTGTTTTGCGCGAGATTTTTATTCTCGATCCCGTTACTCGGCGAGTGAAAGATCGCGTGCAGGATTTTTGGCTGTTTCCCGCGAAACATTATGTTGTTGGCGCGGAACATACGGAAAGGGCGGTTCGGCAAATCGAAGATGAACTTGCAATGCGGTTAGCGGAATTTAAGCAGGAGGAAAAGTTGCTTGAATACGAACGTTTGCAGCGACGAACCAAGTACGATATCGAAATGATGAAGAGTATTGGCTACTGTAATGGGATCGAAAACTACTCTCGGCATTTTGATGGCAGAAATGCTGGTGAACCACCGGATACATTGCTTGCCTATTTTCCCAAGGATTTTCTGACGGTTATCGACGAATCTCATGTGACTATTCCTCAGATTCGTGGAATGTTTGCTGGCGATAAGGCGCGGAAAGATAATTTGGTAGAACATGGGTTCCGACTGCCGTCAGCTCGCGACAATCGACCTTTGACATCAAAAGAATTCGAAGAACGAGTAGGGCAGACGATTTATGTCTCTGCAACGCCCGGTGAACAAGAATATGATTCATCAGATCGAATTGTTGAACAGATCGTACGACCGACCGGATTGGTCGACCCGATTGTGACTGTACTTCCGGTGACCGAAACAGATGATCATCGAGGTCAGGTAGATGATTTGATTCCGCGTATTCAAGATAGAACAGCGAAAGGTGAGCGAAGTTTGGTGACAACGCTTACAAAAAAGATGGCTGAAGATTTGACCGAGCATTTGAAAGAGCTGGGAATCAAGGTTCAATATATCCATTCTGATATCAAAACGATCGAGCGTATCGAAATATTGACCGATCTACGCAAGGGGATTTACGACGTTATTATTGGGGTGAACTTGTTACGTGAAGGGCTGGATTTGCCGGAGGTGTCATTGGTGGCTATTTTGGACGCGGACAAGGAAGGGTTTCTGCGGTCGGAAATGTCGTTGATTCAAACCATTGGACGAGCGGCACGAAATATCCATGGAGAAGTGATCTTGTACGCGGATCGCATGACCGGTTCGCTCACTCGAGCGCTCGATGAAACCAATCGCCGTCGTACGATTCAGCTGGCACACAACGAAAAGCATGGAATTACTCCGATTACGATTACTAAGTCCATCCAAAATGTCAGCGAAATCATGGGGGTTGCAGAGCCGGGTGAAAAGAAAGATACGAAAAATATCTTGAAGATCGAACTGGCTGCAGAGCCGCACGAAATCGAAGAGGTGATTCGTGAGAAGACAGAGGAGATGGAGTTGGCAGCGGCTAATTTGCAGTTTGAAACGGCAGGGATATTGCGAGATGAGATTATTGAATTGCAGTCCGAGTTAAAAAAGATGAAAAAACGTTCTTCTAAAAAATGAAAGGCCCTGCTTTTGCAGGGCAGATGACGATCGCCTGGCGGGTTTCGTCTGTACGTCAATTGTGTTCGGCTAAGGCTTCTTGGCCGGAGTCCATTGCATGCCCGGGTGCGTGGGCAGTCGAATTCGTCGAGGGAGATGCGGAATTCCTCGCGGGTTGTCGCCGCGCTTCTTTCCTCGAGGGTCCTTGATGTGCTTCTTGCCTCCGAAGCCCGGTGCACGGTAGTCGTGTCCAGATCCTGGTGTGGAGGAAAGTCCCCCGTTGCCACAGTACAGCTGTTCGCGAGCGTTTCCGGTTGCGGAATCGCTCGCGTAGTTGGGCGTGATGGATCGAGACTCCTCACCTCCTCGGCCGGACGCTGGCCTTCGTGTCTGCGTTGGCGTGCCCGGGTTCGCCCGTTCCGACGCCCCCGGGCACCTGGACTCTTCGTCGGGTGAAGCTCCTCGGATGGGCGCGAGCCCACCACCACCGCAGCGCTGTTCGCGCGCTCGCGGGCTTCGACCGTCTCCGTTTCCGGAGGTGGTCACGCCGGGCACGACGGATCGAGACTGCTCACCTCCGTTCGAAGCGCGTCGTGCGCCCGATCGGTCCCGGCAATGCACCTGCATTGCCGGGCGACGCGTGGTCTCGGCTGGACGCGTTCGTCCAGCGTTCACTGCTCCACGAGACATGGGGGCCTCCTTTCGCCGATGCGACGCCGATCTCACCACGAGAACGCTATCAACATCTCAACAATTATATATGAAAGAAAAAATTACAATCAAGGGTGCGCGTGAGCATAACTTAAAAAATGTTTCACTCGAATTGCCTCGAAATCAACTTATTTGTTTTACTGGCGTGTCGGGAAGCGGAAAATCTTCCCTCGCTTTTGATACGATTTTTGCGGAAGGGCAGCGTCGTTATATCGAATCGCTTTCTGCTTATGCACGGCAATTTTTGGGTCAGATGCAAAAGCCGGATGTAGACGAAATCGAAGGGTTGTCACCAGCTATTTCGATTGATCAAAAAGCACATTCTCGAAACCCGCGTTCAACTGTGGCGACGGTGACGGAAATTTACGATTACCTTCGTGTTCTTTACGCGCGTGTTGGTGAGGCGCATTGTCCTGATTGTAAATCGAGAATTGAGCGTTTAACGATTGATGAAATTTCTGATTTGTTGATGAAGCAAAATGCAAAGGAAAAGGCGATTCCTTCTGGCGAAATTCAAATTTTGGCTCCGGTTGTTCGTGGTCGAAAGGGGAATTATTATCAGTTATTGTATGATTTGTATAATTCAGGATTCGCAAAGGTGCGGGTAGATGGCAAGATGCATCGTTTGAGTGAAGAAATTAAGCTTTCTCGCTATAAGCAGCATACGATCGAAGTGGTTATCGATGTTATTCCACAGGTTAGCCTAAAGGATCCGGACAAGGACACGCGTCAACGCTTGAATGAAGCGCTCGAAAATGCGGTTGATCGCGGACAGGATTTGGTGAATGTGGTGTACGCGTCAGGGGAAGAGCGGTTGTTTTCTACTAAATTTAGTTGTGTAAATTGTGGATTTTCGTTTCCAGAAATCGAGCCACGACTTTTTTCGTTCAATAGTCCCTATGGAGCTTGTGAAGCGTGTACTGGGTTAGGAACGCTCGAGCTTTTCTCTGAAGAAATTTGTCCCGCGTGTGATGGGAAGCGATTGCGCAAGGAGGCGTTGAGTGTGCTTATTGGTGGTGAAAATATTGTTCAGTACACAGCGAAAACGATTTCGGAAGCCGCAGATTTCATTCTACATATCGCGTTAGACGAGCGTGGGTTGGAAATTGCTGGAACCGTATTGAAAGAGATCGAAAGCCGATTGACGTTTATGTTGGATGTTGGGTTGCATTATTTAACGCTCGATCGTAAGGCCGGGACGCTTTCTGGGGGTGAAGCGCAACGTATTCGTTTAGCTTCGCAAATTGGTTCGCGTTTGGTTGGTGCTTTGTATGTACTTGATGAACCAACGATTGGTCTGCATCAACGTGATAACGATCAGTTGATTAATACGCTTGAATCGTTGCGAGATTTGGGGAATACCGTGTTGGTTGTAGAGCATGACGAAGATACCATTCGGCGATCGGATTACATGGTCGAGGTTGGACCGAGTGCTGGTGTGCACGGAGGGGAGATTGTTGCTGCCGGACCAACGCCCGAGATTTTTGAAGATAAGAAATCGCTGACCGCGGCGTATCTGCGGGGTGATCGCGTTATTCCGGTTCCTACCGAGCGCAGAAAGGTTGGGAAGGATGCGATTAAGGTTCGGGGAGCTACCGAGAACAATTTGAAGAATGTAGATGTTGATATTCCGCTTCGACGCATGGTTTGTATTACAGGTGTTTCTGGAAGCGGGAAGTCGACCTTGATGTTGGAAGTGACTTACAAAGCGATTGCGAAAAAGTTGTACGGCAGCAAAGGGAAGCCTGGTGCTCATAAATCTGTTTTGGGCATTGAGTACATCGATAAGGCAATTTTGATGGATCAATCTCCGATTGGACGAACGTCTAGATCTAACCCAGCTACTTATACCGGAGCTTGGACGCCGATTCGTGATTTGTTTGCTACGACGGATGAAGCGAAGTTCCGTGGATATAAAACTGGTCGTTTTAGCTTTAACGTGGCGGGTGGACGTTGTGATCATTGTGAGGGGCATGGGGAAATTGCGATCGAAATGCATTTCTTGCCAACGGTGTATGTGCAGTGTGATGTGTGTAAAGGGCGACGATTTAATCGTGAAACGTTGGAGGTTGAATTTAAAGAAAAGAATATTTTTCAAGTTTTGGAGATGACGATCGAGGAAGCAACGGAGTTTTTTAAGGACATTCCTTCTGTTCACGATAAGTTGGTAACACTCGTGAGCGTTGGGCTTGGTTATTTGAAGCTAGGTCAGTCTGCAAATACGCTTTCGGGTGGTGAGGCTCAGCGTGTGAAGTTGGCTTCTGAACTTGCGAAGCGAAATACGGGCCGAACACTTTATTTACTCGACGAGCCGACGACAGGACTTCACTTCGAAGATATTAAGACATTACTTGAGGTGTTGCATCGTTTGGTCGAGAAAGGAAATACGGTTTTGATCATTGAACACAATTTGGATGTGATCAAAACGGCTGACTGGTTAATCGACATGGGTCCAGAGGGTGGAGTTGGTGGAGGAATGGTTGTTGCAGAAGGGACTCCGGAGGATATTGCTCGTTCGGCTAAGAGTTATACGGGACAGTATTTGAAGCCTTATTTGAGGAAGAAGAATGTGAAGTAGGTTGCATTCTGTAGCTTACTTTGGATTGTCCTTGATGAAGGGGGTAGGAAGATAGGGAATAGGGATGGAGACTTTATCGTGTATCTAGGAGCCGTTCTTTTCGGTGTTATAATTTTGCTATACTTACTTCATGATCTCGCCAGAAATTACAATCAAAAATAATGAATTACCCGATGTACCTGGGGTGTATTTTTATTATGATTTGGCGGGAAATTTGTTGTATGTAGGCAAGGCGACGTCGTTGAAGCGTCGTGTTGGGTCGTACTTTACTAAGGCGCACGATAATCGGATCGGTGAAATGGTGTCGCAAATTGCGCGCATTGATTATATCGAGACACCTACTGTTATTGAGGCGCTGGTGTTAGAAGCGAATAAAATCAAAGCGTTGAAGCCGAAATATAATATTCTTCAGCGGGATGATAAGAGTTTTTTGTATCTTGTTATTACCAATGAAGAATACCCAAAGCCGAAATTGCTGAGGGGGTTGGATTTAGAGAATTTGGAGATTAACCCTTTTGACGCAACGTTGTCTGCAAAGGCAAAAAAGAAGTTTTTGCGTGTATTTGGTCCTTATACCAGTGGATATTCGTTAAAAAAGTCGTTGGATTTTTTGCGAAAGATTATTCCTTGGTCGGATTGTGAACCGCCTTCGGTGACTGGTCGGAAGCGCCCCTGTTTTAATCGGCATCTGCGTCGTTGCCCGGGCGTGTGTACGGGTGAAATTTCACCAAAAGAGTATAAACAGATTATTCATCAGTTGATTTTATTTTTTGAAGGGAAGAAATCTCAGTTGATTCGAGAGATGAATAAAAAAATGACTCAAGCATCGGTTGAACGGCGTTATGAAGACGCGGCTCAGTTTCGGAATACCATTTTTGCGTTGGAGCACATTAAAGACGTTGCTTTGATTACCAAGGATGATATTGAATTGCCGTTTAGTAAGCAGAAGGAACGAACAGCGATTGATTTGGACGGTAGAATTGAGGCGTACGACATCTCGAATATTTCTGGAACGTCCGCTGTTGGTGTGATGACGGTATTTGTGGACGGGCAACCGGCGAAAGAGAAGTATCGTAAATTTAAAATTCGCACTGTGGTTGGTGCGAATGATGTTGGGATGATGGAAGAGGTACTGCGTCGACGCTTGCGAAAGGCTCAGCAGTTTCCGGATGCTTGGGAGTTGCCGCAGGTGATGGTGATAGATGGCGGAAAGCCGCAAGTGAATCGCGTGCAGGCAGTTTTGGATGAACTGGGAATACAGGTGCCGATTATTGGGATTGCAAAAGGATTTGATCGCAAGCAGGATCGGTTGATTTTTGATCGAACCAATTTAGATTTGGCAAAAGCAAGCGCGATGGGGAAGGTGATTTTTCAAAAAGTTCGTGACGAAGCCCACCGTTTTTCGCAGGTGTACCACAAGCAGGTGCGAGCGAAGTCGAGTGGGATTAAGCGAAAGAAGCGGTGATTTTGACGATTCACCTTAAATTTTATAGAGTTCTTTTGTCGCTTGGAGGAATGCGTGATCCTGGTTCACATTGTTCTGCATTTCGTGGAGCTGCTGAATGAACACGAGAAGAGCATGCTCGACCTGCTCGAACTGGTGTATTTCAGTCTCGAGAGCGTGGCTACGGGGGAGTTGGAGGGTAGGGAGTATCATCTGTTCGGTACGCGTGAATCGGTGTGGTGCTTTTACGCAGCCGTAGCGAATGACGACTGGACTGAAGATTTCCCGGGTTGGCAACTGCCAGATGTTCAAGAGCTACTTGAGCAGATTGGTGGAATCGAAGTCTTCGAACGTTCTCTTCGTGATCTGCGAAGTCAGATCGAAGTGTCGTTCGTGAACGATCCGTTCGTGTTCGATCTACCAGTGCACGAGCATCGTGAGTTCTACCACTAGAGTAGACGCTGAGGTCCTTTCGGGGGCCTCGTTGTTATTTTAGGGATTTTTTAATTTTTTCGATGAGTGGCAGGTGGTGCTTGATTGTATTTTTCGGTAAATCGATGATCGGGAAGAATTTACCACTTTTGATGTCTTTATTTGTTTTTGCGAGATAGATTGAGTGAACGCACGCGCCGCGTTCGCGATCTTGTTTGCTCGAAATGTGTGTATCGATCAGTTTTGCTTCGGAAGGTTGTATTATCCCATCCACTTCATCAGAAAGTAGTCTTTTCCAAATTGTTTTTTCTGTGTCTGTGTGGCGGAGGACTGTGCCCGGAAGGTGCCATTCGCTGGGCCAATATGGATCGTCTGCTGGCCTTTGAGCGAGGAAGATGTGATGAGAGTTATTGATCTCTTTAATGATCCCTAGCTCGATAGCCGCTTGAGGGAAGTAGATGGGCATTTTTTCGAACCAATCACGTGGGATTTGGCCGTTGTTTTCTGAGCTGTACTTTTCGAGCGAGAGAATGATGTTTGATAGATCAATAGATTTCATATTGAGTATTTTATTCTGTAAACGAAAGGAACGCCAGGTGGCGTTCCGAGAGGAGCTCGCAGGTCTTAGTGGGTGAGCCTGGTGAGTATGGTTCGATGGTGTTGGATGACTTCTTCCGGGAGTTGATCGACCGGAAAGAAGGTTCCGAAGCGTTCCAGCTTCTTCGATGCGGTGCCGATGCGTCCCGTGTAGACGGCGTGCATGCACTCGCCGCGTTCCCGTTCTTCTCGTGTGCTGATGTGGTTGAAGGCGAGACGGAACATCTCTTGCCGGAGGAGTTGTCCGAGCTCGGATGCCAGTAGCCGTTTCCACATCGTTTCTTCGCTGTCCTTTGGGTACAGTGTCGTACCGGGCATGTGCCACTGACGCGGCCAGTGCGTATCGTTGTCTGGTCGTTGAAGCAGGAAGATGTGCCGCTTGCCGGATCGGACGGTCATGACCGCCAGTTCGATGCAGGCCTGAGGGAATACTCGAGGCATGTGCTCGAAGTACCACTGAGGCAGCATTCCCGTTTCCTCGATGCACCTTTGGAGAAGTTCGTACATACGTACCGCGTCCACGTTCAGGTACGCGCCATCCGTCAGGATCTCCTCTGCGGTTGGTCGTCCCATGTCGTCAGGCATCACGCCTCCTTTGCGTTCGAAATGTAGCGTTTTTAACTTGTTTGGTCAATTATCCACAGGTTTAGGTGAAGGGTGGTTGCTGGTGGGGCGGAAGTGGGGTAAAGTGGAAGCAGCGAGGCAGAAAGTGGGGAATTTCCAGATTGTTTGGAAATTTAGCTTCTGTCACGCCCCTTGAGACGAAATGTATTTTTCGTCGTATTTTTTTACAAGTGGTTTTGGGAAATTTCCCCTGTCATGAGTCATCGCTGGAGAGAGACTTCTCCGAGAGTTTCCGTCGCAAGACGGATGTTCGGAGAAGCCTCTGAGTAGTGCGATTATTTGTGGCAGCTGTCAGATTTTCTGACGGGAAACAACCGCTTGTTCTTTTTAACTAGTTGGTGACGAAAGTCATCTTTAGCGAGTAGGGAGGTCTACTTTCTACAAGCATCTATGTTTATTGGCGAATATCATCACAATATCGACGACAAGGGGCGCCTAGCGACCCCAGTGAAGTTTCGTTCCGACCTTGCGAAGGGCGCGGTTGTTACGCGAGGTCTAGATTCTTCACTGTTCCTGCTCCCTTTGGAGGAGTGGGGTAAGTTAGCTGAAAAGCTCTCTAATTTGCCCCTGGGGAAGTCAAATTCTCGTGCGTTCGCTCGGCTCATGCTTGCGGGTGCGATGGATGTGAATTTGGATAAGCAGGGAAGGTTCGTCGTGCCGGAATACTTGCGTGAATATGCAGGTATTAAGAAGAATGTGGTGATTGTAGGGGTTAGTACGCGGCTCGAATTATGGGACGCGGAGGCGTGGGATCAGTACCGTAAGCAGACGGAAGCGGATGCTTCGGACATTGCTGAACAATTGGGGGACTTGGGGATTTAAATCCCTGAACTGTAAGACAGATCGTATGGAACATGTGCCGGTATTCATGCAGGAGGCGTTGGAGGGATTAAAGTTATCGCCTGGTGTTCGAGTACTCGATGCAACATTAGGGTTGGGTGGTCATGCGGAAGCGATTTTGCGAGCCACGGCGCCAAACGGTGAATTGATTGCCGTCGAACGCGATGCTCGAAATCTCGCATTTGCAAAAGATCGTCTTTCCTTTGCCAAAGACAGGGTGCGGTTTGTTCATGATTCGTTCGCGAATTTGGCCGAACATGCATTGCCACGTATTCATGGAGCGTTGTTTGACTTAGGAATTTCTTCTCCTCATGTCGACGAAGCGGAACGAGGATTCTCTTTTCAAAAAGACGGTCCACTCGATATGCGGTTTGATCAACGGCAATTGCTTACTGCTTACGAAGTGGTAAACGGATGGTCGGTGGACGACTTGATGAAATTGTTCCGGGTCTACGGGGAAGAGAGTTGGGCTCCGCAAATTGCGAAAGCGATTTTGGAAGCTCGAAAAAAACAGAAAATCGAAACAACCTTGCAGCTGGCAGATATTGTCGCTGGAGTTGTGCGAAGAAGCGGTAAGTCGCATCCGGCTACTCGTGTTTTTCAGGCACTTCGATTGGTGGTAAATGATGAATTTGGTCAGATCGAAAAAGGGTTACCAGCAGCGGTAGACTTGCTCGAAACTGGTGGTCGATTGGTGGTTATTACGTTTCATTCGTTGGAAGATCGTTTGGTGAAACAGTGGATAAAGTCAAGAACAGATTTAGTTCAGGTGAACAAAAAAGCTATTCAACCTAGTTTTGCAGAAAAGAAATCGAATCCTCGATCTCGTAGTGCGAAGCTAAGAATAGCCGAGAAAATCTAATATTAACTTGGTAGGAGGGTAAGGAGGTATGACAGCAAAAACGAACACAATTTTTACTAAAATTAGCAATGTCCGGTTTTTGACGATTGCTTTTGTTGTCGGATCGTTTGTGTTGTTTTGTCTCTTTATTTGGCAGGTGAATGTTGCGGCAACGAAGGGATTTGCTATGCGAGAAGTAGAGGATCAGATCGAAGAATTGGAGCGCGAAAATGCTCGTCTTGCGATGGAAATTGCCGAGTTGCAATCGGTTCAAAGTGTGTCTAGTCGTATAAAACTACTTGGTCTTACGCCGGTTGAACGAGTTGAATATGTTAGTCCTGGAATTGATGCTGTTGCGATTCGTTAGTGTGATTTAAGCTCGAATTTTTTCCCGAATTTTGCTATACTCTTTTTTGTATGGCAGATATTCAACAACCAAATTTTCAACGTCCGCGACCAGCGGTTTTATTGATTTTAGACGGTTTTGGTGTTGCACCTGATTCGGATGGTAATGCGGTTACCCGAGCGCAGATGCCGTTTTTTAAAGAAATTATTCAGCGTTATCCATCGATGACTTTGCGTGCTTCGGGCGAAACTGTTGGATTAATGTGGGGTGAAATGGGAAATTCGGAGGTAGGTCACCTTACTATTGGAACGGGTCGTGTGTATTATCAAGCGTTGCCGCGTATTGAGCGCGCAATTCAGGATGGTTCTTTTTTCGAGAATGAGTATTTTTTGAAGTCGATTGAACAGGTGAAGTCGTCTGGAGGAACGCTGCATTTATTGGGTATTATGTCTTCGGGTAAAGTGCACGGATATAACGCGCATTGTTATGCGCTTTTAGAATTGGCAAAAAAGCACAAGGTAAAAGATGTTGCTGTGCATGTGATTTTGGATGGTCGAGATACTTTGTATAATTCAGGGTTAGAATTTGTCACCGAGCTTCAGCAGAAGATGGATGAATTGCGTGTTGGGTATATTGCTTCGATGTCTGGGCGGTATTTCGCGATGGATCGTGATAATCGTTGGGATCGTATCGAGAAGGCTTACAACGCGATTGCGCTTGGTGTATCGGAAGTTTTGTCGGATGACCCTATTGAGGCGTTGAAGGCTTCGTATGCAGCAGAGGTGTACGATGAAGAATTTGTGCCAACGGTGTTTACGAAAAAGAAAGAACCACTTGCTACGGTGAAGACGGGTGATGCGGTAATCTTTTTCAATTTCCGGCCAGATCGCGCTCGCGAGATTACGAAGGCGTTTGTGCTGCCGGATTTTGATAAGTTTGCACGTACGTATATTCCTGGCGTTGAGTTCGTGACCATGATGCAGTATGAAGTTGGTTTGCCAGTTGATATAGCCTTTCCTTCTATTCCTCTTCAAAATTCTCTCGCCGAAGTATTGGCGAACAATGGACTTGTTCAGCTTCATATTGCCGAGACAGAGAAATATGCGCACGTTACGTTTTTCTTTAACGGCGCGAAAGAAGATGCATTTCCACACGAAGATCGCGTGATTATTCCATCGCCTTCCATTTCTTCGTACGATGAACAGCCTGAAATGTCCGCCTATCAAATTACGGACCGTATCGTGAAAGAAGTTGGAGTTGATAATTATGATGTGATTATTGCGAATTTTGCGAATCCTGACATGGTTTCGCATACTGGAAATCTTCCTGCCTCGATTAAGGCAAATGAGGTGATTGATGATTGTGTTCGGCGAATTGTCGAAGCTACGCTTGCGAAGGACGGGGTTGTATTTATCACGGCGGATCACGGGAATGTGGAGGAGGTGTTGAATTTGCAGACGAACGAGATCGACAAGGAGCATAGTACGAATCCGGTTCCATTTTTCGTTATTGGAAATCAGTTCGAGGGAGTGACCGGTCCATCGGGAGATGTGCCGAATGGTGATCTTTCGCTTTTGCCGCCGGTGGGTGTATTGGCGGATGTTGCTCCGACATTACTTCAGGTCCTAGGCATCGCGCAGCCACCTGATATGACGGGGACGAGTTTGCTGTAAATATGAAGAGATTGTTGCAAGATGATATTGATTTCGTTCTTACGGCGTTGAAAAAAATCTTTCCAGAACCTGGCGCGATGGAGATTGGTGGGGCGTATCATGCGGTTGTGGCTGTGGCGCTTTCGGCTCGAACGCGGGATGAGCAGGTGTTGAAGTTACTTCCTGGGTTTTTTCGTGCATTTCCGGATGTGGAAACGCTTTCGAAGGCAGACGAACAATTTATTTGTTCAAAGATCAATACGATCGGCATGTATCGGCAGAAGGCAAAAAATTTGAAGAAGATGGCTTTGCGAGTGGTGGAAGTTTTTGATGGCAAGATCCCGGGTACCATGGAGGAATTAACGTCACTCGCTGGAGTTGGGCGTAAAACGGCTAGTGTGATTTTGCCTTATATTTATGGCGTTCCTGCTATTGCCGTGGATACTCATGTGCATCGAGTTACGAATCGACTTGGGTGGGTGAAGGCGGCTACACCTGCGGCAACGGAAAAGAAATTGTTGAAAATTATTCCGCTAGAACAAATGAAACGGGTGAATGAAGTGTTTGTGAAGCACGGGCGTTATCTTTGTATTTCCGCTCCGCGATGTTGGGCGTGTCCGTTGGTGGATGTGTGTGCTTTTCCGAAGAAAAACTTGATTGCGCCTAAGAATGCAGAAGCGATCTTGGCGGATGTTGAGCGTCGTGAGGCGGAGTTGCAGCGTCTTCGACGAGCGGTTTCGGATGAGATATACTAGCGCTATGAAAGAGCACTTTGATGCACGCATTACGTACTGGTTGCGCAACATGTTTGCTTCGGCTTTTACGTTTTGGAGCCTGGTTTCTCGGTTTGGGTTGTATTTTTATGCCGCGATTATGGTGGCTTTGGGGTATTTAATGACGCACAAGCATCATGTTTTTTATTTGTTCGTGTTGGTTGCGCTCTCGTTGCTGCTCACCTTGTTTATAAAAGGGTTGGTTGGTCGAAAGCGTCCGCTGACCAAGGGGCCGGTGTATCACTTGTGGGATGGTACTTCTTCTTTTCCTTCTGGGCATGCCTCGATGAGTTTTTCGTTCGCTACCTCGTTAACCTTACTGTTTTTACGTGCCCAAGTTGCGTTTGATTTTGTGTATATTGCCATTTTTTTTGCGGTTGCTTTTTGCATCTCACTTTCTCGCATTGCTGTTGGGGTTCATTATTTTTCTGATGTGATTGTCGGTGCCTTCTTAGGGATGCTTGTTTCTGGTATCCTGTTTCAATACTTACCTTTATGATGAAATTATTTAGAAAAATTCTTGCCTGCTTTACTTCACTTATTATTATTTTCTGTCTTTTTGGTGTCGTTCTGCTTTGGCAGGGGTATCGATTTTATGTTCAGACGCCGTCGAAGCAGGCCGAAGAACGTACATTTGAAGTTGTGGCAGGATCTGGATTGTCGCGTGTGGCGGATTCGCTCAAAGAGGAAGGATTTATTGCGAATGCATTTTGGTTTAAAGTGTATGCGAAATTATCTGGAAATGCGCGGGTATTGCAGGCGGGTGAATTTACACTGCAGGAAGGTATGAACTACAAATCGATCGGTAATACCTTGTTACAAGGTACGACAGATGAAGTGAGTATTACGATTCCGGAAGGGTATACGATAGAGCAGATTGGAGAAGTGGTTCGTGGTTCGTTCGATATTTCGGAAGAAGAATGGGATCGTGTTGTGGCTGCCGGTGGACCGTTTGAAGATCATCCTTTTGTTGTCGCGGCTCGAAAGCCTGCCGCACTTTCGTTGGAAGGGTACTTGTTCCCAGATACGTATCGGTTTTTTGAAGATTCGACGGCGGAAGACATTGTTGGTCGCATGTTGTTAGAAATGCAGGAAAATGTGGAAGCGGCGAATGTGCGACTATCGGTCTATGAAAATGGTCCAACGACTTTGCATGAATATTTGACTCTCGCTTCGATTTTGGAGCGGGAAGTTCGGGGTGAGCGTGACATGAAGATTGTTTCTGGCATTTTCTACAATCGTTTAGAGATTGGTATGGCGTTGCAGATGGATTCGACGGTGAATTATGTCACAGGTAAAAAGACGCCTGGAATTAGCCTTGCAGATACCGAAATTGATTCACCGTACAATACGTATATGTACGCAGGGTTGCCTCCAGGGCCGATTAGTAATCCTGGTTCGCAAGCATTGAATTCGCTCGCAATGGCCGAAGAGACTGATTACTTTTATTTCTTAACCGATGCTGTCGGAACCGTTTATTATGGTGTTACACACGATCAACATGTTGCGAACAAAAATGCTTACCTTCGTTAATCTGCGTTGGTTGGGGGCAGCGCTTATCGGTATTCTGTGTTTGTTTTTTAGCTTGCCTGCACATGCGCAGTTAGAGGAATTTGCTCCTTCTTATAATTTGTATGGTTGGCAGATTGATTCGTTTGATTCGGAAATAGAAGTCTTGGAAACGGGAGAGATTTTGATCACGGAACGTATTTTGACCAATTTTAATTCTAGCTTTAACAAGCATGGAATTTATCGCGATATTCCTATTGTCTACGGGGGTTCGTATGGTTCTAAAATGCGCATGAATGTGCAGGTGGAGGAGATTTTGCAAAACGGTGTTCCGGCTGAGTATAAAAAATCTCGTGAAGGTGGATTTAGACGGTACCGAATTGGGGATGCGGACTTGTTTGTGTCGGGCCCTGTTGAATATGTGATTCGTTACAGGGTAGAGCGAGGTGTGTTGTTTTTTGATGAGAGGGATGAATTTTATTGGGATATTACAGGGAATGATTGGGAGGTGCCGATCGCGCTTTCTACGGCTCGTGTGACGTTGCCAGACGGTGTTCAGATTTTCGAGACCGCTTGCTACACGGGTTCGTACGGTTCGACTCAACAGAATTGTGAAATTGTTGAGATGGATGGAGACTTGGCGTTTGCGGCGAATGATTATTTGACGGTTGCGGTTGGTTTTTCGAAAGGGGTTGTGACAGAACCGTCTATTGTGAAAAAGGTGTTTTATGTTGTGCGAGATAATGTTGCTGGTTTGATTCCGATTGTCGCGATGCCGATCATCTTCTTGGCTTGGTATGTGTTCGGAAAGGATCCAAAGACAAAGACGGTGGTGGCGGAATTTGCTCCACCTGCGGATGTGAGTCCGGTAAGTGCTGGGTTTTTACTGACTGGTGGATTTAGACGCCGTTTTATTGGGGCAATGATTGTGGATTTGGCAGTGAAGGGATATTTGAAGATTGATATTGATGAAGAGAAGGTTGAAAAGACCAAATTTGGAAAGACGATTCCTGCGATTGCGTTTACGCGATTGAAGTCCGAGGCGGGGCTCGAAAAGTCGTATCGGGAATTGATGCAAGGGCTGTTTCCTGGCAAGAAAGATCGACGCACAATGAAGGAGGTTCAGACTTCGATGTCTTCGAATACACGTGGGTACAAGATAAGTAAGGCGATTCAAGAACATGCTGTTGAATCGGGTTGGTTCACTAAGGGTTCGTTTGATGGCGTGATCTTAGTTGGTGGATGTTCATTCATCTTCGGATTCTTTGCGTTTTACTTTTTGGGCAATGGCGCTGTATTAGTTGGTATTTTGTACGTCGTTGCGGCGATTTACAGCGCTGTTTTTGGGGTACTTATGAAGCGCTATACGTCAGAGGGTGCCGAGATTGCTCGACATATTCGGGGATTCAAATTATTTATGCACACTGCGGAGCGTTATCGATCGCAATGGCAAGAAGATCAATATATTTTCGAAAAGTATCTTCCGTATGCGATTGCGTTTAATCAAGTAAAGCGTTGGGCGCGTACGTTTGATGGAATGGATCTGCAAAAGCCGGAATGGCTGAATGCGAAGTATCGTTATATTGATGCCCTGTCGATTACGCATCATCTTTCTACGGTTAATACGTCTATTCAAAACATGTCTACGTTTAGTCAGGCGAACGGCGGTTCGGGTGGAGGTGGATTTTCGGGTGGCGGAGGCGGTGGTGGCGGAGGGGGAAGTTGGTAGTCGTGAGTGAAATTTATTCGTGGTATACTTTGTGTACTATGGACATATTTGGAACGAAAAAAAATCCTACTCAAGATGAATCGCTTGCGTGTCGTATTCCGCTTGGTGCGGATGAAAAAGCGGCGCTTACAAAAGCGGGTGAGGCTCCTCGGATGTCGGACGTGACTTGGCGTATTTTCCGCATTATGGCGGAATTTGTGGAAGGATTTCAGTTTCTTTCGAATATCAAACGAGAAGTAACTGTGTTCGGTTCGGCTCGTACTCCAGGAACAAATAAATGGTATCGTGAAGCGGAGAAGTTTGGTGCATTGCTTGCCGGTGGAGGATTTACCGTTGTAACAGGTGGTGGTCCTGGAATTATGGAAGCGGCAAATAAAGGAGCGTATGAAGCGGGAGGGAAGTCGGTTGGGCTCAATATTCAATTACCAATGGAGCAGCGTATTAATCCTTATGTGAAGGATTCGAAGGCGTTTTATTATTTTTTCACGCGTAAGGTTATTTTGGCTGCATCGGCGCAGGCATATGTGTATTTTCCGGGAGGGTTCGGGACATTGGATGAGTTGTTTGAGATTTTGACGTTAATTCAAACCGAGAAGTCCGAAACAATTCCTGTGGTTTTGGTTGGAAAATCCTTCTGGGAGCCGTTGGATGGATTTATTCGAGAAGTGATGTTTGCTGAGTTTGATACGATTTCTCGCAACGATTTGGAGCTGTACAAGATTGTTGATACAGCTGAAGAGGCTTACGAAATTATTCGGCATACCGAAGAACGAACGTTTTTTTAATCTATGTCTGAACGCATTTTACAATTAGCGAGTTCGTTGTTGCGTCCTGCGAGGGGAGGCGCGAATGGTCAGGAAACGATCGAGGTGACGGCGCCGGCATCTACGGCTGCTAGTTTTTACGAAAAAGTTCGTACAGCGGTGGATTACCAGGAAGAGCATTTGCTTCGACGAAATGCTATTTTGCGTATTTTGAAACGGTACTTGGGTTCTGATATTCCGATTGATGAATTGTCCAAGAACTTGCTGCGAGAATTGATTTGGGCGAAATATTTGCCGAATCGCGAGGTTCCGGCTGCTTTTGCAAAGGAACTGCTTCCTATTTTTTTGAAGTACGAACCATTGTTGCGTTGGATTGATGAACACGAGGTGCGCAAGGATGCGGCCTTTAATTGGGTTTTGGAAGTGCTTTCGACTGAAGTTGAATATGCGATTACGCCGCCGTATCAGGAAGAGGCACTGGTCAGCTTCATGTACGAAGAAATGCGAGATCGTATTTTTTGGGATCCTAAAATTGAGATGACCGAAGAGGAGAAGGATTTAAAGTTGTATATTGCGATTCACAAGACATTGCTGAAATCGAACACGGCTACTTTGCGTTTCCGGGTGCTTACATTGTATTACCCTGATTGGCCAGGTGGTTCTTCGCCAGAGCGTATCAAGGAAGTATCGAGTCATTTGGGTATGGTGATGGAGGCGATTGATGAAGCGATCATGAGTCCGGTTACGGAGCGGTTAAGTTTAGCACTTCGTCGTCGTTCGGGTGTGTTTTGGGCTATTCGTGATGTGATTGTTGAAACTGGTGATGATTTTGTGAAAACGTTGAATGATCCCGAGTTGCTCGATCGTGAAGTGGCGAAGGCGGTAAAACGTCGTACAAAATTATTCCGCACGCGTTTGCAGCGCACCATTGTGCGTTCGGTGCTATTCTTGTTTATTACCAAGATGTTTTTAGCGTTGTTGCTAGAAGTTCCGTATGATTTGCTGATTATCCCGGCGCTTACAGATGGCGAACATAAAACGAACTTCTTTCCGTTGCTGGTAAATATTTGTTTCCATCCGATTTTCTTGGCGTTTATTGCCGCGACTGCGACGATTCCTGAAAAGCGCAATGAAGAAGATTATATGGTGGCTGTTCGCGCCTTGCGAGTTGGTACAGATCATGAATTGATTAATGTTCGTTTGAAGCGAGATGGTTACGGTGCGTTTGGAAAGTTTTTTGCTTTTGCGTATGCGATGATGTTTTTACTTACGTACAGTGCAATCGCTCTGTTTCTTGTAAAACTGCATTTTAGTGTACTTTCGATTAGTTTATTCTTATTCTTCCTTTCGCTCGTGACCTTTTTCGGTATTCGTATCCGCAGTTCGACGAAAGATGTTGTGCTTTCTGGAGCGCGTGCAGGTGTGATTGGTTCGATTTTTGATGCTTTCATGCTTCCAATTGTCCATGCGGGTCGTTGGTTGTCGTTGCGAGTTTCGAAAATCAATATCTTTATTTATTTCTTCGATTTCATTATCGAATCTCCGTACAAAGTTGTTGTGCGGTTTATTGAAGGGTGGGTTGGGTATATTCGTGAAAAGAAAGAAGAGATCTAACATGAAACGCATGTTTGTACAGATTATTTTGGGTTTGCTCAGCATTGTTTGCGTGATTTTGGTGTTGTTTTATTTGGCTTCGTTTATTTTTTCCTTTAAGACGTTTCCGAAACCAGCGTATGGAGTGACGTTTTCAACGGTTTATGCGAAGGAGTTAGGAATCGACTGGCAAGAAGCGTTTGAAGCTTCGCTCGCCGATTTGAATCAGCAAAACTATCGCATTCCGTTATATTGGTCTTCAATTGAATCTGAGCGAGGAGTGTATGATTTTAGCGAGATTGATTGGATGATGGATCGTGCTGCTGAATATGACGCGCGTGTAACACTAGTGGTTGGATTGAAGGTGCCACGTTGGCCGGAGTGTTTTATTCCTGAATGGGCAGAGGAATTGTCGCCGGAAGAGCGCGAGGCTGCCTTGTTTGGGTACATGCAGACGGCGGTTGAGCGGTATAAGGCACATCCTGCTCTTGAGCGATGGCAGGTCGAGAATGAACCGTTTTTTCCATTCGGTGAATGTCCGCCTCCAAATGCAGAGCGTTACTATCGCGAAATTGAGTTGGTTCGAGGACTTGATTCTTCTCATCCGATTCAAGGAACGGTTAGTGGTGAGCAATCAATTTGGGCCGGACGTGTGAAGCCTTTGGATGTGATTGGTGCAAGTTTGTATCGAACAGTGTATGTTCCTGTTTTAGGCCATACAACGTTTCCGATTCCACCGTTTTGGTATGCGGTTCAGGGTGCGCTTGCGAATCAGTTTGGAGCTCGGCCGATTATTTCTGAGTTGCAATTAGAGCCATGGTTTCCTCCAGCATCTGAGTTGCTTACGCTTGAAGCGAAGTATCAATTGTTTACAGAAAAAGAGTTCGCTCGAAATGTTAGATTTGCCCAGGCGACAGGTATTGATGAGGTATATGTGTGGGGAATTGAGTGGTGGTATTTTTTGAAGCAGAACGATCGTCCTCAGTTGTGGGACACGGCGCGTGAATTGCTTCAGGCGGAGTAATATGTCGGTTTTTTTACTTGTTGTGCTTTCGTCTTTGTTGATTGTTTGTTTTTTTGCGGCGGTTGTCTTGGCGAGTTTTGGGGCGACGGCTGTGTTTGGGTCGCCTTTTGTTGGAACATCAAGTGAACTTGCAACGTTATTGCTCGAACGATCCAGATTGAAGCGGGGGGATGTGTTTGTGGATATTGGTTCGGGAACGGGGACGTTTTTAATTGAGGCGGTTCGATTTGGAGCGAAACGGGCTGTTGGATATGAAATCAATCCAATTCTTGTGATCTATTCCAGGTTGCGGGTACGAATCCTTGGGTTGAGTCATTGTATCGAGGTGAAGACAGCGAATATCTTTCATCAACCGCTTGTCGCTTGCGATGTCATTGCCGTGTATTTACTTCCGCCGATGATGGCTCGGCTAGAGAAGAAGTTGGTCGCTGAATTGCGTGGAGCTCACTGTATTTCCAGAGGATTTCCTTTTCCACAGCTTCAACCGGTAGAAACGTGGGACGATGACGGTCGGAAGGCGTTTTTGTATAAATTTGATTCTTAATATTTGGTATACTGTGAGCGTATGAATAAAGATGTCATTCTCGATATTGAAACGTCGAACACATTCGACGATGTTGGAGGGTATTTTCCGGATAAGCTGAATGTTTCGGTTGTCTGTGCCTATTTTTACGAAACGGATACGTGGGAATCTTTTTTGGAGCCCGATGTTCCGGCGCTTTGTAAGCGCTTGGAAGCGTGTGATCGTATCATTGGGTATAACACAATTGGCTTCGATTTGCCGGTAATGAATCGGTATTACGCTGGAAATTTATTGAAATTGCCTCAGTGCGACATGTTGGCCGAGATTTATAAAAATTTGGGGTACCGTATTAAGTTGGACGATGTAGCGGCGGCAACGATTGGGGTGAAGAAGAGTGCTCATGGTTTGCTTGCGGTGCAGTGGTGGAAGGAAGGGAAGGTGCAGGATGTGATTGATTACTGTATGCAGGACGTGAAGGTAACGAAGGATGTGTTTGAATTTGGGGTGGAGAAAGGGTACATCTTGTTCGATGACCGAATGGGTGAACGTCGAATGGTGAATATCGATTTTAAACCGAAGGAGAAGGAGGTGGCAGGTGGATTCAATTTAACCATGGGGTTTTGATATGCGAGCCGTGCAAACGTCACATCTTGTTGTTTTGTTCGTGATTTTTGCACTGACGAGCTTGTTTTTACTTGTGCGCATGACCATGGTTGGTGCGGCCGGTGAGTATTCAAAACCCACCGAAACACGTTTGAATACAAATGTTGTTCATCCTCCCACAGGCGAGAATAGTGCGGAAGCCGCTTTTGATTTTGATCGCCCTCGAGACGAGAAGACGTTTGCGAAGATGTATTTTGCGGGGAGTGAGTCTGCGACGGCTGCTTATTTTTATGACTTTGCGGATTTGGAGAGCGACTTGGATTTGTATGCGTTGTCGTTTATAGGGAGTTTTTTCGAAGGTGTAAATGGTGATGATTCGTTTGTTGTTCAGTATTCTGCTTCCGGCAATGTTATGTGTTCGGATGCTGGAAGTAGGGCGTGGGTTGATATGGGCGTTTTTTCTGAACAAGAAGGTCGACTTACGTTGAGTGTTCCTGTGGAGGCTTCGGAGATTTCTTCTTTGTGCGTTCGAGTCATTCAACGTGTTCAGGGCGATCCTGATGAAATGGGGTACCAGTTTGCGGACAGTGCTTCTTTGAATGTGTATGATATTTGGGTAGAGCCGGGAGTGCCAAAATTGGAGCACGAGCTTTTGATCGATGCCGACGCATTCGCGCTCGAGGAAGAGTTTTTGCTAAAAATGACCGTTCGAAATACGGGGGTTGTTTCTGTTGATTCGATTGCGGTTCAAATGCCTATTTCGACGAAAATGGATTATTTAGGCGGACGGGCGAGTGCTGGTCAGTATGATTATACGACTGGTGAGTGGATGATTGGTTCGATTGCTCCAGGCGAAGAAGCTTTGCTCGATGTGCGGGTGAAGTTCGCTCGTGGATTTGTTTCGCAGACAGATCATATCACCAGTATTTTGCGTTATTCTGATGATGGTGAAGAGGTGTTGCGGGGCACTACGGTGAAGTTAGGTATTGCGCCGGTTGAAGCGGCTGTTCCGTTGGTGTATCGCGTTGCTGCTTTCGAAGTTCCCGAGATGGCCGAATCGATTTCTAGCGAATCGCCTGATCGTTCTGGTGGAAGTTCGGAGCTTGTTACTCATGTTTTATCTGATCAAGATGCTGTTCGAGCAGATGAGCAAGTGTTTGATTCAACTCAGGCATGTGCGCGTACATGCGAGAATAGCGCCTTTTATTTGTTTATCGAAGATTCGCAGGGCCAGCGTCGACATACGATTTCAGAATATGTGCGTGCGGAGGTGCTTGGAGATCGTCAATTTAAACTTTCGTTCGAGTTAGATGATATGGATGCTGATTTTGATGAAGCGGTGTTTTTGCTGGATGTGCGTGATTGCAGGGCGGTAAAAGTGGATGTGGTTACCTGGTCTGGTTTTGATGATATGATGGTAGGAGCAGAGGTGTATTCTGGTGATGAATTGATCTCGGAATTGACCGTTTGGGGCATGGATGTGCGCGGTGCTCGGGTGATCGATACGTATCAAGTACAAAATTATTGTTCCTAAGCTATGCAAGTTATTCTTTCTTTTTTCTCTTCCCTTACACTTTCGATTGATTTGCTGGTGATTCTTGGGGTTTTTATCTTGTTTATTTTGTATTTCTGTACGCTTGGCAAGGAAGATGTGGTGACGGCGATTAAAGCGATTTATATCTCAGCTTTTCCGATCTTCTTTTTTTCTGATCTCTTTTCGTTATTGCCGACGTTTGGAGTTGAGTCGGGGTTTTTAGAGGGTGGTTATTTCTTGGTGTTCTTTTTGATCACGTTTTTTATTCTTACTCGAAATGGTTTTTTTGAATCACCAATGGTGCCTGCGCTTTGGGAAACGGGCGTGTTTGCTACATTAGCTGCCGGGTTGTTTGTGGTTATTTTAGCGCGGCTCTCTGGAGGCGTGTTCCAGGCTGATTTGTCCGAACTGACAAATTTACTGTTCATTTCTCAACCAGGATCGATTTTCTGGGTTGTTGCGCCGATTGGATTTTGGTTGTTGATTCGTGGGGATGATTAAACTTTCTTTTTCCCTTTTGTTCCGTTACTCTTGGTGCATATGATTTATCTGACAAATTCACTTACAAAAGAAAAAGAAGTATTCAAGCCGATTCACGAAGGAAAAGTGGGTTTGTACGCATGTGGTCCTACGGTTTATAGCGTGGCGACGATTGGGAATTTTCGTACGTTTATTTTTACCGACGTGCTGCGGCGCATGTTTCAGTTAAATGGTTACGAAGTGAAGCATGTAATGAATGTGACGGATGTTGGTCATTTGACGGGAGATGTCGATGAAGGCGAGGACAAGATGATTGTGGCGATGAAGCGCGAAGGAAAGACGGCTTGGGAAATTGCGCAGTACTACACCGATATTTTTTTGAAGGACTTGCATTTGTTGAATATTTTGCAACCGGCTCAGTTACCGCGTGCGACCGATCATATTGCGGAGCAAATTGAGTTTATTCAATTGCTGGAAAAGAAGGGGTTTACGTACACGATCGACGACGGTGTGTATTTTGATACATCTCGCTTAGCTGATTATGGAAAGTTGGGTGGTCAAAAGCTAGAAGAAAAGGAGGCAGGAGCACGTGTCGCAGTCAATTCACAGAAAAAGCAGGCTTCGGATTTTGCGTTGTGGAAATTTTCGCCTAAAGATGAAAAGCGCGATATGGAATGGCCTTCGCCGTGGGGTGTTGGGTTTCCTGGTTGGCATATTGAGTGTTCTGCGATGTCGGAACAGTACTTGGATGCGCCGTTTGATGTGCATACCGGCGGAATCGATTTAGCGCCAGTGCATCACGAGAACGAAATCGCTCAAACGAGCGCAGCTTATGAAAATGATTTGGCGCATTATTGGTTGCACGGAGCGTTTTTGTTGATCGATGGCGGTAAGATGTCGAAATCTCTTGGAAATGCGTATACGGTGGACAATTTAATGGAAAAAGGGATTGATCCGTTGGCGTATCGATATTTTACGTTTACGGCGCATTATCGTTCTGCGTTGAATTTTACTTGGGAATCGATTCAGGCGGCTCAGAATGCATTGGTGCATTTGCGTAATATGGCTCGAGATTTGGATATGCCAGGCGCGGTAGATGAAGAGAGTTTTGCGGTTTTTTTGCAGCGCGTGAATGATGATTTAGACATGCCGGGCGCGTTGGCACAGGTGTGGGCTATTTTGAAAGACGAGCATCTTTCTTCGGAATCGAAAGCAGCAACGCTTTTGCAGTGTGATCGTGTGCTCGGATTAGATTTGGAGCGTTATGTTGGTCAGCAGGTGGAAGTTCCGTTAATGGTGCAGAAAATGATCGAAGATCGCGAGAAGGCTCGAGCGAAAAAAGAGTGGTCGGAGTCGGATCGGTTGCGTAATGAAATCGAAGCTGCGGGATTTGTCTTGGAAGATGGTGCGGACGGTGTAAAAGTACGTGCGATTGGGGGTTAGTCATTTTTGGTTCATGGTATACTGTGCGCATGGGAACCGAACCAAAAATTGAACAACCGCGATCGGTGGATTTTCTCGATCAGATGCAGGCTTCGCCCGAAGTTTCGAAAGAAGTTGCAGTGGAACAAGAGCCAGTTGAGCAGGAGATGTTGACCGAAGAAGAGCAGCGTGACGAAGCCGAGGCTTTGAAGCTTGCTGAATCGCTTGCTCAGGAAGAGCATGCGGCGTTTGTCGTTCCGAAGGATCCGGTTTTGCTCGATTTAGAGACTGCGCTTTCGGATGGGTTAGCAGATATTTATCGAGAATTACCAGAATCGAAAAAACCGGTTTTTCGCGCGAAGGGTGAAGAGATTGCGATGGTGGTGCGGGACATGATTGCAAGTGGAAAGATCTCTGTTCCAAAAATATTGCAGTTGATTCGCGCGTGGCTTCGTTTGATTCCGGGAGTGAATAAGTTTTTCTTGGAACAAGAGGCGAAGATTAAGGCTGATAAGTTGGCTGATTACGCAGAATCTAAGGTTTCGGAAGTTCAAACTGATTTGTAATGTATGTTAGGAGGATTATTGCAGACGTCACTATTGGTAAGTAATGGCACATTGCCGCAGGCTTCATTGCAGAGCGATGTGATTATGTTGGCGTTGTTTGTTCTGGGCTTCATTTTATTGACGGTATTTATTGTCTTTTTGCTTCGTTCGAACGCGCAGAAGAAAAATATTCTTGGAGAAGGGGCGTACAAACCGATTACATTGATGGTAACGGTGCCGAAATTTCAGACAGAAGATGACGTGAAGGGCGTTGAGCGTTTGGCAGATACACAGGAGACGATCGCGATTGCGGAGACATTTTATTCTGCTATTGGCGGACAGAAGCCGCAGGGTGGGTTTGGTGCTTGGTGGCGTGGGCGGCAAGATCAGTTAGCGCTCGAAATTGTTGCGCACAATCATTTGATTACGTTTTACATGACGGTTCCTTCGTATATGAGGGAATTTATGGAGCAGCAGATGCATGCTCAGTATCCAAATGCCGCGTTTGAGCATATCGAGGATTACAACATGTTTTCACCAAAAGGGGTGATTGTTGGGGCGTATTTGAAGTTGAAACGCGAGAATTTTTTGCCGATTAAGACGTATAAGGAGCTTGATTCGGATCCATTGAACGGAATCACGAACGCTATTTCGAAGGTGCCTGCAGGCGAAGGGGCGGCGATTCAGTATATGATTCGTCCGGTGAGTAATGGTTGGCGCGCGATGGGTCGCCGAGTGGTGAAGAATATGCAGAAAGGTCTTTCGTTTGAAGAAGCGAAGAAGGGTGGAGATGGATGGACCAAAATGGTGACGTCGAAGGATTCGCAGGACAAGTTGAAGGCTCAACAGGCCGAAAAACGATTGTCCCAGGCCGAGGACAAGATGTTGCAGGGAATTGAAGGGAAGTTAAGTAAGGCGGCGATGGAGGTGAATGTGCGTATTGTGTGTTCGGGGATTACTGCTCAGACAGCACAGGCGAATTTGAACAATATTTTGCAGGCGTACGGACAATTTAATATTTATGAGTTTGGAAATTCATTTTCGAAGGAACTTCCACGTAAGACGCGTTTGATTAATGCGTTTATTTTCCGTCAGTTTGATTCAAAGTATAAAATGATTTTGAATACGGAAGAAATGGCGAGCTTGTGGCATTTGCCGCTTGCGACGACCGAGACTCCGAATATTCGATGGATGGAGGCTCGAACGGCTCCAGCACCTACAGGCGTGCCTACGTCTGGTTTGCACGTTGGGTACAATATGTACCGTGGACGTCGAACCGACATTTTTATGACGGACGCGGATCGCCGACGGCATAGCTATATTATCGGTAAAACTGGTTCTGGAAAATCATACTTTTTGCGCTACATGGCGAATCAGGATATTCAGAATGGAAAGGGAATTGCGGTTATTGATCCGCATGGAGATTTGGTTGATGACATTTTGGGAACGATTCCAAAACACCGAATTGATGATGTTATTTACTTTAATCCTTCGGATATGGATCGTCCGATGGGGTTAAATATGTTGGATGCGCCAAACGAAAACATGCGCGATTTTGCGGTGCAGGAAATGATTTCGATTTTTTACATGTTGTTCCCGCCCGAAATGATTGGGCCGATGTTTGAACATCAAATGCGAAACTACATGTTGACGTTGATGTCGGATTTAAGTGACCCGGGAACGATTGTGGAGATTCCGCGTATGGTTGCGGATAAGGATTTTCAGCAACGATGGCGAGCGAAGATTAAAGATCCTGTCGTGCGATCGTTCTGGGAAGATGAAATGGATAACACCAGCGATTATCACAAGTCGGAAATGATGGGGTATCTTACTTCGAAAGTGGGGCGATTCGTTGAAAACGAAATGATGCGAAATATTATCGGACAGCAGCGTTCTTCGTTCGATTTTCGTAAAATTATGGATGAAGGCAAGATTTTGTTGGTGAACCTGGCAAAAGGAAAAACTGGAGATGTGAACGCGAATTTGCTGGGATTGATTCTTGTGTCAAAATTGCAGATGGCAGCATTTACTCGAGCGGATATTCCGGAAGATCAGCGAAAAGATTTTTACTTGTATATCGACGAGTTCCAAAACTTTATTACTCCTTCTATTGCAACGATCCTTTCCGAAGCTCGAAAGTATAAGTTAAATCTTGTATTAGCTCACCAGTACATGGGGCAATTGGTTCAAGATGGTGGAAAGACCGAGATTAGAGACGCAGTGTTAGGAAACGTTGGAAATATGTTCGTGGCGCGCGTTGGACCGGAAGACACCGATATTCTTTCGAAGGTGTTCGAGCCGACGTTTACTGGCTACGATTTGCAGAATACTGATAAGTTTACTTGGAATGCCAAGATGATTATCGATAATGCGCAGGCGAAGCCGTTTACGCTTAAGGCAGAATCGCCCGAGAAGCCAAATCCGCAGCTGGCGGATGCGTTGAAAGAGATTTCGCGCCTTGAATATGGCCGACCGAAGGCGATTGTGGAAAAAGATATTATGTTACGAGCGGGAATTGGATTGAAAAAACCGGTAGCTCAACAGCCGGATCCGCGAACGCTTTAAAGCACCTTCGGGTGCTTTTTGCGATGCTTTTCTTCCTCCCTATTTCCTGCTAAAATCGGAGCACTATGGCAGAAGCACTCTATCGAAAATATCGACCAATGACCTTTGCGGACGTGACCGAACAGGGGCATGTAAAGCAGACCATTCAGAATCAGTTGAAGTCGAGTTCTACGGCTCATGCGTACCTGTTTTCGGGTCCTCGTGGAGTAGGAAAGACGACCATTGCTCGATTGCTCGCGAAGACGTTGAACTGCGTTCAGCCCTTGGCGGAGGGTTCGGAGCCTTGTAACGCCTGTGATAACTGTACAGAGATGAATAAGGGCAGGGCACTTGATGTGATCGAAATTGATGCTGCTTCGCAGACGGGTGTGGATAATGTACGCGAGAATATTATCGAGGCAGGACGATTTTCGCCGTCGAAAGGGAAGTATAAGGTGTTTGTTATCGATGAAGTGCACATGCTTTCTACATCTTCATTTAACGCGCTGTTAAAGACGATCGAAGAACCGCCAGCGCACGTGGTGTTTGTACTGGCTACAACCGAATTGCATAAGATTCCAGCGACGATTATCTCTCGTTGTCAGCGTTTTGATTTTCACCGTATTCCACCGGCGGAAATGGTGGATCGATTACTAGGTATTGCGAAGCAAGAAAATGTTGTTGTCGATGCGGAGGTGCTGTCTCAGATTGCTCGACTTTCGGAAGGGTGTTTGCGTGATGGAGAGAGTTTGCTTGGACAGGTGCTTGCATTAGGGGAGGGTCATGTGAGCGCAAAAACAGCCTCGCTTGTATTACCTGCTACAAATTCGCTTGTGGTGAAGGATTTATTGATTGCTACCTTTCAAGATGATTTGTCGAGAGCGGTTCGTTTGCTGAACACATTTATTGATCAAGGTGGTTCGGTAAAACATTTAAGTGATGAATTGTTGGACGTTCTGCGTTCGTTGCTGCTATTTTCGTTGGATTTTTCAACGGCGCAAGTTGATCCGTTGTTCGTTGATTCATTTAGTGCATGGGCAACGAAGTTGTCTTCACGGCGTGTGGCGGAATTGTTGGATATGTTGGTAGATATGCGAAAAAAGTCTATTCCTGAAGCGCTTCCGCAACTTGGTTTGGAGATTGTGTTAACGAAGTTTATTTTGCAAAAATCAGCAGAACCTGTTCTGCCTGTTGATCAGCATGACTCAAAAAAAAAGATTGAACACGATTCGTATACACCAGTAGAGCATCGATCGACAGCGCCTGAGAGTGTTGCGCCGCCTGTTGTTGAAGCGGTTGTACCAGATGTTGTTCCTGAGTCCGTTGTTGATGTTGCTACGCCTGTGGCAGCTGTTGATCCTGTTGTTGTCGAGCGTCGGACTTCGTTTGATGTTCAGGAGATACGTTCGAAATGGAAGCGTTGTTGTGATTTGGTAAAAAAGCGAAGTATCGCTATTCCGCTCGCTTTGCAACAGGCTGAATTGATTGAATGCGCTGACGGCGTATTGAAAATCGGCTTGTCGTTCCGACTTCATTTTGATGCACTTTCGGAACATAAGAACATGACGATTGTGAACGAGGCGATCAACGAAGTGATGCAGAGTGCTATTACGATCAAGCCCGTGTTTATGCATGAGGAACAAGAAAGGACGCTCGGAACACTTGTGGAGGCGTTTGGTGGAAAGGTGATGGAGTAGGTTTGACAGGATCAAGTTTGAATTTGTTGAATATAAGAAAAACTCCACCTAATGGTGAAGTTTTTCTGGTTCCCGGACAGGGATTCGAACCCCGATTGCCAGTGCCAGAAACTGGAGTCCTGCCTTTAGACGATCCGGGAATGGGTGCCAAGAATATACGTGATTTTTTTTGCGTCGTCAATTTTGGTGCCTGTGTATTGTGTAAAACAAAAAGCCGCCCGGAGGCGGCTTTTTACTTATCTTTCAGTCTTTTCACGAGCGACGTTTACTACGATGTCGCGACCTTCAAGGTTGCTTCCATCTAGTGCGTCTACAGCTGCTGCTGCTTCAGCGTCAGTTTTGAATTCTACGAATCCAAATCCTCGGCTTCGCCCAGTGAATTTGTCTGAAAGAACAACTGCGTCAGTGATCTCACCGTAAGCTGTGAAGATGTCGCGAAGTTTTTCGCTATCTACAGCCCATGGCAAGTTACCAACAAATAACTTGTTCTGCATATCAGAGAATATAAATTAACTTTCCTCTTATTACATGAACAAGAGAAACGTCAGTACTATATCATGATTTTGTACCCCTGTCAAGCGAGCTGTGTATTTCGCAAAACTTTATTCACAGGGTCATTTCTCTTCGAACGTAGTAAAATGGGTGTAATAATAAGTTCATAATCTACTTTGTTATGGTGAAGGAAGTACGAGGTTTTAATCCTGAGGCGGAAGCTGTTAAACAGGTGACGTGGGAAGATTCTGATTTTAAGAAAATTATAAAATCATTAGAGAAGGGCGATTTGTCGCTGACGGATGGTTTGGAAGAAGATGAGCATTTGGATCAGGAAGTTCTTGTTAGAATCGTCGAGCTTTTGCAACGCGATTTTAATGTGAGTGCACTTGATGATGAGGATTCGGCTTTGGCGGGACGTTTGTTGTCAGATTTTGAAAAAGACTTAGCGGATTCGGAAGATCCTGACGAAGCTGACCTGCACGAATTAGCAATTTATGCTTTGGGTGAATTGAGCTCAAAGAGATTAGGAGAAGATGCTGGTACCGAGGGTCCGCTTTTTGATGAAGATGATCTGGATGACGTTGATCAAGAAGATGATTTTGATTCTGATAAGGAAGAGGAAGATGATGATGAAGAGGAGGATGATGATTTGGCTGAGGAAGAGGTAGTTCAAGGTTTTGAGAAAGATGATTTTAACAATATTGAATCAGAAGAACTTGAAGGCGTGAAGGCAAAAAAGGTTGAGATGGATCCCGAATTCGGGGCAGGAGATTTTGCTGGTGTAGAGGCAGGAGCTTTGGATGAAGTTGAAGATGAAAGTAAATTAACTGTTGATGAAGTAGATGTGTATGAAGATCAGTTTATTTCGCAGGGCATAGAGGCCGCTACTGGGATTTCGTACGAAGCTTATGCCGATGCAGTTCGTAAGCTCCCTCTTTTAGAAGCGGATGCGGATAACTTGCGTGCGCAAATGGATGATTTACGAGGAGGCATGATGAAACGCATGTGGAAACGTGTTTTTCCTGGTCGTGAATTAAACAGTGCTCAATTACAGCTATCACTATTGGAGAAGAGGGCTTCGCAGCTAGAAGGTTTGGTAAATCAGGTTGAATTACATTTTGATATGAACGCTGATACGTTACCTGAAGAGCCTTCGGCTCGTAGTGGTAAGCCTGCTAGTGCTCGTGAACGGGCGCAGGCAAATGCGAAGAGGATTGCAAAAGCTGGGTCTGGTAAATTTGGTGGCTAGTCGAATGAAACGAGTCGAAAGGCTCGTTTCTTGATTTATTGGGTTTATTTGGTAGTATGAAGCGTTATGGAAATGAAGAAGCAAAAAGTATTACTTGGTATGAGCGGTGGCGTTGATTCGAGCGTTGCGGCGGTTTTGCTTTTGGAGCAGGGATACGAGGTGATTGGGGCGTTTATGAAGAATTGGAGTGATGGAAATGAGGGCGAGGAGTGTTCTTGGCGGGTTGAACGTCGCGATGCGCAACGCGTGGCGGCTCGGTTGGGGATTGAGTTTTATACGTTTGATTTTGAAGACCAGTATCGGGCGGAGGTGTACGATTACATGATTCGTGAATATCGAGCGGGTCGAACACCTAATCCGGATGTACTTTGTAATAAGTATATGAAGTTTGGGTATTTGATGAAGGAAGCGGATCGTTTGAATTGTGATTTTGTAGCGACAGGGCACTATGCTCGGAAAACGGTTGATGAACACGCTATTTCTCATTTGCTTTCTGGAGTAGATGCAAATAAAGATCAGTCGTATTTTTTGTGTCAGTTAAGCCAAGTTCAGTTAAGCCGCGTATTGTTTCCTATCGGTGATTTGGAGAAAAATAAGGTTCGTGAGATTGCGAAAATGCACGGGCTGGAAGTGGCGAACAAAAAAGATAGTCAGGGTATTTGTTTTGTTGGCAAGGTGCAGATGCGCGAGTTTTTGAAGGAAAAGATTAGTGAACAGGAAGGCAATATTGTTACTACTTCTGGTGAAGTTTTGGGGAAGCATAAGGGGCATGCGTATTATACGATTGGTCAACGAACTGGTTTGGGAATTGGTGGCGGAATTCCGTATTTTATTGTTGAACGACGGCCGGAGACAAACGAGATTGTGGTGGCTGTAGGCGAAGATGATCCGGCGTTATTTAAAGCTGATTTAGTTGCTGAAGAGTTGTCCGAAACGGTTGAAGGGCATTTTGCTCGTTATGAAGGCGAGACAATCTTTGCACGTATTCGGTATAGACAGCCTTTGCAAGAATGTCGTTTTGTTCGTGATGGAGATCGGTTGCGTGTGAGTTTTACTGCACCGCAGCGAGCTGTTGCTCCTGGGCAATTCGTGGTGTTTTATGTTGGTGATGAGCTGATTGGTAGCGGAGTTATCAGTGTTTAGGTATTCGACAGTTTTTCTGTTTTCAGCTATATTCTTTGCATTATGACGCCTCAAGATCGGATTCGAAATTTTTGTATTATCGCGCACATTGATCATGGAAAATCAACGTTAGCAGATCGTTTGTTGGAAGTAACCAAGACAGTTGATTCTCGCAAAATGAAGGCTCAGATGCTTGATTCGATGGATATCGAACGAGAGCGTGGAATTACCATCAAGCTTGCTCCTGTTCGCATGAAGCATGTGAAGGACGGGAAGGAATTTACCTTGAACTTGATCGATACTCCTGGTCACGTCGATTTTAATTACGAAGTTTCGCGCTCGCTCGCTGCGGTGGAAGGGGCTATTCTTTTGGTGGATGCGACTCAGGGTGTGCAGGCGCAGACGATTGCTAATTTGTATTTGGCGGTTGATCAAGATTTGGAAATCATTCCTGTATTGAACAAAATTGATTTGCCTGCAGCAGATATTCCGGCTCGAAAGGAAGAATTGGTGACATTGCTTGGATGTAAGCCGGAAGAAGTATTGGCAGTTTCTGGAAAGACGGGCGATGGCGTTCCTGCGTTGCTTGATGCGGTGATTGATCGTATTTCGTGTCCAAAGGGGACGGATGTGACTTCGCCGCGCGCGATGGTGTTTGATTCCTATTACGACGACTATAAAGGTGTTGTTGCGTATGTTCGTGTGTTCGACGGGCGGTTGAAAAAGCGTGACCTTTTGCGGATGATTGCTTCAAAGGCGCAGAGTGAAATTTTGGAAGTTGGTTCGTTGGCACCGAAGTTTTTTGAGCTCGATGAATTAGAAACGGGTCAGATCGGGTATGTTGTGACAGGATTTAAAGATATTTCTGCTTGTCGCGTGGGTGACACAATGACCTTGGCGGGAGCGACCGAAGCGAAGTCTTTGCCGGGGTATCGTGAAGTGGTGCCGATGGTGTTTGCTGGTATTTTTCCTGCGGAAGGGGATCAATATTCGAACTTGCGAGATGCGATGGATCGTTTGAAGTTGAATGATGCAGCACTTGTGTTTGAACCTGAGCATTCACCGGCGCTTGGGTACGGATTCCGAGTAGGATTTTTAGGAATGCTGCATTTAGAGATTTTGAAAGAACGACTAGAGCGGGAATTTGATATTCAGCTTGTTGTGACGGTTCCGTCGGTTGCGTACAAGGTGTTTCGAAATGGGAAGACAGAGCCTGAGGTGATTCGAACAGCGTTGGATTTGCCGGACATGTCTTTGGTTGATCATATCGAAGAACCTTGGTGTAAAATTGATATTATTAGCCCGCCAGAACATATTGGGTCCATTATGACGTTTGTTCAGGAGCGATCCGGGATTTATACAACGACTGAATTTCTTTCCAAAGATCGTGCGATTTTGCGTTACGAAATTCCACTCGCAAGCGTGATTGTGGATTTTTACGATAAGTTGAAGAGTGTAACGAGCGGGTACGCGTCGATGAACTATGAAGTGACAGATTATCGGGAGGCGGATGTTGTGCGGCTCGATATTATGGTAGCCGACGATATGGTAGAAGCGCTTTCGACGTTTGTGTATCGCGAAGAGGCTGAAAAGACTGGGCGAAAGATTTTGAAGTCGCTTCAAGAAACGATTCCAAAACAGCAGTTCGTCATCAAACTTCAGGCAACGATTGGTGGAAAGGTTGTTGCAGGAGAACGTATTTCGGCTCTTCGAAAAGATGTGACAGCAAAATTGTACGGAGGAGATGTGACACGAAAACGAAAATTGCTCGACAAACAGAAGAAAGGAAAGAAGAAAATGATGGAAATGGGTGTTGGAAAAGTAAAGATTCCGAGCGAGGCGTACATGAAGGTATTGAAGCGTTAGTTTATCCACTTAAGGATCGGGCGTGGGCATGTTAAGATCATGTCATGTCGTTTTTGTGGAATATTGGCGAGCGAAAAGAAGAATCTGTTGCGGACGTACTATTACGAAACCGAGGGATTTTGGTTGATGAAGTAGAGGCATTTTTGAATCCAAATTGGGAGCATGGCACACATGATCCTTTTTTGTTTACGCAGATGCGTTCGGCAGTTGATCGGTTGTTTCAGGCGCTTGAGCGGGGTGAAATGATTCGGATTCACGGAGACTATGATGCGGATGGAATTAGTGGATCAACATTGTTGTACACGGCTTTAAGAGATGTGTGTGATCAATTGGATTACGATTTCTCGCGTGTGTCGGTTTTTTTACCCGATCGTGAGCGGGATGGATACGGTGTGGCGGTTCATACGATTGAGCGGTTTGCGGAAGAGGGTATTCGATTGATTGTAACGGTGGATTGTGGGATTTCGAATGATGTTTCGCTTGGGCGTGCCAAGGAATTAGGCATGGATGTGATTGTGTGTGATCATCACCAATTGGGAGAGAAGTTGCCGCAAGATGTGTTGATTATTCATCCGTTGGTTCCGGGGGAGGTGTATCCGAATAAGCATTTGTGTGGAACGGGAGTGGCGTTTAAGTTTGCGAGTGCGTTTATTCGTGAGGCGGCTGTACGGGGCGCTCGATTTCCGGATGGGTATGAGAAGTGGTTTTTGGATTTGGTGGCAATCGCAACCGTAACGGATGTTGTTCCCTTGAAGGGTGAGAATCGTGTGTTGGAGAAATTTGGTTTGCTTGTGTTGAATAAAACGCGACGGCATGGCATTCGGAAGATTATGGATTTTGCTCGAGGCGAAATGGGACAGATTGACACGGAGACGATCGGATTTCAGCTTGGTCCTCGAATTAATGCAGCTGGGCGGATCGCTTCACCTATGAAGGCATTTGAAGTGCTTGCTGCGACAGATGAAGCTGCAGCGATGGTAGGAGCTGCCGAGCTCGAACAGTTAAATAGAGAGCGACAGAAAATTTCGGATTTGGTTTTTCAGCAGGCGGCCGCCATAGCTCGTCAGAAGAATAATGGATTTGTTCAAGTGATTTGGAATGAAGATTGGCTGCACGGAGTGGTTGGTTTGGTGGCTGGGAAAATTGTGAGCGAGTTTGGTGTACCTGCATTTGTCTTTACGAAAGTTGGTGAACACTATGTTGGTTCGGGGCGAAGTGTTGGGGGTCTGCACTTGGTTGAGGCGATGAAATCGTGCGGAGATATTTTTATTAAGGCCGGTGGACACCCTCAGGCGTGCGGCGTGAGTATAGCGAGTCTTGATTTGTTAAAGGTGTTCGAAGAGCGTGTTTCGTTGTTTGCTCGGGAGTTCTTTCAGAATCGTCAGCTTCAACGAACCCTTACGGTCGAGTGTGAAGTAGCACTTGGCGAGATCAATTGGGATTTTTATAACCTGCTTACAAAATTTGAACCCTTTGGTGAAGGAAATCGTAGGCCGTTGTTTGTGGTAAAGAAAGCCCTTGTGATTGCGGCGGATGCGATTGGTGCAGAAGGTAAACACTTGCGTCTTTCGGTGCATTCCGGTGTGGGTGATATTATGAAGATGATCGGATTTCGTTTAGGGGACTGGGCGGGCATGTTACAAAAAGACACCGAGGTCGATATTGTGTTCGACGTTGGGGTGAATGAATGGAATGGGAAAAAGGAATTGCAGTGTAAAATAGAAGATATACGTTTGAGTGAATAACTATGAATTATACAGTCATGTTTGCAGATGGAGGATCGAGAGGGAATCCAGGTCCTTCGGCTGCTGGATACGTCTTGTTTACGGATTTAAATAAAACAGAGCGTGTGTTTGGCGAAGGTGTATTCCTTGGAGTTGGAACAAATAATCAGGCGGAGTATATGGCGATCGTGCTTGGACTTCGTAAGGCGCTCGAATTAGGTTTTGAAGAGATTGATGTTCGATTGGACTCGGAATTAGCGGTGAAGCAGATCAACGGGCAGTATCGAGTGAAGAATGCGGGCTTGCAGCCATTGTATAAAGAGGTGATTCAACTGGCGCGTCAATTTTCTGTTGCGCGATTTGTGCATGTACGACGTGAATTGAACAAGGAAGCGGACGCGTATGTGAATCAAGCGTTAGATGCTCGGTGAGCGATGTGTTATACTGAACGCAAAACTATCTCTACATGGGACTATTTTCTTTCTTAAAAAAGAAGCCATCAAATGATGTTGGTGTCGTAGGAATCGATGTTGGAGCAGGGGGAATAAAGGCATGCGAAATTGCGCGAGAATCTGGACGATCTCGTCTTTTGTCGTATGGTTATACCGACTGGACATCTCAGAGCGATAAAACACAAACATCTTTACTTGATCAGCCAAAATACGCGGCAAGTTTGATTGATGAACTTCACCGACGTTCTGGCATGAAATCGCTTCAGGCGAATGTGTCGCTTCCAAGTCATTCGGTTTTTCATGCGATTATTACGATCCCCGCTCCAAAAGAAAAGAAGGATGATTTGAAGCCGTTAATTGAGTCCCAAGTAAAAAAATTGCTTGCTATTCCGGTTCAAGACATGATTTTGGATTCACAGATTCTTGATCCGATTTCATCAAAAAAGGAATCGGCAAAATCAGATGCAAAGGCGGCTGCTGGTCAGCGAACAACGGATACGGAACATGTACGCGTGTTGGTTTCGGGTGCCCCGAAGACCTTGGTACAGAAGTATATTGATATTTTTAAGTTGTCGAAATTGAATTTAACCGGACTGGAGACTGAGGCGTTTGCGTTGATTCGTTCGCTTGTAGGTGAAGCGAAGGAAAAGATTCTACTTGTCGATATTGGATTTGAACGGACAAATATTACGATCGTGCACGAAGGTATTCCTTTCTTGCATCGTTCGGTAAAGGCGGGAGGCGGAAATATTACTCGTTTGATTTCGAAGCAGATGGGGGTGTCTTTGGAAGAAGCTGAGCAAACGAAATTAGATTTAGCATTTACGAACGGGGCAGCGATTCCTCCGGTGTTGCAAGAAGCGATGCAGCCGATTTTGCACGAGGTGAAGTATTCGCTCGAACTTTTTGCTGCGCAAGAATTTCATCAGGGTTCAACTGTTGAGAAGATTGTGATTACGGGTGGCTCTGCGCATTTGCCGCACATTGATCAGATTTTGACGTCTGCATTAAATATGAATGTGTATTTGGGTGATCCGTGGGCGCGCGTTTCGGTGCCGAAAGGATTGGGTGCGGTGTTGGACGAAGTTGGTCCGCGTTTTTCTGTCGCAGCCGGGCTTGCGCTCAAGAAGACGGAAAAGAACTAGTATGTCGAAACAAGATCCTCTTGTGATGATTATTGCGTGCGATAGTTTTTTAGCCGGTATTTATGGTCGTAAGCTGGAGCAGGAGGGGATCGAAGTGGATGTGAATGAAACATTGGAAGAAGCGCAGAAGAAGGTGGCGAAAATTCACCCGGATGTTGTCATACTGGATGCTCAATGTACCGTTGATCCGATCGCTGCTTTGGAATCGATGAAACGCATTCCGTCTTTGTTGAATTTGAAGACGGTGATTCTTGCTCATTCGGCTCAGAAAAAGTTCATTGACCAGGCATTAAGGCATGGAGTGGACCACTTTTTGTTACTCGGTCACTTTCTTCCACAGGAGTTTGTTCAAAAGATAAAGCGGTTACTTCAATAGTGATATACTAAAGCATATGACTCAGTCAGGAATTACAAGAATTGAATTGTTGATCGCTACTTCGGTGCTTGCGATCTTGGGATTGATTACTGTGTTGGTGTTGTCGAGTGCGCGAGCGCAGATGCGGGACGCCGTTCGGCTTTCGGATGTGCGTCAAACGCAGGTTGCGTTAGAACTGTATTATCATGATACGAGCGAATTTCCTGTTTCTCCGGAATACATTGCGCTTGGATGGCCTTCGACGCGCTGCTTGGGGGTTGATGGCTTTGTGGGTGCTTGTGCGCGTGCTGAACAAACATATATGGAAGTTGTGTTTTCGCCTCCTCAGCGCGGACTGCGAGAGCTTTCGCAGTGTTCCGAAGCATCGAATGCGTATTGTTACGCAGCGAACGAGGAAACGTATCGAATTCAGTTCGAGCTCGAGAAGGACAATGCGATTCTTGGTTTGAGCAAGGGATTGAATTGTGCAACCGAGACTGGTTTTGAATCGGGCGCATGTCGACAAATTCTACTTTCGAATTAATATGATTGTTCTTGGCATTATTCTTTCGGCATTACTCGGGATTGCGATCGGCGGATTGTTGAATGTGGTTATTTTTCGCACAAAGGCAGATGCGGCGTTGTTAAAACCGAAATCAACCTGTCACACGTGTTTAGAGCCGATTGCCTTTTTGGATACGATTCCGGTGGTGAGTTATATTTCGTTGCGAGGACGATGTCGTTCGTGTGCGACGGTGATTGAGTGGCAGTACCCGGCGGTCGAGCTTGCAATGGGAATTTTGACCACGTTGTTGTTTTTGCGTGTGGCGCTTGGGTTTGGCATTCCTGAATTCGTTGATTCGTCCGAATTAATTTTGCTGTTTGTTCGAGATGTTGTGGTGGTGTCGTTTTTGATGGTGATCTTTGTGTATGATTATCGTTTTTCGGTTATTTTAGATCGGTTTTCGGTGCCGGCGATTTTGGCTATCTTGATATTCAATTTGGCGCTTGGTGCTTCTATTGTGTGGTTTGTGTTGGGAGGATTGCTGATTGGAACGTTTTTTGCCGTTCAGTACCTGATTTCGCAAGGGAAGTGGGTTGGTGATGGGGATGTGCGTATGGGGTTGTTGATGGGGTTTTTGCTTGGCCCGCAGTTAGGTTTGTTGGCGTTGTTGTTTAGTTATATTTTTGGTGGGATTGGTGGATTGCTTTTGGTGCTTAGTAAGAAGCGTGCGCTTTCGAGCCATGTACCATTCGGAACGTTTATGGCCTGCGCTATTGTGTTCGTGATGTTTTTTGGAGAATGGATTCTTGGTTGGTATTTAGGAGTGTAATTTGGCTTTTTGGTTGACAGAGGGCCATTTTTTTGTTATGTTCTTTCGTTATTAGCAAGAGTGCATTTGTATTCTTGGTTGGCTTGAAGAAGAGAATATTTGTCTTTTTCGAGGCGATAATGCCGTTTTTCAGGAGAGGTCATGGTCGCAAGGCGCGTGTGTTCGTCTGCCGATGTTGGAGTGGTGATCGTGAAGCTGCTCGAGCAGGATTCGCTCGACGAGGACGTCGTCCAGCGGGTTCTCTACGAGCTCGGTCTGGAGGCTGAGGTGTTCTTCGATGACGAGTCGTTCGAGATCGTTGTCGAGATCGATGGATCCAAGGTGCGCCGGCCCATTCGGCCCGTCAGCCCCGATCCGCTGGAGTCGTTCCTTCAGATGCACGAGGCGACGTTCCGCGAGTGCGTCTGACAGAGTCTGTTCAGCGGGAGATCCGCTTCATACTCCGTGCCGGTGTCGAGTGTACCGCCATTCACCTGCTCGATCGGGTGGAAGCGATCATTCGGTCGACAGGAGTGGAGGGCCTGGTAGTTCTTCGCTACGATCCGCGTAAGGGCCAGCTGTTGATCATCCTTCCCGAAGGTCAACGGATTGGAGTTTATCGCGAGGGATCAAATGATCACGATGCGATCTTTCAGCCTGTTTGGAACGGGTTGGAGCTTCGCACCGAGACGTTTGACTCGTAGCCTGACCCCTGCCGCACTACACGTGTGTGGCGGGGGTTTCGTGTTTACATTGACAAAACGCCTTTTTTCTGCTATTATTGTGTGTTAATTCAGTAGCCATTTCTTATGAAATTATTTGCATCAACGGCGCTGGGATTCGTGTTTATTATCGTGTTTATTGGGATATTCTTCACGATTATTCGTCCAACGGCCGAGAAGGCAGACGAAGTGCTCGTGATTCAGAGTACGGACATGGTTATTGGAACCGATTCACGATTACATTTTTCTGAAGCTGGATTGTTGTAAAAATCACCTTAACGGGTGATTTTTACTTTTCTAAAAAGACGGTATAATGGCGGGGATATGAATATACATGACGCACGTGAGCGGATCGAAAAACTGAAGGAAGTAATTGAGTATCATCGTTCGCTTTATCATGTTTATGATAAGCAGGAGATTTCGGAAGCTGCTTTGGATAGTTTGAAACATGAGTTGTATACACTCGAACAACAGTATCCCGAATTTATTACAAGCGATTCTCCTACGCAGCGCGTGGGAGGGAGTCCGCTTGCCAAATTTAAAAAAATCACACACAAGGAACGGCTGTTTTCGATGGAAGATGTGTTTAGTCGGGAAGAGGTGGTGAAGTGGGTGGAGCGGCTAGAAAAAATTGCCGATCGTTTGGTTGGTGAGTTTTTTTGTATGGAAAAGATTGACGGGCTAGCTGTTTCGTTGGTGTATAAAAATGGTGTTCTTGAAACGGCCGCTACGCGCGGCGATGGTCAGATTGGTGAAGACGTAACGCAGAATGTGCGCACTATTGATTCAATTCCTCTTTCATTACGTTCGAATAGTATCGATCTGCCTGAATATCTCGAAGTGAGAGGTGAGATTTACATGACCAAGAAAGATTTTGAAAAAATGAATAAAAAAATTGTTCATGAAGGCGGTGAGCCGTTTGCGAATCCTCGAAATGTGTCTGCTGGAAGCGTGCGGCAATTGGATCCAAAGATCACTGCTTCGCGTCCATTGCGTTTTCGCGCTTGGTCGTTGAGTGATGTCGGCCAAAAGACACAGTCTAAAAGTATTGAATTGTTGTCAGGACTAGGATTTGCAACCGCTGTTGGAGAGGTTGCGGATTCGATCGATTCACTTGAGTCTTTTCTTTCTCGTACCGAGAAGCGTCGTAGCAAGATTGCTTATTGGATTGATGGAGTTGTTATTCGCGTAAACGATCATGCGTTATTTGCTGATTTGGGCATCGTTGGGAAAACTCCACGAGGATTGGTTGCTTGGAAGTTTCCGCCTGAAGAAGTGACGACCAGGGTGTTGGATGTTGAATGGAGCGTGGGTCGTACGGGTCGATTGACTCCGATTGCGCGACTCGAGCCTGTGTTGGTCGCTGGGACAACCGTTCAGAACGCGTCGTTGCATAATTTGGACGAGATTCAGCGCTTGGATATTCGTATTGGTGATACGGTTATTTTGACTAAGGCCGGAGATATTATTCCAAAAATTACCAGCGTTCTTGTTGATTTACGCACTGGTCAGGAAAAGATCGTGCGTGCTCCTAAGGCTTGCCCGGTGTGCGGAAGCTCGGTTTCGCACGATGACGATTTGGTGGATGTGTACTGTAAAAATCCGCGCTGTTTTTCAATGGAACGTGAACGTATTTTACACGCGGCGCGGGCGTTTGGGATTGATGGACTCGGCGGTAAGCGTATTGAGCATTTTTTGCAGGCAGGGTTTTTGCATAATGCGCCTGATATCTTCCGTTTGACGGAGCAGGATATTGTTTCTCTTCCGGGTTACAAAGAAACGTCTGCACGAAATATTGTGCAAGAAATTCAATCGAAGAAGCAGATCGCTTTGCAGGATTTTCTTGTTGGACTAGGTATTCCAAATGTTGGAAAGCAAACAGCTCATGATTTGGCGAGAGTGTTTCAGAGTATTGATGTGCTCTCGGTTGCTTCAAAAGAGCGGTTAATGGAAGTCCAGGATGTGGGCGAGATTGTGGCTGATTCGATTGTGGCGTTTTTTGAAGATCCGCTTTCTGCTCGATTGTTGAAGGAGTATGTCGAAGTGGGTGTGGTGATCGAGGCTGTCGCTGCACCGACAAGTAGTATTTTTGAAGGTAAAACAGTGGTTGTGACAGGTACGCTCGAGCGAATGAGTCGCGAAGAAGCGCATGAATTGGTTCGGCAAAATGGGGGACAGGTGGCCAATTCGGTCAGCAAGAAGACGGGTTTTTTGTTGGCGGGCGAAAATGCTGGTTCAAAGTTAGCGAAGGCCGAGGCGTTAGGCGTACCGGTCTTGTCGGAGGCTGATTTTTTCGCTATGTTAGATAAGTAAATTGTACCTATGAAAGATGTATTTGATATTGAACGATTGTCTAAACTGGCTTATCTGGAGCTAAGTTCGGAAGAGAAAGAAATGCTAAAGGCGCAGATGCCGCGTATTTTGGAATATATTGGTAAATTGCAGGAAGTGGATACTTCGAATGTTGAGGCAAAGGCGTACCTTTCTGATCGTCAGAATGTTTTTCGAGATGATGTGGTTGAGCAAAACGAGACTGAGCGCGCGCGCTTGATTGATTCGTTTCCTAATGAAAAAGGTGGTGCATTGCAGGTTCCTGCTGTATTTGAATAATTATGTATACTGTAAAACAAATTTACGACGGTCTTCGAAACAAATCGCTTACTGCGGTTGATGTGGTAGAAGCTTCGTTGAAGGTGATCGAAGAGAAGGATTCCGCTGTCGGAGCTTTTTTAGAAGTGTATGCAGACGACGCTCGAACGCGTGCAAAAGAAATTGATGCGATGATTGCGGCCGGAGAAGAATTGCCGCGATTAGCAGGTGTGCCGGTGGCAGTGAAGGATAATCTTTGTCAGGTTGGAAAGCATGCGAGTTCGGGCTCGAAGATGTTGGAGGATTATGTAAGTACGTATAACGCGACTGTGATTGATCGTTTGATTGCAGCTGGTGCAATTTTGATTGGCCGCGTGAACATGGACGAATTCGCAATGGGGTCTTCTACCGAAACGTCGGCTTTTCAGAAGACGAAAAATCCTTGGGATTTGGAACGCATTCCTGGAGGTTCTTCGGGTGGCTCGGTTGCAGCGGTAGCGGCAGGAATGGTTCCTGTGGCTCTTGGTTCAGATACAGGTGGATCAATTCGTCAGCCGGCTGCATTGTGTGGTGTGACTGGATTTAAACCTACTTATGGACGTGTTTCGCGTTACGGGTTGATTGCACTTGCTTCAACACTTGATCAAATTGGACCGATTACTCGTACGGTTGAAGATGCAGCGATGGTGTACGAAGTTATTTCTGGTGAAGATGCACACGATGCGACTACGTTGCCGTCTGAAGTTGTTCCTTCCGAGCTTCTCTCTTCTTCGGTAGCTGGATTAAAAATTGGTGTTCCAAAAGAATATTTTATTGATGGGATGGACGGGGAAGTTCGTTCACGTGTACTAGAGGCTATTGAGGTGTTGAAAACAGCTGGCGCAGAGTTTGTGGAGGTAAGTTTGCCGCTAACGCAATATTCTTTGCCTGCGTACTATATTTTGCAACCGGCTGAAGCAAGTTCGAATTTGGCTCGTTTTGATGGGATGCGATATGGAACGCGTGCTGAAGGTGGATTGCTTGATAGTTATGTTAAGGCACGAGGCGCGGGATTTGGCGCAGAGGTGAAGCGTCGAATTATGCTTGGAACGTATATTTTGTCGGCTGGTTATTACGACGCGTATTACAAAAAGGCGGTTGCGGTAAAGACAGCTATTTCGCAGGAATTTGCTGAGGTGTTTAAGCAGGTGGATGTACTGTTGACGCCAACGTCTCCTTCGGTTGCTTGGAAGATTGATGAAAAATTCAATGATCCGGTTACGATGTATCTTTCTGACATCTTTACTACTACGGCGAATATTGCCGGGATTCCCGCGATTTCTGTTCCGTGTGGTTTTGCACAGAATTTGCCTGTAGGCGTTCAGTTTATTGGAGCGTACAAGGCTGACGCGAAGGTGTTGGCGGTTGCGCATGCGTATCAATCGTTGACAGACTGGCACTCAAACATGCCTTCATGATCCCATATCTTTCATGGACAAGTATTGCGATAGGACCATTTACTCTGCATGTCTGGGGACTGTTTGTTGCGTTAGGATTTTTACTTGGTTCGTTTGTAGCGGCTCGGATGGTTCGATTTCGAGGAGGAGACACAAAGCACGTGTATGATTTGACCGTGCTTTTTGTGTTAGGAGCAGCAGTTGGTGGTCGACTGGGGCACGTGTTGTTTTACGAGCCTGCGTATTTTTTGGCGAATCCGATCGAGATTTTGTTTATTTGGCAGGGAGGTATGTCGTTGTTTGGGGGATTAATTGCTTGTTTGGTGATTGCGCTTTGGTATTTTCGAAAACATCAATTGGACCCTTGGATGTATAGTGATTCGTTGATTTTTGGGTTGCCGTTTGGGTTGTGGATTGGAAGAATAGGGTGTTTTTTGATTCATGATCACCCTGGTACGGCGACGGATTTTGTTCTTGGCGTTGAGTATCCGGACGGGATCGTGCGTCACGATCATGGACTATATCTTTCGTTAAATGGCCTAGCGATGAGTTTGGTGTTTCTTTTTTTGGCTAAGAAGCGCGCTCCTGTTGGTTCGTATATTGCGATCTTTTCTATTTGGTATGGGGCTGTGCGTTTCTTTCTAGACTTCTACCGTGCAGCTGATGTAAAATACTGGGGACTGACGCCGGCGCAGTACATGTGTATCGTTCTTGTACTGTTCGGAGTTGTGTACGGAATTAATTTTTTACGAAAAAATTATGCAAGAAAGTAAAGGTTTTTTTGACGGTAACCCGAAGATGATTTTTCTTTTCGGATTGGTGACAGGTATTGCGGTAACGGCAGTGCTTGGTGGAGGATTTAGTCTTCCGTCGTTTGGGGCAAATGGATCGAATAATGGTGGACGAACCGTTCCGACGAATACTGGAACGAACACAGGAACAAATACTGGTACGCCTCAGCCTAGTGGTACGCTCGCGGCTGTTCAGGAAGATGAACACATTCGAGGAGATATCAATAAGGCGAAGGTTGTATTGGTAGAGTATTCAGATTTTGAATGTCCGTTCTGCGAACGTCATCATCCTTCCATGGTTCGATTAGTTGAAGAGTATGGCGAAGATGTGGCTTGGGTGTACCGACATTTCCCACTTTCTTTCCACCCTCAGGCTCGACCAGCAGCTCTTGCGTCGGAATGTGCGGCGGAACAAGGTAAGTTCTGGGAATACGGTGATACGTTGATGGCAAATCAAGCATTGTTGAACGATGCATATTACATCGATCTTGCAGGTGATCTAGGTTTGAACACAACGCAGTTCCAGGATTGTTATGATTCTGAAAAGTATGCCGACATTGTGGACGCGGATTACGCGTCTGGAGTCGCAGCAGGCGTAACAGGAACACCGGCTACCTTCGTAAATGGTCAGTTAGTTTCGGGAGCAGTGCCGTACGATCAGTTGAAGGCATTGGTTGATGCAGAATTGGCGAAGTAACGTATAGTAAAAAAATCAGGCTGTTACGGCCTGATTTTTTATTTGATTGTTTTTACGATAACGACGATTGATTTTGGTCCGAATTCGAATTGGTCGCCTGTCTTTTTGCCTACAAGCTGTGCGCCTAGGGGTGATTTGTGCGAGATACGGTTTTTGAAGGGGTTTGCTTCTTGTTCGCCGACCATTTCGAAGATCTTCTCTTCATTTCCGAATAATACCGTTACCTGCGAGCCTAATTGAACCTGTTCGTTGCCCGATGTTTGAATTTCGATCACTTGTTTTAATTCTTCCTCAATGCGTTCTAGTTGTGACTGCTTTCTGCGTAACGTGTGTTTCGCTTCTTGGTAGGCGGCGTTTTCTGATAAATCTCCCATTTCCTGCGTGCGCGTTACTTCGGCGCGTAGTTCTGGGAGTTCTTTCTTGATTCGCTCCGCTGTTCGTTTCATTTTTGCGATGCCTTCTTTTGTGATGTAAAGCGGGTCGTTGCTTTGCAGGGCGTGGCGATCTTGTTCAGATTTTCTTGTCGGTACTCTCATAAAAATGGTTTTGCCGCCCCGGGTGGAGCGGCCGTTGTTCAGTTCTTGGATTCGTCTGAACCCTCTTCGTAGCTGTTGTCCCACGTTGGTCGTGGTTGTTGCTGTTGGTGTCTCCACGCGTCACGAATCATCTCGTCGGTGATCCAGTGGTTGTCACGGTTGGGTGAGCTTGGGGCATCGTTTCCGTCCCCAGTTTTGTTTCCTTGTTTTTTCAAAGTCTCCTCCTGCTAAAATCATATCATTTTTTCTTCATAACTCAAGTCTAGCTGTTCTGGGAGTGATTTGTTACAGTGTAGATCTATGATGATTACTACAATCGAAACAATTCCAGGGAAAGAAGTAGGTGAGGTTCTTGGGCTTGTACGGGGGAATACAATTCAAGCGAAGCACATTGGAAACGATATTATGGCGGGACTTAAGTCGATTATCGGTGGGGAGATTAGTGAATATACAAATATGCTTAGTTCTGCTCGTGATCAAGCGACTGAACGTATGGTGAAGGAAGCGACGAATTTGGGGGCAGATGCCATTGTTTGTGCGCGCTATTCAACTTCACAAGTAATGCAGGGCGCGGCCGAGATTTTGGCTTATGGAACAGCGGTAAAGTTTAAATAGCATTTAGAAGTAAATTAAAAATCACCAAACCGGTGATTTTTAATTTTGGAGAAGTTGTTCGAGTTCGCTTCGTTTTTGGTCGAATGCAGGTTTGTATTCTTCCGCGATAGCGTCTCCACTTGGGAATTCTACTTCGAGTGGGTTCACTAGTTCGCCGTTTACTTCAACTTGATAGTGAAGGTGCGGTCCAGTTGAGTAGCCGGTTGATCCGACATATCCGATGACTTGTCCTTGTGTTACGCGACTTCCGGCGCGTAATCCTTGCGCATACGAACTTAAATGCGCGTATTGCGTTTCGAATGTGGCGTTGTGGCGGATGTCGATATAGTTTCCGTACCCACCGTTGTAGCCCAGGTAAGTAATGGTCCCGTCTCCAACGGCCATGATTGGCGTTCCAAGCGGCGCAGCGTAGTCGATGGCGCGGTGCATGGTGTTTGTGCCAAGAACTGGGTGAAATCGCGAGTAGCTGAATCCGGATGTGATTCGGGAGTAGGAAAGGGGAGCTTTTAAGAACGGACGCACCAAGCTGTTGCCCGCAGCGTCGTAATAGCCGGCTTTTTCTTCTGTTTCGAAGCGGAAAGCGCTCGAAACAGATCCACGGTTTGTGAATGTGGCAGCGAGTACTTTTCCGGGTGTGGATTCTTGGCCGTTCCGTGTTCGTTTTTCGTAGAGTACTTGGAATGAATCGCCTGTTTGCGTCTGAGTCGCGAAATCGATTTCCCAAGCGAATATCTCTGCCATGTCGAGAATGACTGTTTCTGGAACCCCTGCATTTACGCCAGAGAGAAACATGGATTCCTGAATGGTTACCTGCGCGGTTGTGAGTTCGACGTTGTATTCGATTGGCTTTTCTGTGGTTGCGTAGTTGTTTTGCAGGTCGACAACGATCACTCGTTCGTTGTCTGGTTCATATTCCAATCGTTTTCGCACGCCGTCCTCGAATACGATCGAAAGTGTTTTTCCAATTCGTACGCGAGTGAAGTCGAATGTGTCTGTTGCGGCCTCTACAATCGCTAGCGCTTCGCTGTAGGGTATTTCAAGTTGTTCTGCGGCTTTTGTGAACGTGTCACCGTCTTGAATGGTGTAGCTGTTTGTGGTGATTTGGATTTGTGGTTCGGTGGTTTCGATGTTTTCTTCTTGTTTTTCGCGAGCATTCACGTTTGAGTGCCTGAAAATTCCGTAAATGCCTAGGCCGATACCGAGGAGTAATCCAAGTAAGAGGAATTTTTTCATGTCCGTTCAGTATAGCATGTTTTCCACAGGCGTGTTTGATTAGAATTGGGAGTGCGATAGAGTTGTATTGTGCGAAATTCTTACATGCTCTGGAGGCTTCGATGACTCAGTACGATCGTCCTGGTCGCGTCTTGGCAGAAGTCACTGACATCATGATGGAGGAGGAGTTTTCTTATCTGTGTGACTTGGTGCGTGAGTTGAGCTTGCTGCCTGAAGAGGCGCGCGATTTGCTCATGGTTGCTGAATTGGGGGAGTACGCATCAGTCGATGATGAGCCTGACCTGGGGCTGGTTCGCAAGGGAGGGGGAATTCTCGGTGCTGACGGTCGTCCGAAGGATACGAAGTACTTCATGCACATCCGTCTCGATTTCTATGCTCGTATGGAGCGTTACGGGGTGTTTGAGGCGCTGTCCGCAATCGGATACGAAGGTATCGAACGCGTAAAGTTCATCATCTTCGAGATGCAGCGTGTTTACGAGACGATCTATCAGCGAGTCCGTGCAACGGTTCGCTGGCTTGATCAACAGACTAGGTCTGGAGACAAGGATTTCTCGGACATTGTGCTCGGTGACCATTCGCTGATCGAGCTTTTCGATCGCCTGGCCATGTTTCACACGTTGCGTATCCTGATGTATACCGGTCATCGTCTGGGTACTGACGTTGCAGCAGGTGAGCATTGGGACCGTGCAGGTATTACCTTTCACTTGTGTGATACCGGCGGCGGCCTGTTCGTGAACCGTGTGGCGTGGAACAAGTCGTGCGTCCAGCTGAACCATCGTGTGGTCGCTGTATGGCTTGGGCATCAGGCGGAGTGCCTTGGGTTGGGTCCTGCGCTTCTGCACTCGGTTCGAGGCGTCCAGGTTCCTCGCTTCGCGGCTATCTTCTTCGTTGCCCTGATGCCCAACCAGGAGTACCGACCTTTGTACCTCGCATGGCAACGTATGCTCGAACTCCGGGTGCACTCGGTTGCCTAGGGTTTAGCCTCACCCCGCCGAACAGCTGCGGGGTGTTTGCTTTTTTGGTATACTTTAGAAAAGAATTTGTATGCTATTTTTGCTTCTGGTGATCATTGTGTGTGCGTTAGCTGGTTTTGGGCTGGCGTTTCACATTGCGGATAAAAAACGGGGTTCAAATAAGTTAGTGTGTCCGCTGAAGGGAAGTTGTGATGACGTGATTCGTAGTCGATATTCGAAGTTTATGGGGTTGCCAGTTGAGCGACTAGGTTTGTTGTATTATTTTTTGGTGTTTGTGGGGTACAGTTTGATTTTGATTTTTTCATTGCCGTTGTGGGTGACTAGCCTGTTATTTGCTGTAAGTGTTTTAGCGGTGCTATTTTCGGCGTATTTGACGGTTATTCAAGTATTTACGCTTCGTAAATTGTGTACGTGGTGTTTGTTTTCGGCGGCGTTAACGTTGGTGATTTTTGTGAGTGGTTTTTTGTTGCATTTCGACGTTATTCAGCTAATGTTGGTTCAGTACAAGTCGTACATCGTTGTATTGCATGTGTTATTTATGGCGCTTGGGCTTGGAGCGGCTACGTTGACGGATTATTTCTTTTTTCACTTTTTGCGAGATTACAAGATTTCGACGTTCGAATCTGATGTGCTTGATCGTATTTCGCAATTTATTTGGATGGCGCTCGGGATGATTTTGCTTACCGGCGCTGCGTTGTTTTTCTCGAGCTCGGTGCAGTATTTAGAATCTACGAAGTTTATCGCGAAGATGGTGATTGTTGGGGTGTTAATTGTGAATGGGACTTTGTTAAATTTGGTTGTTTCGCCTCGACTGGCTTCGCTTTCCTTTAATAAATCGCACATGCATCATCATCGACCGGGTGAATTGCGTCGAACACGGCGTTTGGCGTTTGCACTTGGGCCTGTTTCGCTTATTTCTTGGTATTCCGCGTTTGCGCTTGGTTCGATGCGTTCGTTGCCGTTTTCGTCGCTTCAAATTATTGGTGTCTATGTGTTGTTGTTGATTGTTGGTATTATTGTAGGACAGGTCACCGAACGATATTTTGTTTCTAAAGCTTCACTTACGTAATTATGTTTTCCGATCTACAGAAATATTCCAAACTAAGCGATTCTAATTTAGAAGAGTATTTGCGACGTATTCAGCAGGTATATGCTGATCGCGATTTACAGGCGCCAGAGGCTTCTGTGGTAGCTGCAGGAGGCGTCTACTTGGAGCAGACTCAGTTACTTGCGAAGCGATTTAATGTTGCGTTGTTACGGCAGGTGATTGTGGTTGGAATTGGTGGTTCGCATCTTGGGACAAAGGCGATTTATGATGCGTTGGCAGTCGAGACACGTTCGAATGTTGATTTGTTGTTTGCCGAAGCTCTGTCGGCTCGCGGTTTGGGGCGTATCGAAAAGGTAATCGAAGAAGCGGTTCAGTCCGATGAGATCGTTCTTACGATTATTAGTAAATCTGGTTCAACGAGCGAAACGGCTTTTTATGCCGAATATGTTTATGGTTTATTAATTAAAAAGTGGGGTGATTCTGCAGCTTCGAGAGTGGTTGTTATTACGGACGAGGGTTCGGCTTTGGAGGTATCGGCTGCGCAACTAGGGGCTTCGGTTCTTACGCTTGCACCTGCGATCGGAGGAAGGTTTTCGGTGTTTACATCTGTTGGGTTATTTCCTCTTGTGTTGGCGGGCGTTGATGTAGAAGGACTTTTGCAGGGTGCGGCAAGTTTGGTTGAGATGGATGTGCAGAATCATCCTTCGTTGCTTTCTGCGCGTGCTATTTTTGATGCGTATAAAAATGGTGTTCAGGTTCACAATTCTTTTTTCTTTCACCCTGAACTGGAATCGCTAGGGAAGTGGTATCGACAGTTGATGGGGGAAAGTTTAGGAAAAAAGTTTGATTTGAATGGAAATGAGGTCAGAATTGGTATTACACCAATTGTTTCTGTTGGTTCGTCTGATCTTCATTCGATGGCTCAGTTATATTTTGGAGGTCCGAAAAATAAGTACACTGAGTTATTTTTCTCGGAACGTGAGGCTGGCAGCATTGTGTTAGAGCAGGCGCATTTTAAGGTGAATAAAATGATTGTTCAAAAGAGTATGGCACAGGTGAGTGCAGCAATTTACGCAGGAACGAAGCATGCGTATGCATCGAATGAGCTTTTGTTTACCGAGTTTTTGTTGCCAGACTTTTCAGCGAACACATTGGGTAAGTATTTACAGTGGAAGATGATCGAAATAATGTTGCTTGCAAAGGCGTTGAATGTAAATGCGTTTGATCAGCCAAATGTCGAGGATTATAAGCAGGAGACGAAGCGTTTGCTTGACTCGTAGGGGTGATTGTGTTGAAATGCCTGCGCAAAACATCATGAAGTGAACAGCGGTGTAACTCCGCGGCTGACTTTCCGCAACGGTATAGCCCGATCTTTCGTGAAGTAAACAAAAATGAGACGTCGGAAGCGTCTCATTTTTGTTTTATTCGGCCATTCTTGTCACCCAATGTGGGTCGACTTCTACTTCTAGTTCTAGATAGAATTTGCGGTCTGTTACGGCTTCTAGTTCGTTTCGGGTAGATTGTCCGATTTCTTTAATTCCACGTCCGCCTTTTCCAATGATCATTCGTTTGTAGCGTTCTTCTGAAGTGAAGATTGTTCCTTTTACGAACAATGTTCCATTTTTTCGTTCAACGAATTCGCTCACTTCTACGTGTGTTGAATACGGAACCTCTTCCCTTAGTCGAAGGAACAGTTTTTCGCGGATAAGTTCGGCGATTTGTTCTTCTTTGCTAATGTTCGATACCTGGTAATCTGGGTAGAGCGCTTCACCTTCTGGCAGGCGTTCCATGATCCAGATTTTGAGTTTATCGAGGTTTGATCCATTTATTGCGGACACTTCCACAACTCCGTCGAATTGATCTTTTAGATCTCGGTAAAAATCGATGTGATTTTTTGCCTTGCGATCGTCGATTTTGTTGATCACGAGTAGTTTTGGCGTTGTGCTGTTTTCGATGATTTTGAGTGCCTGCTTTTCTTCATTTCCGATTTCGCGTGTTGGGTCGACGACGTAGAGAATAACATCAATATCTTTGAGAGATTCTTTTACGTAGGTTAGAAGTGTTTTTGTCAGCTGGTCTTTCGCTTTTTGCATCACTCCTGGAGTATCTACGAATACTACTTGGCCTTCTTCGGTTGTAAGAACAGCCTGAACCGGTCGGCGCGTTGTTTGTGGTTTTGGTGTTGTAATAGCTACCTTTGTTCCGACAAGGTTATTTAGCAAGGTTGATTTTCCGACGTTTGAACGTCCGATCATGACTGCGAATCCAGATTTCATATGAGGTAATAGTTTTTTGTAAGATAACAGTGTTTTTTGATAAGGGGAAGCCCACGGCGAACCGTGGGCTTGCGGCGTCAGGACGTGCCTTCGTTCAGCTCGTTCACCGCTTCGGCGATATCGTGCTGGAGATTGTCTTGAGGACTCCGCGAACCCGCTCGGGTGTTACGCCGAACGCTTTCAGCGCGTTGACGACATTCTTTCGCCTGCGGCCGCGCAGCTCGCGTGCGGTTGACGTGTCGGTGTTGTCGTGGCAGGAGCAGCCCGTTGGCACCTGCTGGTGCTTGAGGTCGCTGTTCACTTCGTTCGGGGTAATGGACGGCTCTGTACCCTCGTTCTGTCGGACCGTTGCGATGAATCCTGCCAATCCTACTTCACACGTCTGTCCCATGTGCACCTCGCGTTTGGAACGTAGGAGCTTCTCATACTTTTTTAGAAAAGTCAAGCTTTTCGGGCTAGTTTTGTGACAAGTTCGACGTGTGGTGTGTGTGGGAACATGTCGATCGCACGCATGTGTGTGACGGTGTAGATTTTTTCCAATTCCACCATTTCGCGTGCAAAGTGTTTGTAATTGCAAGAGATATAAATGATTTCTGCTGGTTTTTGCTCGAGTACATCCTTTAGTGCGCTGTCATGCATTCCAGAGCGTGGCGGGTCCAGAATTACGACATCTGGGTTTAGCGAGCGCCAGTTGTATTCTTCGGTTTTGGCGTCGATGTAGTCGATTTGAACATTGTTTAGTTCGGCATTTGTTTTTGCGTCGGCGATAGCTTCTGGAACCAGCTCGATTCCGGTTGTTTTTTGTGCGAATGGCGCGAGGGCGATAGAAAAGAATCCGGATCCGCAATAGAGATCAAGAAGAGTTTTTCCAGAGAGGTCGCCGGCGAATTCTTTTACGGTTTCGAGTAGGATTTTTGCCCCATGCGGATTAGTTTGGAAAAAGGCGTTTGGGGTAATTCGGTATCGGTTTCCAGAAATCTCTTCTTCGATAAAGTCTTTGCCTGAAACGGTGTGCAATTCCGATCCAAACGAAACATCGGTGATCGTGTGGTTGATTGACCAGATCAGGGAAGTGACGTTTGTTTTCTCTGCGAGATTTTTTGCTACGTGTAAAAATTGTTCTTTTTCGGTTTCATCCTTTGGAGCGCTTGTGACAAGGATGATCATGGTTTCGCCGACGGTTGTGCTGCGAATTACGGCGTATCGAAGTAGACCGGTGTGTGCTTTGCGATCGAAATAGGTGAGTCCGCTTGCCTGAATCAATTCTCGGGTTGTTTTGTAGAGCGCATCGATTTGTTCGTCTGCAATAAAGCACGTGTGATCATCAATAACTCGCCACCATTTCCCTTTTTCGCGTAGCCCGATTTTTCCTTCAAAGTTGATCACGAAATCCATTCGATTGCGGTAGTGATCTGTTTTTGGTGACGCGACTATTTCGGTGAGCTTTGGAATCGATAATTTTTTAATCGCAAAACTTCCGTTGATGTCGGATTTTTTTTGTTCTAGTTGTTTTTCGTAAGGAATATGCGACCATCCGCAACTTCCGCAGACGTCTTTGTTTGGACAAGGTGATGACATAGAGTATGATTGACCCCAAACACTATCTTTTTTAGGCTTGTGCGTCAATGAATATGATTGTTATTGCTCATGATATCAGAAGTTTGCATAATGTTGGTTCAATTTTTCGGAATTGTGCGGCGTTTGGTGTTGAAAAATTGTATTTAACGGGAATTACGGGATTGCCACCGCGGAAGGAGATTTCGAAGGTAGCGCTTGGAGCGCAGGATTTGGTGGCGTGGGAGGCGGGGGATGTGTTCGAAATTATTCAACGATTGAAGACTGAAGGTTTTTTGGTTTGTGCGCTCGAAACGGGTAATGATGCTGAAGAGATTGGACGTTTTTCGACAAAACAGCCTGTGGCATTGATTTTAGGAAATGAAGTTGAAGGAATTGCGCCAGATGTGCTTGAAGTCGTGGATCAAAAATTGGTTATTCCGATGCAACGGAAGCGATCGTTGAATGTGTCTGTTGCAAGCGGTGTGGCGCTTTATGCTTTAACAAATTGATATGTTGGATCTTTCTATTGTTATTCCTACGTACAACGAGGAAGAATTATTGCCGAAATTACTTAAGTCGATCAAACAACAGTCGCAACAGCCGAAGGAGGTTATTGTTGCAGATGCATTTTCAACTGACCGCACTCGCGAAATCGCAAAGGAATTTGGCGCGATCGTTGTTGATGGCGGGATGCCGGCTGTCGGGAGAAATCGTGGAGCTGAGGTGGCGACGGGGAAGTATATTTTCTTTTTAGATGCGGATGTTGCTTTTGAAAATGCTCATTTTTTTGCGGATGCGTTTCGAGATGTTGTCACGAATGATTATGGCATTTCGTCTGTGACTATTGTTCCGGTTGGTGCGACAAGGCTGGATGAAGTATTTGTTAAAATTTATAATTTTTATATTCGGCTAGTGGCTCCGATAGCGAAACATATTAGTGGTTGTTGCATGATCGCGAAGAAAACAGTCCATGATAAAATTGGTGGCTTTGATGAGGTGATCGTTTTTTGTGAAGATCAAGATTATGCACAGCGAGCTTCTGCTGTATCAAAATTTGGATATGTAAATAAACGTACTCGGGTGCTTTTTTATAATCGTAGGTTCGAACGTGACGGTCGTTTGATGACGATTATTCGATATGTGTTAGCAGAGCTGCACATCCTTTTGCTCGGACCGATAAAAAGTGATATATTTCGTTATAGATTCGGTTACAAGAAAAAATCGTAACTATGTTATTTTTTGGAGGAAAGGAAAGTGATGATCGTATTCCGCATAAGGAGACGGTTGATTTATTGGTGAAGCTGTCGTCGCCACGGAGAAATTTTTTGTTGCTTATTTTTTTGTCGAGCATTATTGCGACATTAGGTTTGCTGAACGATAGTCCTGCGGTTGTGATTGGTGCGATGGTGATTGCGCCGTTGTTAGCGCCGGTGACCGGGGTTGGGATGGGGATTGTGACTTTTGATTGGAGCATGGTGAAATTTGCGTTTGTGAGTATTTTTCTTTCGGTGGCGATTGCCGTTGTGACGGCGATGTTTATTACGTTTCAGTATGTTCCGTTGGGAGCCGAGCTTGCGATTTTGGAGCAGACGCGGATTGCGTTTATGTTGCCGGTGGCGATTGCTTCTGGTGCTGCTGCTTCGCTTGCGCTTAGTTATCACACGGTGAAGGAATCGATTTCTGGAATTGCTATTGCGGTTGCTTTAATTCCGCCGCTTGTAACGATTGGTATTGGTTTAGGCGGAACGGATTGGTTTTTGGTGCAAGAAGCGGCGAAAATATTTGTGATCAATTTGTTTGGTATTATTGGTACATCGGTGATCTTTTTTTACGTACTTGGATTTGCTTCGTATAAAAAAGTGGTCGAGGTGGCGATTTCTAAAGAGAGGAAGAAATTAAACACGTAATATGGCTCATTCAGTTGTTGTTAGCAAAGAATTTAAGTGGTATCACTTTTCGGATTTGGAGGAAGCTGATTTTGCTTTCATCGAAAAGAATTTTAAGTTTCACCCTTTGGATTTTGACGATTTACGAGACCAGGACGCGTTACCAAAGCTGGATACTTACAAGCATTATTTGTTTGCTATTTTTACAATCCCTTCATTTAATGCCGAAACTCAGCGTGTGCTACGCCACAACTTGGCGGTATTTATTGCCAAGGATTATATTGTGACAATTACTCGTTATAACATTCCGGCTGTTTCTCGGTTTTTAATGCGGTTGAAGAAGAGTCGTCGATTTAAGCAGGAGGTGTGTGCAAAATCTACGGGTTACTTTTTGTATCATTTGCTCAGCGTGGTGTTCTCGGATGTGAAGTTGATTTTGAAGGAATTGGTACGCGAGACAAATCAAGTGGAGTCTTCGGTGTACGACGAGCATACCAAGGTGACCACAAGTCGTTTGGGTGTGGTACGGCGAAATATTTTGTTGATGCGTCACGTGATTGATCCTCAACGTATCGTGATTCAGCAAATTGCGCAGTCGAAACAGCCGTATGTTTCAAATTCGCTTGATCTGTATTTTGACGATATTCGCGACACGCTGGATAGTATTTGGGTGATTTCGGATAATTTGAAGAATATTATTGATGGTTTGTTTGATGTGAATGAAGCCTTGTTGTCGCATCGTACAAACGAGATCATTCGTTTGCTTACGGTGATTTCTGTTTTACTCATGCCGCCGACATTGATCACAGGGTATTACGGAATGAATACTGAAGGCTTGCCGTTTGCAAGTGCGCCGATTGTGATTTCGATTGTGATCGTTGCTTCAATTTTTCTCTTCTGGGTTATAATCAAGTTGATTGATAGAAAATAACTATGAAACCCCTTTTATCCATTTTGCTTGTTTGTGGAATGGTGTTTGTTGCTTCGGATGCGCGTGCGCAAGATACGTCGGATTTATCGATTCGCGCTTCAGATATTCGGTTTTCCGAATCGACGTTGGTTTCGGGGGATTCTGTGCGGGTGTATGTAAAAATTCGTAACCAAAGTGATGTCGACGCATCGGGACACGTGTTGTTTTATGCAGGCCCGACGCCAATTGGCACAAGTCAGGTTGTTTCACTTCCTGCAGGTGGTTCGCCGGACGAAGTTTGGGTAGATTTTATTGTTCCTGAAAGTTCGTTCAATATTCGTGCAGAATTGCGTGGACAGGATCCAGTGGATAGCAATTCTTCCAACGACTTAGCG